>NZ_JBVOOL010000017.1:0-170902 GCF_055664045.1 Kitasatospora sp. NPDC023385 | reverse complement strand
CTGGACCCTCACCCCCACCACCGCATAACGACAGAGGGGCATCCCCACCCGGGGACACCCCTCCACCAACAACAAGATCTTCAGGAGACTTCTAGCCGGCTGCGCTCGGCCCACGCGGCCACTGGCGGGCCTGCTGCGCCCACGGCCGCGAAGAGGGCGCCGAGGAGGAGCCAGCCGGTGTGGCCCAGCGCGAGTACGGCTCCGGTGAGGACCAGTGGCGCGAGGGCCTGGCCGGCGTCGAAGCCGACGCCGAAGAGACCCTGGTACTGACCCTGGGCGTGTTCGGGGGCGAGTCCGTACCCGAGCGCGTAGCCGCCCGAGGACTCCCACACCTCTCCGACGCTGTGGATGCACACCGCAAGGACCGTGAGTACCGGTGCGACCCACGCGGGAACGTCCGCCGTCAGGGCCATCAGCGGGCAGCTGAGGAGGAACAGGAGCCCCGCGAGGCGGAACGCACGGCCGCCCTGCCGTGGGGTCTCCACCTTTGACCCGACCCGGCTCTGCAGCAGCACGCACACGCCGCTGTTGATCGCGTACACCGCCGCCACCGTCCAGCGCGGTGCGTCGGTGTGGGTGCCGAGCCAGATCGGCAGCAGCAGCGAAATCACCTGGTACTGCAGCCCCATCGCACTGTAGAGCGCGACGAAGGACACGTACGGCCGGTCGGCCAGGACGGACCACTGGCGGTGTTCCCGGGGCCGGGGCAGAGGTCGGTAGTTCGGCACGCCCAGGAAGGCGATCAGTGCGGCCCCGGCGAAGCTGGCGGCGTTGGCGAGGATCAGTGCGGTGTACGCGGGGCGGGTGTTGATCTGCAGCGCGACGGCCGCGCCCAGGGTGCCGACGACCACGCCGAGGTTGACGAAGGTGCGCAGCCGGGCCCGGAAGGCGGCCGGGCGTCCGCCGCCGACCCTGGCGATGAGCGCGCCGCCCGCCGCACCGGCCGCGGTGGCGGCGAGCCGGTCCAGGGTGGCGACGAGGGTGAACGCGAGCCAGCTGTCGATGAGGACGAAGGCCGCCATGGTGGCCGCCTGCATGACGAGGGCCGACAGCCAGACCGTGCGCGGCCCGTACCGGTCGGCCAGGTTCCCCGCCGGTATGCCGGCCGCCAGGCCGCAGAGGCCGGCGATGGTCAGGCCTGCTCCCACCTGGGTGGCGGGCAGGTGCACGACCAGCGTGAAGTAGAGGACGGCCGCGGTGTTGAAGAGGCCGTTGCCGACCCTGCTGATGAAACTGGCGGTGATCAGCGCCCGTTGGGGACGGGAATCCGGAGTTCTCATTAACATGTCGGTCAGGCTAACAAGGGCCGCCACTGCCCTGGCCGGCATGGACCCGCTGGACCGGCTGGATCCGCGCACCGCACCAAACCGCGGTTGCCGCTCTACGCGCTGGGCAGCTACCAGCGGGACGGATAGGGGAGTTGCCTTGTGCCGGCGCCGTCCTGCGGGTGGTAGAGCTCGTGGGCGCGGGCCAGGTCGACAGACCCGTCCTGGTGCAGGTGCAGGAAGTAGTCCAGTTGCCACGCTTGCGCGCTGCCGGCCTGGCGATTGGTCGTGGTCACCCAGGGCGGGTAGACGCGGAAGGCCCGTTTCCCACCGGAACCGTTCGCCGATACGACACCGTGTCGGCGAAACGCGTCCATGGGAAAGACGAACTGGCCGAAGTGGTGGTGGTCGCGGGTGCTGATGACGAAGAGGTCGACGGGGTCCGTGGCGTCGAAGGGCCGGATGGGCCCGGCCGGGGACCTCTTCCAGACGGTGACGAACTGGCCGACCTTGGTGGGGGTCGTCTTGGCCGCACGGAACCGGATGGAGAGGCCGTCAAGGGTGAACTCGTGGGCGGCGTAAGCGGCACCTTCGGCCTCGGGTACGGGCTGCGAGCAAGTGAGCCCGCAGGGGGCGTAGGCGAGTGCCCTCGCCGCAAGGAGATCTCCGTGGGCCGGGGCGGTGTCCGACCACGGTCTGGTGTGGAGATCGGATGAGTACTCGCGGCTCGTCGTCATTCGCCCACCCTGTCACGGGGTGAAGCCTGGCGGTGCCGTCGGCGGCACCGGCGGGCAGTGGTGGAGCGTCACGCCCCGGCGCCACCGGACGCCGCCCGGGAGGTCGAACTGCCCCTGACGGCTCGCCACCGGGATCTTCTCGACGGCCAGCGTGGCCTTGGCCTTGCAGTAACCCGCCCGCACCGCCACCAGCCGGCCCCCGCGTACGACGGCCACGATCCCGTTGAGGTCGAACACCACCTCGATGTCCACCGCGAGGGTGCCCACCGAAGCGCCGTCGACCAGCACGTTCACCGTCGGGTGGTGCACGGACTTGACCCGGTGCTCCAGCAGTGCGACCACCTCCTCGCTGCCCGGGGCGGCGCAGGTGCTCCGCGCGGCCGCCGTGAGTCCCGCGTGGGTGCGCCAGCCGCCGGCCACCAGGTCGACCATGTCCAGGCCCAGGAACCCGTGGACGACACTCGCCGCCTGCTGCGTGGCCGCCCGGAACAGGGCCTTGTCGAGGCCGCTCAGGGCCGTGATCGCGTCCTGCCGGCGGAGGGCGTCGGTGAGCGGTTCGGCGGCTCCCAGGAACGTCCCCAGACTGTACGGGTCATCCGTCGCGACCATCGTCATCGCGTACCTCCTCGATGTTCTGCCGGCCCTTGTCCACATGCGGCTCCAGCCGGACGCTGCGCCCGGGCGTGGCGGGATCTCCCTGGTCGGTCAGTTCCACACGGGCCGGGCCCCACACGCCCGCCTGAGCCGTCACGGCAGGTGACGGGCCTCCTGCAGCCGAGGTGCTTCCCGCCCCCGAGGTACTTCCCGCCTCCGAGGCGCCGCCCACACCCGCCGCCGCACCCGCCCGCAGGACGCGGCGCAGCCCGAAGGCCGCCAGTGCGACCGCCAGGACCACCCCGAGGACGATCCAGAGCAGGCTGTTGGTCTTCGCTGGGGTCTGTCGGGCGACCATGACCGGGACGGTCTCGGTCACCGCGTGGGTGTCCGCGCATTCCACGGTGACCCGGTGAGGGCCCGTGGGCGTGCCCGGCGGGATGGTGGCGGTCGCCTGGAACTCTCCTGAGGCGTCGACCGTGAGCGGGCGCGTCCTCGGCCCGTCGTCCCAGGAGAGCACGACCTGGCGCGGCCCGGCGTTCGCGGGGCAGGCGTCCGGCCGGCCGGAGACGCGCACGGAGGCGCCGGGCGCCGCGGTCATGGTGTGGACCGGTGAGGGCCGGATCGGCGTCGGGGAGGGAGTGGTGGGCCCGGGGGCGGCCTGGACACGGAGACGGGTTTCGGCTTTGATCCGCGGTTCCGCCGCGCAGTACGCCCCGATGACGTGGTCACCGTCGGTGGCGTTCGGGGGCACGGTGAGGCTGGTGCTGAAGTATCCGTCGGCGTCGGGCCTGCCGGAGCCGGGGGGTGCGGCCGTGTCCCAGGTCAGGGCGACGGTGTCGTTCGGGGGGCAGGCGAAGCCGCTCCCGGACAGGGTCGTGGCGGACCCCGGCGTCCCCTGGGACGGATCCGCCGTCAGAGTGGCCGGCGCGACGGTGAACGTGGTGGACACCGCGCGGCCGGTGGCCCCGCACGTCGCCGTGACGGTGTGCGGGCCGTCCTTGGCCCCGTCGGGCACCGTGAAGGCCCCGGTCGTCGGGGGCTGATCGCCGCTGGGCTGGAGGGTCGTGAGGACCGTGCTCGGATCGTCCCAGGTCAGCTGGACAGCAAGGGGGTAGGAGATCTCCCCGGGCGATCGGCAGCTCTGGAAGCCGGACAACGTCACCTGAACCGTCCCGTCCCGGGGCCCGGCGGCCGGTTTCAGGGAGATGGCCCGTTCCGCTGGGGTGCTGGTGCTTCCCGTCGGCGAAGAAGGCGTAGGCGACGGCGTGGGCGCGGGCGTGGGCGACGCCGAGTCCGACGGCGAGGGGCTCGCGCCCGTGGTGAGGACGCCCGTGGTGACGACGGCGAGCGCGGCGAGAAGCGCGGCCAGGCCACGCGGTAATGCCTTCACCAGCGACTCCGTTCTCCGTCCGCCCCGCCGCCGCCATTCTCACCACCGGCCGGTTCGTGTGCACCCCGTGGCGGCGGAGCCGGTCAGGCGGCCGTACGGAGTTCGGAGTACGCGCGCGCCTCGTCGTAGCGGTGGAGCACCAGCCGTGCCACGGCCGGGTGGGCCGCGAGTGGGGCGCTGGTCCACGCCGCCGCCGTGGTGGCCGCGCGGCGGGCGAAGAAGCCCGGGGCGAGGAGGTAGGTGGCGAGCGCCACGTGCGGGTGGCCGGCGGTGTGGAGGGCGGTGACGGCCTGGTGGGGGGTGGGGGTGGCTGCCGAGAGGTGGGCGGCGGTGACGGGGCGGTCGAGGCGGGTGGCCAGGAGGTGGGCCATGCGGGTGGTGTCGGCGAGCGCGGTGGGGTCGGAGGAGCCGGCTCCGGCGAGGACCACGGGGGCGTCGGGCGGGGCGCCGGCTTCGGCGAGGCGGTCGGCGAGGGCGTCGGAGAGCAGCGGGTGCGGGCCGAGGGAGGGGGCGAGCCGGGAGCGGGGAAGGCCGGCGGCGGCGAGGGCGGCCGGGAGGTCGACCCGCAGGTGGTAGCCGGTGCCGAGGAGGAGTGGAACCAGGATCGGTTGCCGGTCGGCGAGTTGGGCGATCGCCTCGTCGAGCGACGGTCGGGCGAGGTCCAGGAAGCAGCAGCGGACGGCCAGTTCGGGGCGGAGCGAGCGAACCACCCTCAGCAGGGCGTGCGTTGCGGCGGATGCCGCCGCGTCCCGACTGCCGTGCGCGACGGCGAGCAGCATCAGCCCGCCGCCAGCCGGTAGCCGCGTTTGGGGACGGTGCGGATCAGTGCGGCGTGCGGCCCGAGCGCGGCCCGCAGGCGGCCGATGGCGGCTTCGACGGCGTGCTCGTCGGCGGAGACGTCCGGCCAGGCGGCGCGGAGGAGTTCGGCGCGGCTGAGGACCCGGCCGGGGCGTTCGGCGAGGGCGCGCAGGACGGCGGCGCCGAGCGGGCTGAGCAGGTGGCTCTGCCCGTCGACCAGTGCGGCGTTCCCCTGGAGGGTCAACAGCTGCCCGGCGACGGTGACTTCGCGCTTGCCGCGGCCCGGGAGGACGTCCGCGAGCAGCCGGACCAGCGCGCCGAGCCGGCCGCGTTCGGGGTGGACGGCGGGCAGTCCGAGGTCGGTGAGCGGGCGGGCGCACAGGGTGCCGACGCAGACCGGCAGGACGTCCGCGCGCAGGGCGTCGAGCAGCGCCTCGTACCGGCCCTCGGCCTCGGCGGCGGTGAGGAGGGCGGTGATGGCGGGGGCGCTGGTGAAGGTGAGCGCGTGCAGTTGGCGGCGTACCGTCTGGTCGAGCAGCCGGCGGACGGCACCCGGGTCCTCCGGGGGCGCCCAGCGGTACACCGGGACGGAGATCACCTCGGCGCCGCGTTCGCGCAGCGCCGCCGCGAAGGCGTCGAGGCGCACGCCGTGTTCCTGGACGGCGATCCGGCGCCCGGTGAGCGGGCGGGCGAGCAGCCAGGTGAGGAGTTCGCCGGTGGCTTCGCTGTCGGGGGAGTACCCCTCGTCCAGCCCGCTGGCGCGGACCGCGCCGGTGGCCTTGGGCCCGCGGCTGAGCACCACCGCGCCCCGGCAGGCATCGGCGAGCGCGGCGCCCCGGCCCCAGCCCTCGGCGGCGCTCATCCAGCCGCGCCAGCCGACGCCGGTGGTGGCCACCACGTAGTCGAGCGGGGCGGCCAGGCAGCGGTCGGTGGCCTCGCGCAGGGCGAGGTCGTCGGCGAGCGGCAGGATGCGCAGCACCGGTGCCTCGACGACCTGCGCGCCGCGCCGGGCGAGCAGGGCGGTGAGCTCCTCGCGGCGGCGGGCCGCGGTGACCCCGACGGTGAAGCCGGTGAGCGGTCCGGGCTGGGGGAGGGTTGCCATGCCGGTCAGCCTGGGGCGTGCGTGTTACGGCGGCGTTGCCCGGCCGTCACCTGCGGGTAAGCGAAAGTGCCGCCGCGATGACGGCAGATGTCCGGCCGTGCACCCCGGTGCCCGGGCGCCGTGAGCGACGCGTTCCGCTGCCGCAACATCCGTGACCCGGCCGCGAAACAGCGGGCGGCGACCTTTCTCGGCATGACGTTGACCAGCCCCACCGCCGGTGTGGCCGCCCCGAGCGGCCTGACCGGCTTGAGCGACCCGGCCCACCCGGCCGGCGCGACCGGCGCGGCCGCCACCGACACGCACTGCCCGTACTGCTCGCTGCAGTGCGGCATGCGGCTGGCCGGCCCGACGGCGGACGCCCCGGTCACGGTGCTGGAGCGCCCGGACTTCCCGGTGAACCGCGGCGCGCTCTGTGGCAAGGGCCGCTCGGCGCCCGCGCTGCTCGCCCGGAACGTCCGGCTGACCGGACCGCTGCTGCGCGACCGCCCGGGCGGGCCGCTGCGCTCGGCCGGGTGGCCGGAGGCGCTGGACCGGGTGGCCGACGGGCTGGCGAGGACGCGGGCCGAGCACGGGCCGGACGCCGTGGGCGTGTTCGGCGGCGGCGGCCTGACCAACGAGAAGGCCTACCTGCTGGGCAAGTTCGCCCGGGTGGTGCTGGGCACCGCCAACATCGACTACAACGGCCGGTTCTGCATGTCCTCGGCCGCCGCCGCGCACCGCCGGGCGTTCGGCCTGGACCGGGGGCTGCCGTTCCCGCTCGAGGACATCCCGCACACCGGCTGCCTGATCCTGGTCGGCGGCAACCCGGCCGAGACGATGCCGCCGGCCGTCCGCTACCTCCGCGAACTGCGGGAGAACGGCGGCACGTTGATCGTGGTCGACCCGCGCCGCACCCGGACCGCCGAACTGGCCGACCTGCACCTGCAGCCCCGACCCGGCGGGGACCTGGCGCTGGCCCTCGGCCTGCTGCACCTGGTGATCGCGGACGGCCTGGTCGACGAGGGGTTCGTCGCCGAGCGGACCACCGGCTTCGACGGGGCGCGGGCCTCGGCGATGGCCCACTGGCCGGACCGGGTGGAGCGGATCACCGGTGTGGCCGTCCACCGACTCCAGGAGGCGGCACGGCTGTTCGGCACGGCGGAGACCGGCATGGTGCTCACCGCGCGGGGCCCGGAACAGCACAGCAAGGGCACCGACACCGTCGGCGCCTGGATCGACCTCTGCCTGGCCACCGGCAACGCCGGCCGCCCGTACAGCGGCTACGGCTGCCTGACCGGCCAGGGCAACGGCCAGGGCGGGCGCGAGCACGGCCAGAAGGCCGACCAACTGCCGGGCTACCGCTCGATCGAGGACCCGGCGGCCCGCGCCCACGTCGCCGCCGTCTGGGGCGTCGACCCGGCGACGATCCCCGGCCCGGGCACGTCCGCGTACGAGCTGCTGGACGGCCTCGGCCGCCCCGGCGGCGTCCGGGCGCTGCTGCTGGCCGGCTCCAACCCGGCGGTGTCCGCGCCCCACGCCGGGCACGTCACCGAACGGCTGCGCGCCCTGGACCTGCTGGTCGTCGCCGACCTGGTGCTCTCCGAGACGGCCCGGCTCGCCGACGTCGTGCTGCCGGTCACCCAGTGGGCCGAGGAGGACGGCACCACCACCAACCTGGAGGGCCGGGTGATCCTGCGCCGCCGCGCCGTCGACCCGCCCGAGGGCGTCCGCAGCGAACTGTGGGTGCTCCGCGAACTGGCCGCCCGGCTCGGCGTGGCGGACGGCTTCCCGGTCGAGGCCGAGCAGGCCTTCGACGAGCTGCGGCGCGCCTCGGCCGGCGGCGACGCCGACTACGCGGGCATCAGCTACGCCCGGATCGCCGCCGAGGACGGCGTGTTCTGGCCCTGCCCGGCCGAGGACCACCCGGGCACCCGGCGGCTCTTCCTGGACCGCTTCGCCACCCCGGACGGCCGGGCCCGCTTCGCCGCCGTCACCCACCGCCCGGCCGGCGAGGAGCCGGATGACGCGTACCCGCTGTACCTGACCACCGGCCGGGTGCTCGCCCAGTACCAGAGCGGCGCGCAGACCCGCCGGGTCGCCGAGCTCAACGCGGCGGCGCCCGGCCCGTACGTCGAACTCCACCCGCGGCTCGCCGAGCGGCTCGGGATCGCGGACGGCGAGCCCGTCGCGGTCACCAGCCGGCGCGGCCGGGCCGTCGCCCCGGCGCGGATCACCGACGCGATCCGGCCGGACACCGTCTTCATGCCCTTCCACTGGGCCGGCGCCGGCCGGGCCAACAGCCTCACCAATCCGGCGCTCGACCCGGTGTCGCGGATGCCGGAGTTCAAGCTCTGCGCCGTCCGGGTGGAGCCCGCGCACCGGGCGGCCTCCCGATGAGCCCCAGGATCGCCGTGGTCGGCGGCGGCATGGCGGCCGCCCGCTTCGCCGAGCGCTACGGCGCGCTCGGCGGGCCCGGCACCGTCACGGTGTACGGCGCCGAGCCGCGCGGCCCGTACAACCGGGTGCTGCTCGCCGAGGTGCTGACCGGGCGGTACGACGCGGAGGCGATCGCGCTGCCGCTCGGCGGGGCCCGGGCGCGGCCCGGCTGCGAGGTGGTGGCGGTCGATCCCGCCGCCCGGACGTTGCGGCTCGCGGACGGCGGCGTCGAGGGCTGGGACGAACTGGTCCTCGCCACCGGCGCCAACCCGGTGCTGCCGCCCGTCCGCGGACTGCGCCGGGCCGACGGGCACGGCCTGGTCGAGGGCGTGCACACGCTGCGCACCCTGGAGGACTGCGCCCGGCTGGCCGAGGAGGCCGTCGGCGCCCGGCGGGCCGTGGTGATCGGCGGCGGGGTGCTCGGGGTGAGCGCCGCCCGGGCGCTGGCCGCGCTCGGCGTCCGGACCGAGATCGTCCACCAGGCACCGCATCTGATCGAACGTCAACTCGACCACGAGGCGGCCACGGTGCTGCGGGAGCGGCTGCGGGCACTCGGCGTCGAGTGCTACACCGGCAACCGCGCCCGGGCCGTGCACGGCGGCCCGGGGGCCCCGGCCGGCGCCCGGGAGCGGGTCGGCGCCGTCGAACTGGCCAGTGGCTACCGGCTCGACTGCGACCTGGTCGTCCTGGCCTGCGGCACCCGCCCGCGCACCGCCCTCGCGCACGCCGCCGGACTGCCCGTCGCCACCGGCGTGCTGGTGGACGACCGCCTCACCGCCGCCCCGCACGTCCACGCCATCGGCGACTGCGCCGAACACCGCGGCACCGTCCACGGCCTGGCCGGCCCCGCCTGGGAGCAGGCCGACGTGCTCGCCCGCCGGCTCTCCGGCGCCGAACCCGACGCCCGCTACCCCGGCACCCGCCCGCGCGCCCGGCTCAGCACCGGCGGACTGGAGTACGCGGCCTTCGGCACCGTCGACGAGACCCTCGACCCGGGCCTCGACGTGCTGCGGCTCACCGACGCCACCCGCGGCAGCTACAAGAAGCTCGTCCTGCGCGGCGACCGCCTGGTCGGCGCCATCCTGCTCGGCGACCTGGCCACCGTGGACGCGCTGGCCGGCGCCTTCGCCGACGACACCGCACTCGCCGGCCACCCCCTGCACCTGCTCACCCGAGGAGAAACGCGATGACGACACGCCCCCACGACCGGATCCGGGACCTCGTCCTGGTCGGCCACGGCATGGTCGGCCAGCGCTTCCTGGAAGCCTGGGCCGAGCAGCCGGCCGCGCGCGCCTGGCGGGTCACCGTGCTCGCCGAGGAGCCCCGGCCCGCGTACGACCGGGTTCACCTCGGCTCGCTGTTCGCCGGGAGCACCGCCGAGGACCTCACCCTCTGCCCGGCCGGCTTCCTCGCCGAGCACGGCATCGACCTGCGCCTGGCCGACCCGGCCACCGCGATCGACCGGCGCCGGCACCTGGTGCACACCCGCTCCGGCACCGAAGTCCACTACGACGCCCTGGTGTTGGCCACCGGCTCGGTGCCCTTCGTACCGCCGGTGCCCGGCACGGACGCCAACGGCTGCCACGTCTACCGCACCATCGAGGACGTCGACGCCATCCGCGCCGGGGCCGAGGCCGCCGCGGTGGGCGTGGTCGTCGGCGGCGGCCTGCTCGGGCTGGAGGCGGCCGGCGCGCTGCGGGCCGGCGGACTGGACACCCACGTCGTGGAGTTCGCGCCCCGGCTGATGGCCGTCCAGGTGGACGACGGCGGCGGCGCTACGCTGCGCCGCAAGATCGAGGACCTCGGCGTCACCGTCCACACCAGCGCCGGCGCGAGCGGCGTGCTGACCGGCCCGGACGGCCGGGTCCGCGGCCTCGCCCTCTCCGACGGGCGCGAACTGGCCGCCGACCTCGTGGTGTTCTCGGCCGGCGTGCGCGCCCGCGACCAGCTCGCCCGTGACTGCGGCCTGCCGGTCGGCGGGCGCGGCGGCGTCGTCGTCGACGCGCACTGCCGCACCGAGGATCCGGCGATCCTCGCCATCGGCGAGTGCGCCCAGGCCGCCGACGGCCGGGTCTACGGCCTCGTCGCCCCCGGCTACCAGATGGCGGAGACGGCGGCCCGCACCCTCGCCGCGCTCGACGGCGAAGGCTCCGGCCCCGCCGGCGCGGGCTTCACCGGCGCCGACACCTCCACCAAGCTCAAACTGCTCGGCGTCGACGTCGCCAGCTTCGGCGATCCGCACGGCACCGTCGACGGCGCGCTCGACGTGCTCTACAGCGACAGCCGCAGCGGCGTCTACCGCAAGCTCGTCATCGGAGCCGACGGCGCGCTGCTCGGCGGCGTGCTGGTCGGCGACACCGACGGCTACGGCACCCTGCGCCCGCTCGCCGTCGGCGGAAAGCCGCTCACTGTCGCCCCCGAACAGCTCGTCCTGCCCGCCGGGTTCGCGGGCGCCGCCGGCCCGGTCGCCCTGCCCGACGACGCGGTGCTCTGCTCCTGCCACAACGTCACCCAGGGCGCGGTGCGCGCCGCCGTCCGCGACCAGGGCTGCGACAGCGTCGCCGCCGTCAAGAAGTGCACCCGGGCCGGCACCGGCTGCGGCAGCTGCCTCAAGCAGCTCGGCACCGTCGTCACCGAGGAACTGGAGGCCGCCGGGGTCAGCACGGTCAAGGGCCTGTGCGAGCACTTCGCGCACACCCGCGCCGAGTTGTACGAGATCGTCCGGGTGACGGGGATCGCAAGCTTCTCCGAACTGCTCACCCGACACGGCAGCGGCGGTGAGGGCTGCGAGGTCTGCAAGCCGACCGTCGCCTCCATCCTGGCCAGCCTCGGCAACGGCCACATCCTGGACGGCGAGCAGGCCGCGCTGCAGGACTCCAACGACCACTTCCTCGCCAACCTGCAGCGCAACGGCTCGTACTCGGTCGTCCCCCGGGTGCCCGGCGGCGAGATCACCCCCGAGGGCCTGATCACGATCGGCGAGATCGCCCGCGACCACGGGCTCTACACCAAGATCACCGGCGGCCAGCGGATCGACATGTTCGGCGCGACCGTCGACCAACTGCCCGTCATCTGGAGCAAGTTGGTCAAAGCCGGGTTCGAGTCCGGGCACGCCTACGGCAAGTCGTTGCGCACCGTGAAGTCCTGCGTCGGCGAGACCTGGTGCCGCTTCGGCGTCCAGGACTCCACCACCCTCGCCATCGAACTGGAGCTGCGCTACCGGGGGTTGCGCTCGCCGCACAAGCTCAAGGCCGCCGTCTCCGGCTGCGCCCGCGAGTGCGCGGAGGCGCAGAGCAAGGACTTCGGCATCATCGCCACCTCGGCCGGCTGGAACCTGTACGTCGGCGGCAACGGCGGCATGACCCCGCGCCACGCCGACCTGCTCGCCGCCGACCTCGACCGCGAGACGCTCATCCGCACCATCGACCGCTACCTGATGTTCTACATCCGCACCGCCGACCGGCTCGAACGCACCTCGGTCTGGCTGGAGCGGCTGGCGGGCGGCCTGGACCACCTGCGGGCCGTCGTGCTGGACGACTCGCTCGGCATCGCCGCCGAGCTGGACGAACTGATGGCTCGTCACATCAACGGTTACCGGGACGAATGGGCCGAGACCCTGGCCGACCCCGAGCGGCTGCGGCGCTTCGCCTCCTTCGTCAACGCGCCCGGCGCCCCCGACCCCGCCGTGACCTTCGTCCCCGAACGCGGCCAGATCCGCCCCGCCCGTCCCGGCGAGGCCGGCCACACCCTCGCTGCCCCGGTGCTCGTCGCCGGGGCCCGACTGGAGGTGCTCACCCCGTGACCGTACAGATCCACGACGGTACCCGCTGGCAGACCGTCTGCACCCTCGCCGACCTTCAACCCGGCCGCGGCGTCGCCGTGTTGCTGCCGGAGGCGGCGCAGGTCGCCCTCTTCCGGGACCGCGCCGGGCGGCTCCACGCCGTCGACAACCTCGACCCGTTCAGCGGCGCCCCGGTCCTCTCCCGGGGCCTGCTCGGCAGCCGCGGCGACCGGCCGACGCTCATCTCGCCGATGTACAAGCAGGTCTACGACCTCACCGACGGGCGCTGCCTGGACGAGGACACCGCACCCGACGGCGCCCCCGCCGTGCTGCGGCGCTGGCCGGTGCGGGTCGCCCCCGAGGAGGCCGCGGCATGACGGCCGTCCTGGCCACCGGATCGCCCGCCCCGGCGGCCGGCTGGGATCCGGAGGACGAGGAGTTCTGGCAGCGCGCAGGCGCCCGGATCGCCCGCCGCAACCTGGTCTTCTCCGTGCTCTCCGAGCACATCGGCTTCTCGGTGTGGAGCCTCTGGTCGGTGCTCGTCCTCTTCCTCGGGCCCGAGTACCACATCGACACCGCGGGGAAGTTCACGCTCACCGCCCTCCCGACCGCACTCGGCGCCCTGCTGCGGCTGCCCTACACCTTCGCCGTGGCCCGCTTCGGCGGCCGCAACTGGACGGTGGTCAGCGCCCTGCTGCTGCTCGTGCCCACCGGGCTCGCGGCCGCCGTGCTGGAACCCGGAGTCGGCTACGGCACGCTGCTGGCGGTCGCCTGCGTGGCCGGCGTCGGCGGCGGCAACTTCGCCTCGTCGATGGCCAACATCAACGCCTTCTACCCGCACCGGCTCAAGGGCTGGGCGCTCGGCATCAACGCGGGCGGCGGCAACCTCGGCGTACCGGCCGTGCAACTGCTCGGACTGCTGGTGCTGTCCACCGCCGGCGCCGCCCACCCCCGCCTGCTGCCG
Organism: Kitasatospora sp. NPDC023385; assembly: GCF_055664045.1. Lineage (NCBI taxonomy): Bacteria > Bacillati > Actinomycetota > Actinomycetes > Kitasatosporales > Streptomycetaceae > Kitasatospora > Kitasatospora sp. NPDC023385. The sequence continues at coordinate 157,853 of NZ_JBVOOL010000017.1, read as the reverse complement.
CTGCTCTACCTGCCGCTGATCGTGCTCGCGGCGGCGGGCGCGTGGTGGCGGATGGACAACCTGGCGGTGTCCGGCGCCGGCGAAGGGCGGGCCCTGCGGGAGGTGGCCCGGGATCCGTACGGCTGGGCCGTCTCGACGCTGTACGTCGGGACGTTCGGCTCGTTCATCGGCTTCGGCTTCGCCTTCGGGCAGGTCCTGCAGGTGCAGTTCCACGAGCGCTTCGACACCCCGGCCAAGGCGGCCGCGCTCACCTTCCTCGGGCCGCTGCTCGGCTCGCTGCTGCGGCCGGTCGGCGGACGGCTCGCCGACCGGTACGGCGGGGCGGTGGTCACGCTGTGCACCTTCCTCGGGATGGGCGCCGGGACGGCGGTCGTCCTGGGCGCGTCGCGGGCGGGCTCGCTGCCGCTGTTCCTGACCGGGTTCATCGCGCTGTTCGTGCTCAGCGGCATCGGAAACGGCTCGACGTACAAGCTGATCCCGGCGCACTACCAGGGCGTCGCCCGGTCGGCGGTCGCGGCCGGCGCCGATCCGGCCGCCGCCGAGGCCGACTCCAGACGCCGCTCCGCGGCACTGATCGGGCTGGCCGGGGCGATCGGGGCCTTCGGCGGTGTGCTGGTGAACCTGGCGTTCCGCCAGTCCTTCCTCACCAGCCACAACGGGGACACGGCGTACCTGGGCTTCCTGGCGGCGTACGTGCTCTGCTCGGGGCTGACCTGGGCGGTCTGGCTCCGGCGGCGGTGAGCGCAGCGCCGAGGCCGTCCGTACGACGATCGGACGGCCTCGGCGCGCGGCCCCCCGGCCGGACGGTTAGCGTCGGCCGCAACACGTTCTCGGCCCCGGGAGGTTGCAGTGCAACGGTGGATCGCCCTGACGGTAATCACCACGGCCCTCACCGGCCTCACCGCGCCCGCCCGGGCCGACGATCCGGCCCCGACTGCCACGGCCGTGCCGCCTGTCACGGCTGCCACGGCGGTGACCCTCGGCAGCGCCACGATCGACCCGAAACTGCCCGGCCGCCTCCGCGTCGACGTCGACTACCTCTGCACCATCGCGGCCGAAGCCCGCTCGCTCACCGTCTCGGTGGACCAGAAGGACCCCGAGGACTCCTCCGCCATCGCCTTCGGCTCCAGCCGGACCGCCGAAGCCGACGTGATCTGCGACGGGACGCCGCAGCACCGCCAGCTCGTCGTCCAGTCCAAGACCGTCAACTGGATCCCCGGCGCCGCCGCCGTCCTCACCGCCACCGTCTCCGACATCGGCGCCACCCCACCGGCAGCGGCGGACGCCAAGCGCGTCACCCTCGGCACCGCGACCTGAACCGCGCTTGCCCTACGCTCGTTCCCTGCACTCGGGGAGGGGCGCGAACGGTGGCCGACACCTTGAACACGACCAACGTGACCACGATCAACGGCACGGTGCACGGGGTGCCCGTCCAGGCCGCGCACATCGAGAACCTGTACCTGGGCGGGCCGCGCCCGGCCGTCACCGACACGGACGACCTCTGGGTGCACAGCGCCGCCGACTCCCGAGCCTGGCAGCACGTACGGGCCGACCGGGACGCTGAACCCTACCGGGGAGCGGCACTCGAAGCCGTCCGCGAACTCGCCCGACTACGGGACCTGGTCGACCTGGCGGACGACCCCTGGCAGGACCCGGGGATCGCGGTCCGCTTCGCCTCGCGGGTCGGCTGGCTGCTCGGCGACGACCGCCTCGACCTCTACCCGGCCGAGGCCGCACTGCTGGCAGTGCTGCCCTTCCTCTACCGGGTCCGCTCCCTGCACCTGGCCGCCGCACGGGCCGGTGTCCGCCCGACCGACCTCCAGCCGTCCCCGGCACCCGACGGCGACCGGGCGGCGTACGAGCAGTTCATCGAGTCCCACGACCTGCTCACCCACCGGGCCCGGACCCGGCCCGAGTCCGCCGCGCCCCTCGGCTGGTGGCTCTACCACCGCTGGCTCGACCAGCACGAGGACCTCGCCGACCCCGACGGCGTGGGCGAGCTCCTCGACCGGCTGCCCGCGCTGTCGTCCCTCGGCGAGACCTTCTCGCCGAAGCGGATCAGCTCCCTCCTGCACGGCCTCCGCCGAGGCCCGGACGTCACCAACCGGGACTACCTCGCGGGCCTCAGCACCGACGACCACCTGCGGGCCCCGGGCGAACAGCACGTCCGCGAGGTGAGGTTGGCGCTGCTGCTCGCCCTCGCCTTCGGCACCGCCATCGAGACCACCGCCCTGCCCGACATCGTCGCCGAACACCTCGGCATTCCGCACGAGGTCGACCTGGCCGCCCTGCGCCGGACGCTGGACGAGGCGGTGTGGGGCGGATCGTACGACCTGCCCGTGCTGCGCGCCGAGTGCCACCACGAGGCGGTGGTCGAAGGCCTTCGCGAGTACACGGCCAGGGCCGACGAGCTCCTCCACGCGGTCCGCCGCGTCCTCACGTCGCACCCCCTGCCCACCCGCCTCACCTCCGACGAGGCCGCCCCCGCCGCCGGAGCCTTCACCGGCTGGGCGCGGTTCCGCCTCGACGAACGCCGCGTCCGCAGCCTGCTGATGGGCGTCGAGCTGTACCGCGACCGCGACCTGGCCGTCCGCGAGCTCTACCAGAACGCCCTCGACGCCTGCCGCTACCGCCGGGCCCGGGCCGAGTACCTGGACCGCACCAACACCCTGGGCGCAAGCTTCTCCTACGACGGCCGCATCGCGTTCCGCCAGGGTGTGGACGAGCACGGCCGCGCCTACCTGGAATGCCAGGACAACGGCGTCGGCATGGGCGAGGCCGAGTTGCGCGGCGTCTTCTCCAACGCCGGCGCCCGCTTCGCCGAGCAGTTGGATTTCAAACTCGAACGCGCCGAGTGGCGAAAGGCCTCCCCGCCCGTCGAGCTGTACCCCAACAGCCGCTTCGGCATCGGCGTCCTGAGCTACTTCATGCTCGCCGACGAGATCCAGGTGACCACCTGCCGCATGGCCGCCTCCGGTGAGCTGGGCCCGAAGCTGGAGGTCTCCATCTACGGACCGAGCCACCTCTTCCGCATCGTCGAACGCAAGGAGAAGCCCTGCGGTCCCGGCACCACGGTCCGCCTGTACCTGCGGGACGACATCGAGCTCGGGGCGTCGTGGTCCTGTCTGGATGTCCTCGAACGCCTCCTGGCCGTCGCGGAGTTCGGCACCTCGGTGGTGCACGGTGATCGGCGGACGGACTGGGAGGCCGGAGTCCTCCGACCCCGGGCAGCGCACCAGGGGGAGACCTTCGGGTTCAACGCCACGGGGCATCTGACGCCATGGTCGGCGGCCCCGGACGGCGCGCAGGTGACGTGGTGCGAGCACGGCGGAGCGCTGTTGGCGGACGGCCTGGTGGTGGAACCGGATGCTGCCCGAGGGGCGCTCTCGTCCGAGCGCGGCGGGTTGTCCGGGGTCGTGGTGAACCTCACCGGACGACTGGCGCCGGCGAAGATGTCGGTCGATCGCCGGCGGGTCATCAGTGACCTGTCCCAGCTGCTCCGGGATCTGCTGGAAGCAGCGGCACGAGAGTTCGTGGAATGCGACTCGGCCGTGTTGACCATGGCGTGGATCCATCGCGTGACGGAAGCCAATTACCAGGTCGCCGACCTGGTGGCCGCCGAGGTCGTTCGGCAGGGACGCCGGCTCGAATTGTCCGGCATCGAGTACGACACCCGCCGGACCGGGTGTCTTCTGGCGGATGAGGGAATCCTCAAATTGTTTCAGACTCCCGACGATTACATCGCGGGAGATGTCACGGGTAGCCCACCCGACCACATCCTGCTGTGGCGGATGATGGCTCATGGCGTGGAACGGTTCTTCCCGGAGCTCCTCTTCCTCTGTCCGGAGCTGCGCGGATCCTGGAACGTGCGGCCGGCGATGCCGTCGGACATCGCTTTGCTGGCGCCGCGCGACCGGCACTTCACCGGCAGGTCGTGGACCCGGGCGGAACTGGATGACACCTGGATTCCCGGGGCTTCGACGGACCTCGGGGCTCCACCCGAGTGCGTCCGTGCCCGGGCCGCCGGGCTCGGCCTGGCTCCTCGTCGTAGGGTCGAGGTCCGGAAAGCGCCTGATCATTTGCTCGCCGACGTCAACACCGTGCTGGTCGTGGCCGATCGGAACGGAATCAGCGCAGCCGAAGCGGCTGCTGTCTGGGCCGCCTCGGGTCGAGAGGTCGCTCGCGAGGTCGTGGACCTCGCCATTGCCGTGGACACTGACCCGGTTTTCCTCTGGAACCGGTCGGGCAGGGGAACCTTCTGGGCCGGGCCTCAGCAGCCAGGCGGAACCATTGAGCCTGGCCATCTGGCCAAAGCCGGCCGGGTGCTGGGAATTCCGGTCGACGAGGTCTGTGCGAGGGTGGCGAGCTACGGCCTTGAGGCGGATGCGAGCGGTCTGCCGCCGTTTCCCACCGACGAAATCCTGGCGCTGCTGAGCCTGTATCCCAACGGCTCTGGTCCGTGGTTGAAACGATCGAAGCCGGTGCCGGCCAGTCATCTCCTGCGTGCTCTGCGAGATCTGGGAATCCCCGTCGCGCGGTCCACTGAAGTGCTCGAAGCGGTTGGATTCCGCGTTCCGCGTGTTCCGGAGAATGCCTGTGTGGCGGATCTGGGGATCTTCGAGATGCCAGGAAAACGGTGGGATGACGTGGCCGAGGTGACCTTCGAGCACCTCTTCGAGCTGGTGAAATCGACTAACTCCTCACTGCGTGAGGTGGTCGAGCGATTCCGGGCCTACGGCTTGGAGCTCTCGATGTCTTTTCCGGACAGGCCTACCCGGCTGGACAAGGAGCTCTTCTCGCCCGGTGGTGCGATGGACTGGAGTGACCTGCAGGTGGGTCGCCCGGTGCCGTTCGCCCGGCTGATCATGGCAGCTCGGCTGCTCCAGCGGAGTCCTGCTGACCTGGCGCGGCACCTGAGGACTCGTGGGATCGTTCCGACCTGCGACTCCTTGCCTGCCGGGCTCACGACGGACCAGGCGTCGGAACTCCTCACGCGCGGCCGGTCGAGAGGGTTGATGTGGATCGCCGACGGCGGCCTGGCCGACCTGCTGAGGCTGTCGCTGAGAACGGGACACCCGATGGCTCAGGTCGTCGAGTGGTACCGCGAATGGGGCATCCCCGTCCCCGATGCCGCCGAGATGGTCCGCTCCGCGCTCGCCCGGGTGCCGATGGCCGACCCCACGGAGGTGTGAATCCGGCCCTGAACAGGGCTGCTGCAACCCTGCCCCTTGTTCTACAGTGCTGTAGAACAGGGCGATCGGGTGAACGGGGACGCGACATGGACAGGCCGCTAGGACTGCCGCAGCAGGATCGGGCCGACTTCGAGACGGCGCTCGGGCGGGCGCTCGGTGCGCCGGAGGTGCGGGCGGCGCTGTCGGCGAGGGGAGAAGAGGCGCGCGGGGTGGAGCGGCTGCGACGGGCGGCGCGGGAGAACGCGGAGTTCGTGCTGGCCGCGGCGGCGCCGGAGTACGAGCGGTACGCGGCGCTGCGGGCGGACGCCGATGCCGTGGCGCGGCTCCCGGTGGACGCGCCGGCGCGGGAGCGGGCGTCGGGGTGGTGGGGAGTGCTGGGGGTGATCGTGCCGATCTTCGCGGTGACGGCGGCCCTGGTCTTCCTGCTGCTCGGCTACGTGGTGGAGCTGTCCGAGGACCTGGCGGTGCCGGCGCACGCGCTGCTGGTCGCCGGATGGGTGGCGGCCGGAGTGGCGGCCGCGAGCCTGCTGGTCGGCGGATTGGGGCTGTTGGGCACCGCGGCCCGGTCGGCGGTGCCGGTCGCAGCCGAAGGAGCGGACGGGCCGGGCGAGTTGCTGGCGGCGCGGAACGCCTGGCGGGTGTCGCTGGCGGAGCGCGGGCTGGTGCCGTACCTGGTGGCGCAGGCGAACGCGGCACCGGGTCAACCCTGTTGATCGAGCCTCGGTGCGCGGGCGGCGTCGACCAGGAGCTGGGTGGCGTCGAGGGGGATGGCGAGCCGACGGGCGATCCACGGCGCGGTGCGGCCGGCCCGGGCCAGCATCCAGGCCGAGTACAACTGGCCGAGCTGGGGCGCGTTCTCGGCGAGCAGCAGAGGGCGCACGGCCTCCATCGGAAAGCCTTCGAGGGCGCGGGCGCTGTACTCGCGGCCGTTGGGCCCGACCGGCGGCAGCGGGAGCGGGCGGCGGGCGTCGAGCCAGCGGCTGAACAGTACGGCGCCGACCATCAGCAGGCCGGTGCCGGAGGCCCCGATGAGAATGCCGCCGATGACCGGGCGGTCCCGCTCCTCGGCCATGCCCAGGGCGATCTCCTCCAGGACGAGCAGGCCGAGCACGGTGAGCAGGACCGCGGCTTCGCCGGGGCGCGGGTAGGGCCGGGACGTCGTCATGCGGAACCTCTTCCTCGGCACGGTGGCCGGGGCGTTCGGGCGGGTGCGGCGATTCACCTTCCGTACAACGGCGGCGGGCGGCCCGGGGCACGCTCTGACGGGCCGGGCGGTGAAACACCGGATCGGTGTTGACGTGCCGTCAGGTGGCTTGTGTGCTGGGGAGCTTGGCTCGTCCGGGGGCCATGGTTCTCACCTCGATCCGGTCGGTCGCGCGGCGGGGGCGCGTTCAACGACGGGGGTGGGGAGTTCGGCGTCGGGCTCCGGCCAGCATAGCCCGCGCATGTCAACTTCGACAGAGCTGTCGAAGTTGCGGGCCGACTGCTGAGAACCTCTGAGAACTGCTGACGACTGCTGGCGACTGCTCAACCGGCGAGGGCGACGGCGGCCAGCGCAACGGCCGCGCGCCCCCACGCATGGGCGTGGGGGCGCGGGCCGGAGCGACGGCGGCCTGTGAGTGTCAGCGGGCTAGGAGCGGCAGCGGGGCGCCGGTGCGGGCGGGGAGTTCCAGCCGGGTGAGGAGCGCGGAGGGGGAGACCTCGACCACGCGGCAGCCGGCCCGGTGGCGGCAGTGGCGGGCGACGGAGCCGTGGCGCAGCCGGTCGAGGCGGCGGCGGGTGGCGGAGCCGAGGACGAGCAGGTCGGCCGGTCCGGTGACGGCGCCGACCAGCGCGGGCCCGGGGGCGGCGTCGACCACCAGCGGGTGGATGACCAGCCCGGAGGGGTAGCCGCCGTAGGCCTGCTCGAAGGCGATGTCGAGGCGCCGACGGGCGGCGTGCTCCAGTTCGGAGCGTGGGCGCAGGCCGTCCCGCTCGTCGGCGGTCCACGCCGCGACGGGCACCAGCACCGCCTGCTGTCGAGCCGCCTCGCCGACGGCGTGGTAGAGGGCGGCCAGACTGCTCAGTGATCCGCTCAGGCCGACGATCACTCGGGTGGTCCCGGTCATGGCCGTTCGCCTCCGTCTCTCCGGATCCGCTCCGGTGGTCTGCCCCGTGGTCTGTCCCGTGGAGTTCGCCGGGCGCCGCTCCTCGCTTCGGATGACTCCAGTGAACCCCGGAACGGCCTCCTCCGTACCGGCGCTGACACCTCCATGACGCCGCCATGACGCCGGGCACCCCCATCTTGACGATCTTCTGACGGGCGCACCCGGCGGCGGTCCTCGGGCCGGGCCGGCCGTCCTTGACGACTCCCCGGCACTGCCGCCGGACTGCCGTCAGGAGGGCGTCAGGGACGGCGGCGGGGCCGTAGGGCCTGCGTCAAGGACGGGTGCGGTCGGTGTGCGGAGGGTCTCCACTGGTGGTGAACGGCCGTACGGCCACCACCCCTCGAAGGGACCACGCCATGACCGACACCGCCCTCGCCGTCGAGCCGCCGCTACGACGGGTGGTCCGGCTGATCGACCGCCCGGCCGCCCCGGAGCCGCCGGTGCGGACGGCCTCGGAGCCGGGGCCCGCCCACGACCGGACCCGCCCCGCCCACTGCCGCGTCGCGATGCAGTTCGAAGACTGAATCCAAGGAGCGCCACCATGACCCAGCTCATCGCCCCACTCACCGCCGGTGCTCCCGCCGCCCCCGACACTGCCCCCGCAGCCCCCGTAACCGCCGAAGCCCCCGCCGACGCGCTCGGCGGCCCCTGGCCGGCCTCGGCGCGGCTCGGTCGGGGAGCCGACGTGCTGGTCGGCGGGGTCGGCCTGGCCGAGGCCGCCGAGCGGTTCGGCACCCCGCTGTACGTGGTGGACGAGGGCGAGGTCCGGTCCCGCGCCCGGGCCTACCGGCGGGCGCTGCCGCACGCCGAAGTGCTGTACGCGGCCAAGGCGTTCCTGTGCAGCGCGATGGCGGACTGGGTGGCCGACGAGGGCCTGGGCCTGGACGTCTGCTCGGCGGGCGAGCTGTGGCTGGCGGTCGCGGCCGGGTTCCCGGCGCAGCGGATCCTGCTGCACGGCAACGCGAAGTCCCCGGAGGAGCTGCGGCTGGCGCGGCGGCTGCGGGTCGGGCGGATCGTCATCGACGGCCCGGCGGAGATCGCGAGGCTGGCCGCGCTGGTGGCCGCCGACGCGCCGCAGCGGGTGCTGGTGCGGGTCGTCCCGGGGATCGAGGCCGGGCACCACGCGGCGGTGCGGACGGGCGTCGGCGGGCAGAAGTTCGGCTTCCCGGTCGAGGGCGGTGAGGCGGCCGACGCGATCGCCCGGGTGCTCGGCCAGCCGGGTCTCGAACTGGTCGGTCTGCACTGCCACTTGGGATCACAGATCACCGAGGTCGAGCCGTACCTGCGGGCGGTGGACGCGCTGGTGCGGCTGCTCGCCGAGGTGCGGGAGCGGCACGGCGTGGAGCTGGACGAGGTGGACCTCGGCGGTGGCCACGGCATCCGCTACCTGCCGGAGGACGCCGGATTCGACCTCGCCGAGTTCGCGGTCCGGGTGACGGACCGGCTGGCGGTGCGCTGTGCGGAGGCGGGGCTGGAGGTGCCGCGCCTGGTGGTCGAGCCCGGCCGCGCGATCGCCGGACCGGCGGCCGTGGCGGTCTACCGGGTGCTGTCCGTGAAGCACGGGGCCGACGGCCACTGCTTCGTCGCGGTGGACGGCGGGATGAGCGACAACCCGCGCCCGGCCCTGTACGGGTCGCCGTACAGCGTGCGGTCGGTCGGCCGCGGCCCGGAGGCGGGCACGATGCGGGCGGACGTGGTCGGCCGCCACTGCGAAGCCGGGGACGTGCTGGTCCGGGACGCCGCCCTGCCCGTGGACCTGCGCGCGGGGGACCTGCTGGCGATGCCCGCGGCCGGCGCGTACCAGCTGTCGATGGCGTCCGGCTACAACCTGGTGGGGCGCCCGGCCGTCGTCGCCGTGCGGGACGGCCGGGCCCGGCTGCTGATCCGCCGGGAGACGGTGGAGGACTTCCGGCTGCGCGAAGTCGGTCGCTGAGGAGGAAGGCGGGCGGCGCGCGGGTCGTGCCGGTCGCGCCCGTCGTGCCGGCCGGATAACGGAACGGTTTCGGAGCCCGCCCTCCTCGCGTCCGGGTCTTGACGGCGTGGGGAGGGTGGGCGTTTGCTGTGACCCGCTCGTTGGAACCTGTTTGGTTCTGGTTTGTTTTGTGTGTTTGAACGTTCAAAACAGCTCAAGCGAGCGCCCTCGCCACCTTCACCACCCTCCTCCCTCCCTCATCCCCCTACCTTCCAGCGCCGCCCCACCGAGAGGAATGCAATGTCACACCTTTCTCGACGCGATCTGCTCCGCGCCTCAGGAGCGGGCCTGCTGGCCCTCACCGCCGGCGGCACCCTCGCGGCCTGCACGGGCGCCGGCTCGGGCAGCGCCTCGGGCGGGGACGCCGACACCGGCACGATCACCGTCTGGTCCTGGGCCACCGCCGCCGACGCCCTGCGCGGGATCGTCCCGGCCTTCGAGAAGGACAACCCCGGGATCAAGGTCGACGTCCAGGACATCGGCGAGCCCGCCATCTGGGACAAGATCACCGTCGGCCTGGCGGCCGGCGGCCAGGGCCTCGGCGACGTCCTGCACATCGGCTGTGACTACCTGCCCGGCTACCAGGAGAAGTTCCCCGGCGGCCTGGCCAACCTCTCCGAACTGGGCGCCGACGCGCACAAGGACGAGTTCGCCAAGGGCCTGTGGCCGGTCGTCACGGGCAAGGACGGCCACGCCTACGCGCTGCCCTGGGAGGTCAACCCGCTCGGCTTCTTCTACCGCAAGGACTACTTCGACAAGGCGGGCATCGACCCCGAGTCCTTCGCCACCTGGGACGACCTGATAGCCGTCGCCGACCGCTTCAAGGCCGCCAACCCCGGCGTCGCCGTGATCGGCCTCAACAAGGCCGCCAACCCCACCCCCGACCTGGACTTCCTCCAGGGCCTGATGCAGCTCCAGGGCGCCTTCTACTTCGACCTCCAGGGCAAGATCACCGTCGGTTCGGAGCCGGCCGTGCGCGCCCTCACCATCGTCAAGCGGCTGGAGGAGGCCGGGCTGATCGCCGACACCCCCGGCGTCCAGGGCTGGCCGCCCGTGATGAAGACCGGCAAGCTCGCGGTGGCCGCGATGCCCGCCTGGGTCGCGCACTACCTGGAGAAGAAGTTCACCGACCAGAGCGGCGCCTGGCGCCTCACCAAGCCGCCGGCGGTCACCCCCGGCGGCCGGCGCACCGCCCTGGTGAACTCCACCCACCTGGCCGTCGCCGCCTCCAGCCCGCGCCGCCGCGCCGCCTGGAAGTTCGTCGAGTACGCGCTCACCCGCACCGCCTCGGTGAACTCCATGTTCAACGCGGGCGGCGTCTTCCCCGCCCTCACCGCCGCCTACGCCGACCCGCTGTACGCCGAGCCGAGCGCCTACTACGGCGGCCAGCCCGTGCTCAGGACCTTCGCCGACCTCGCCACCGACGGCGGCGACCCCACCAACTACTCCGGCGACTACGCCCGCGCCCTCAAGCTCGTCAGCGACGCCCAGACCAAGGTCCTGCTCAAGGGCGGCGACCCGGCCGCCGTCCTCCAGGACGCCGCCAAGCAGCTCGCCCAGCAGACCGGACGCACGATCGCATGACCGCCACCGCCCCGCCCGTCACCCTCGCCAAGAACGCCGCGCGCACCCACCGCACCGCCCGCCGGCGCCGCACCGCACTGCCGTACCTGCTGCTCGCGCCCGCCCTGCTCACCTTCGGCGTGTTCAAGGCCTACCCGGTCATCGACTCGCTGCTGCTCTCCTTCACCACCGGATCCGGCGCCGCCACCCGCGCCGCCGGACTCGCCAACTACCGCCGGCTGCTGGACGATCCGCTGTTCTGGACGGCCCTGCGCAACACCGCCGAGATCCTCGTCGTCCAGGTCCCGCTGATGCTCGGCCTGGCCCTGCTGATGGCGGTCGGCATCAACTCGGCGCTGGTGCGCTGGCGTACCGTGTGGCGGCTCGGCGTCTTCATGCCCTCCGTCACCGGGCTCGTCGCCACCGGCGTGATCTTCGCCTTCCTGCTCAAGACCGACGACGGCGCGATCAACCAGGTACTGACCGCCGTCGGCCTGCCCGCCGTCGACTGGCTGGGCGACTCGTTCTGGGCCCGGATGGCCGTCGTCCTCGTGCTCACCTGGCACTACACCGGCTACAACGCCGTCATCTACCTGGCCGGCCTGCAGGGCATCCCCAAGGAGCTGTACGAGGCCGCGATGGTCGACGGTGCCGGGCCGATCCGCCGGTTCACCGCCATCACCGTCCCCGCGCTGCGGCCGGTGCTGCTGTTCACCGTCGTCCTGTCCACCATCGGCACGCTCCAACTCTTCGACGAGCCCTACGTGCTGACCGGCGGCGGCCCGGACAACGCCACCCTCACCGTCTCCATGTACCTGTACCAGAACGGCTTCCGGTTCTTCGACTTCGGCTACGCCTCCGCCATCGCCTACGCGCTCACCCTGCTGGTGTCGGTGCTCGGAGCGGTCCAGATGCGCCTGATGGGGGAGAAGGACAAGTGACCCTGAAGAGACTGCGGGGCTGGCCGCTGACCTTCGCCCTCGCCGGCATCACCGGGCTGTCGATCGGACCGTTCTACTGGCTGGTGATCGCCGCCACCAGCAAGGACACCGAGATCTTCGACTGGCCGCCCAGACTGCTGCCCGGCGGCCACCTGGGCGAGAACCTCGACCACCTCCAGGCCAAGATCGGCCTGCTCCGGGTGGTCGGCAACTCGCTGCTGGTGGCCGGGATCCAGACACTCGGCGCGCTCGTCGTCGCACTGCTGGCCGGCTACGCCTTCGCCAAGTTCCGCTTCCGCGGCCGGACCGTGCTGTTCGCGCTGCTGTTCTCCACCCTCGTGGTGCCCGAACAGGTCATGCTGGTCCCGCTGTTCGAGATGATGACGAGCTTCGGCCTGCTCGACACGTACCAGGCGCTGATCCTGCCCGGCCTGTGCGTGCCGTTCGCCATCTTCCTGATGCGCCAGTCCCTCGCCAGCCTGCCGGACGAACTGCTGGACGCCGCCCGGGTCGACGGCGCCGGCGAGGTCCGGGTGCTGTGGAGCGTCGTCGTACCGGTCATGCGGCCGGTACTGGCGGCCCTGTCGATCTTCCTCTTCCTGGGCTCCTGGAACCAGTTCGTCTGGCCGCTGATCGCCCTGCGGAGCCCCGGGATGCACACCCTGCCGGTCGCGCTGGCGACCCTGCACGGCAACAAGTCCAACACCGACTACGGCGCGATCCTCTCCGGCACCGCGCTGTCCACCCTGCCGATGATGGTCCTCTTCCTGGTCCTGCAACGGCAGTTCATCTCCGGCCTGCTGGCCGGCGCCACGAAGGGCTGACCATGACCGACACCCAGGCCGAGAGCGCGACCACCTCCGGGAGTGCGACCACCTCCGAGAGTGCGACCACCTCCGTGAGTGCGGCCGACATCTGGGAGCCGCACGCCCCCGCCGCCGCCGGCGGCCTGCGCCCGCTGTACGCCGACGGGCTGGACCTGCGGGTCAGCGGCACCGGCACCGCGCGGGGGATCGCCGACGGCGTCGTGGAGGTGACCGCCGAAGCCCCCGGACCGGTCCGGATCGAATGGCGGGTGCCCTGCGTCGACGCCACCTCCTTCTGGACCCCCGAGCCGCGCGGCACCGGCTGGCTCCCCGCCGCGTGGAGCGCCCCGCGCCGCACCGGCCTCGCCGCCGGCGCCCCGGTCGCCGCCCTGGTCGGCACCGGCGACACCACCCTGTGCGCCTTCGCCGCCGGGCGCCCCGACGTGCTGGCCGGGGCCGGAGTGGTCGAGGAGACCGGCGAATTCCGGTTCTGGGCCCAGGCCGAGGACCGGCTCACCGTCCGGATCGACACCTCGGGGCGGCACTTCGCCCGCTCCCTGGCCGACCTCGCCGACTGGTGGGGCACGGGCCGTACGGCCGACATCCCCGAGGCCGCCCGCCGCCCCGCGTACTCCACCTGGTACTCGATGCACCAGGAGATCTCGCCCGAGGGCGTCGAGACCCAGGCCGCGCTCGGCAAGGCGCTCGGCCTGGACGTGATCATCGTGGACGACGGCTGGATGACCGCCGACCGCACCCGCGGCTACGCCCACTGCGGCGACTGGGAGCCGGTCTCGCTGCCCGACACCGCCGCCCACGTGCGGCGCGTCCACGACCTCGGCGTCCGGTACCTGCTCTGGTACGCGCTGCCGTTCGTCGGCAAGGACAGCGCCGCGTACGAGCGGATCGGCCGCTACGCGCTCGCCGACGCCGCCCACCTGGGGGCGGTCGTCGCCGACCCGCGCTACCCCGAGGTCCGCGCCTTCCTCACCGACCGGCTGGCCCGTGCCGTCGAGGAGTGGGGCATGGACGGTCTCAAGGTCGACTTCATCGAGCAGTTCGCCCGCGCGGCCGACGCCGCCGACGCCCCGGCGGCCGGCCCCGGGGCGGACTGTGCGAGCGTGGACGAGGGCGTGGAACGGCTGCTCGCCGCGATCCGCCACCGGATCACCGCCGCGAACCCGGAAGCGATGGTCGAGCACCGCCAGCCGTACGTCAGCCCGGGCCTGTGGCCGTACGTCACCATGGTCCGCGCCACCGACTGCCCGCTCAGCCCGCAGGAGAACCGGCAGCGGACGATCGACGTGCGCCTCGTCGCCGGGCCCGTGCCGGTCCACGCCGACATGCTGATGTGGCACCCCGCCGAGCCGCCGGAGCAGGTCGCCTGCCACCTGATCAACGTGCTGTTCGCGGTCCCGCAGGTCTCCGTCGACCTCGCCGCGCAGAGCGAGGGGCAGCGTGAGGCGATCGCCTTCTGGCTCGGCGTCTTCCGCGAGCACGCCGCCACCCTGCAGCTCGGCGAACTGCTGCCGGCCCGGCCGGACCTCGGCTACCCGATGGTCACCGCGCGCGGCGGCGACACCGTCGCCGTGGCCCGCTACGCCGCACTGCCGGTCGACGCCTCCGGCGACGGCTGGCGCACCCTGCTGGTGGCCAACGCCGACGCCGACCCGGACGTCCGGCTCACCGGCGGCGGCGGGACGGCCGCGCTGACCGTGCGCGACGCCCGGGGGCGTATCGTCCGGCAGGGCGAGGTCGAGTTGGACCACGCGGACGCGATCCCCGTGCCGCGCGGCGGGCTGCTGACCCTGCGCCGATCCTGACCCTGCGCCGACCATGACTCTGACCTGAGCCGACCCTGACCGTGCCCGGAGGAGACCGCCGCATGCCCGAGGCAGAGGGACCGCAGCGACCGCGCCGCGGCGCCACCACGATCGAGGAGGTCGCCCGCGCGGCCGGAGTCTCCCGACAGACCGTCTCCAACGCGCTCAACGCCCCGCAGCGGCTCCGCCCGGAGACCCGGGACCGCGTCACCGCCGCGATCCGCGAACTCGGCTACCAGCCCGACCAGTCGGCCCGCTCACTGCGCAGCGGAGCCCGGCGCACCCTCGGCTACCTCGCCCCGGTGGACGACCCGCTCGACCCCAACCCGCTGATGGCCGGCTTCCTGGAAGCCCTGGTCGACGCGGCCGGGGCCGAGGGCCAGCGGGTGCTGCTGTTCCGGCCCACCCCGCCGGCCGGGAGCCCGACGGCCGCGATCGACGAACTGGTGGCGGCCCGCCAGGTGGACGGGCTGGTGCTGGCGGACGTGCTGGCCGGGGACGCCCGGATCGCGCACGCCGCCCGGCTCGGCGTCCCCTTCGTCAGCTTCGGCCGGACCGGGCCGGGCGAGCCGCAGCACTGGGTGGACATCGCCAACGACGCGGCGACGGCCGCGGTGGTGCGGCACCTCGCCGAGCTGGGCCACCGCCGGATCGGCTACCTCGGGGCCGCCGAGGAGCTGCCCTGGATGGCGGCACGGCGGGCGGGCTTCCTCGCACAGGCGCGCCGGTCGGGGCTGTCCGCGGTGACGGCGGTCGGCCCGGTGGTGGCCTGCCGCCAGCTCGACGGCCCGGCGGCGGAGGGCTCCGCGGTCGCCGCCGTCCGGGCGCTGCTGCGCGGGCCCGACCGGCCGACCGCGTTCGTGACGGGCAGCGACCTGCTGGCGCTGGACGTGTACGAGGCGGTGCGGGCGGAGGGGCTGGTGGTCGGTCCCGGCGGGGTGGCCGTCACCGGCTTCCACGACACACCGCTCTGCCGCCACCTGCACCCGGCGCTGACCTCCGTCCGGCTGCCGCTGCGGGCGATCGCCACCGCGCTGGTCGAGCGGCTGCTCGCCCAGGTGCGCGGGGAGGCGGCGCCGGCGGCGGGGCTGGAGCTGCCCACCGAGCTGGTGGTGCGGGGTAGTTCGGGCCGGACCGGCCGTCCCGCCGGGTCCGGTGAAGGTGGGGGGCCTGTCTGGTCGGGCTGGTTCGGCTAGGCGGAACGGTCCGCGGTGGGTGCGACGATCAGTTCGCCGACCAGTGTGGCCGCCGCCGCCCGCTGGTCGGCGGGCAGCGCGTCGTCGGTGACCAGGACGTCCAGCTGCTCCAGGGCGGCGAAGGAGGCCAGGCCGACCGCGTTCCACTTGGTGTGGTCGGCCACCACGACCACCCGGCGGGCCGACTGGAGGAAGGTGCGGTTGGTCTCCGCCTCGGCCAGGTTGGGGGTGGTGAGCCCGGCTTCGGGGGAGAGGCCGTGGCAGCCCAGGAGCAGCAGGTTCACGTGCAGCGAGCGGATCGCCTGGTCGGCCACCGGCCCGACCAGGGCGTCCGAGGGCGTCCGGACGCCGCCGGTGCGGATCACCGTGGCGGTGGTGGGTGTGCCGTCCTCGTCGGGCTGTTCGAGCAGTTCGGCGATCCGCAGCGAGTTGGTCACCACGGTCAGGCCCTCGACGGCGCGCAGGTGCCGGGCGACCGCGAAGGTGGTCGTCCCGGCGGCCAGCCCGACCGCCGAGCCGGGCGGCACCAGCGCGGCGGCCGCCCGGGCGATCGCCTCCTTGGCGGGCAGCTCCCAGTGCGCCTTGGTCTCGAAGCCGGGTTCGCCGCTGGACGGCGCCTCGACCCGTACCGCGCCGCCGTGCACCTTGTGCACCAGGCCGCGGCGGGCCAGCGAGTCCAGGTCGCGGCGGATGGTCATGTCGGACACCCCGAGGTCCCGGACCAGTTCGGTCACCCGGACGCCGCCGCGCGCGCGGACCTGCTCCAGGATCAGCACGCGGCGCTGTCCGGCGAGCGGTTGGGCGCTGTCAGCCATCGGGAGGCTCCTCGGTGTCGGTGTCGGTGTCGGTGTCGGTGTCCGTGTCGGCGTCGGTCGACGTTGGTCGGTGCCGTCGGCGGTGCGGTGCCGGTCGGCGTGGTGCGGTCCACGGGCCGCGGCCCCCGCCATCATGGCAGGCGGCGAGCACTTCCGGACACCGGTTCTGTTGGATAGTGTTCGAGATTGTTGAATCATGTCGGATTCAGCTCCGGTGTATGTCGGACTCCTGTCGGACCGAACGGAAGAATGAGGCCATGGCCGGGACAACCCTGACCCAGCCCACCACCAGGACCGTGACCGCCCTCGCGGACGGCCGGCAGCTGATCTACTACGACAGCGGCCCCGCCGGCGCCCGGAACGCCGTCGACCGGCGCCCGCTCGACCCGCAGGCCCCCGGCTCCGAGGTCCGGCTCGACCCGGTCACCGGCGACTGGGTCACCATCGCCGCCCACCGGCAGGCCCGCACCTACCAGCCCCCGGCCGAGGAGTGCCCGCTCTGCCCGTCCCGCGACGGGCGGCTCAGCGAGATCCCCGCCGAGGACTACCAGGTGGCCGTCTTCGAGAACCGCTTCCCGTCGCTGGCCGGCCCGCCGGGGGCGCCGCTCGGGGAAGCCGACAGCTTGTGGGCCCGCGGCCCCGGCGCCGGCCGCTGCGAGGTGGTCTGCTTCACCGCCGACCACGACGCCTCGTTCGCCGACCTCACCCCCGAGCGGGCCCGGCTGGTCCTGGCCGCCTGGACCGACCGCACCGCCGAACTCTCCGCCCAGCCGGGCGTGGAGCAGGTCTACTGCTTCGAGAACCGGGGCGCCGAGATCGGCGTCACCCTCGCCCACCCGCACGGCCAGGTCTACGCGTTCCCCTTCACCACCCCGCGCACCGCCCGGACGGCCGCCCGCGCCGCCGAACACCGCGCCGCCACCGGCCGCAACCTCTTCGACGACCTCCTCGCCGCCGAACGCGCCCACGGCGACCGGATCGTCCTCGCCGGCGAGCACTGGACGGCCTTCGTCCCCTTCGCCGCCCGCTGGCCGTACGAGGTGCACCTGTACCCGCACCGCCGGGTGCCGGACCTGACCGCCCTGGACGAGCCGCAGCGCGCCGAATTCCCCGGCCTCTACCTGGAGTTGCTGCGCCGCTTCGACCGGCTCTTCGGCACCGGCCGCACCCCGTACATCTCCGCCTGGCACCAGGCGCCCGCCGGGCGGCGGGACGAACTCGCCCTGCACCTGGAGCTGTTCACCATCCGGCGGGCCGCCGACAAGCTCAAGTACCTGGCCGGCGTGGAGTCCGGCATGGACGCCTTCGTCAACGACATCACCCCCGAGGACGCGGCCCGTCGGCTGCGGGAGGTCGCATCATGAGCACCCCGAGCACGTTCCCGGAGCTCTACGGCCGTCCGCACGAGGGTGAGTGGGCCGCGCCCGGCCGGGTCAACCTGATCGGCGAGCACACCGACTACAACCTCGGGTTCGTGCTGCCGATCGCCCTCCCGCAGACCGTCCGCGCCCAGGTGGGCCGCCGGGACGACGGGCTGCTGCGGCTGTGGTCCGCCCAGGGCGGCGGGCCGGTCACCGAACTGCGGGTCGCCGACCTCGCCCCGGGCGCCGTCGCCGGCTGGGCCGGCTACCCCGCCGGCGTGGTCTGGGCCCTGCGCGAGGCCGGGCACAGGATCGGCGGCGCGGAGATCCGGCTGGACAGCGACGTCCCCAGCGGCGCCGGACTCTCCTCCTCGGCCGCCCTGGAATGCGTCGTCGCCGCCGCCTACAACGACCTGTACGGGCTGGGCCTTTCGGCGCCCGAGCTCGCCCTGCTCGCGCAGCGCGCCGAGAACGACTTCGTCGGCGTGCCCTGCGGGATCATGGACCAGATGGCCTCGATCTGCTGCCGCCGGGGCGCTGCCCTGTTCCTGGACACCGAGGATCTGACGATTCGCCAGGTGCCGTTCGACCTCGCGGGCGCGGGCCTCGCCCTGCTGGTCCTGGACACCAGGGTCAAGCACGACCTCGGGGACGGCGCGTACGCCGCCCTGCGGGCCGGCTGCGAACGGGCGGCCGCCCTGCTCGGGCTGCCCGCGCTGCGCTCGCTGCCGGACTCCGGGCTCTCGGCCGCGCTCGCCCGGCTCCCCGCGGAGCTGCGCCCGCTGGTGCGCCACGTGGTCACCGAGAACGCGCGCGTCGAGGCCGCCGTCGCCCACCTGGACGCCGGCGACCTCGCCGCACTCGGCCCGGTCCTCACCGCCGGCCACGCCTCACTGCGCGACGACTACCGGGTCTCCTGCCCGGAGACCGACCTCGCCGTCGAGGCAGCCGTGACCGCGGGCGCCCACGGCGCGCGGATGACCGGCGGCGGCTTCGGCGGCTCCGTCATCGCCCTGGTCGACGAGGCCGCGGCCGGACACGTCGCCGCCCGGGTCACCGCCGCCTTCCGCGCCGCCGGGTACGCCGAGCCGCACACCCTCACGGCCGTCCCGGCCGCGGGGGCGCGCCGACTCGGCTGACCGGCCGACACGCCTGCTGACCGGCCGTCACACCCGGTGGGCCACCGTCACGCCCGGTGGGCCGCCGGGCGCTCCGGGGACGCCTCCGCGAGCGCCCGGGACACGGCTTCGACCCCGGCGCGCAGCCCGTACACCGGGGTGGCCGGCTGCTGGCGCCAGGACTCGTCGATGCCGCCCGCGTCCACCGTGTCGAAGCCCAACTCGTCGACCAGGGCCCGGACGACGCGCTTGGCCGCCTCGTCGTCCCCGGCGACCGGCACGGCGATCCGCTCCGGGTCGCCCGCCGGGAGCGGACGCTCCAGCAGGTCCTGCGCGTACGTGCCGTTGAACACCTTCACCACCGGGTGGCCCAGGTGCTGCTCCGTCCAGCGGCTCTCGGTGAGGCCGCCGTCCTCGATCGCGTCGATCCGGCCGTCGCGCTCCTTGGGGTAGTAGTTGCCGGTGTCGATCACGGCCACCCCGTCGGCGGCCTCGTCGAACAGCCCGGCGGGCAGGTCCGGAACGTTCTTCAGCGGGACGGTGACGACCACGACCTGCGCGCCGCGCGCCGCCTCGGCGACCGTCACCGCCTTCGCGCCGGTCTCGTCGACCAGGGCCTTCAGCGTCTCCGGGCCGCGCGAGTTGGCCACCGCCACCTCGTGGCCGAGCGCGGTCAGCCGCCGCGTCAGGTTGCCGCCGATGTTGCCCGCGCCGATGATGCCGATCTTCATGGGAATCCCCTCGTCTGGGAGTGCCGTACTGACCCGTCGCCTTGGCCCAACCACGCGGTGATCGTGCCGATTCCCGGGCCGGGTGGTTTTCCGGACCCAGGGTCGTCCCGGCCTCCCGCGCGACAGCCTGCGCCGCTCCGACGACTCCGCCCAAACCCTCGTCAGCCCCGGCCGGCCCCCGTCAGTCCCCGTCGAGTGATGTCGGAGCCTCGGGCCCGGCCGTCGTGAGCACGTTCTCCCGTACCGTCACCGTCGTGGGGTGGTCCGCACCGAGGACGCGTTCCTGGAGGCCGATGGCCTTGTCGGTGTGTCCGGCCTGCTGGTGGGAGGCGGCGAGGTTGTTGCGGTTGACGAGCGTGACGGGGTGGTCGGGGCCGAGGACGCGCTCGCAGGCCGCGAGGAGGCGTTCCTGGAGGTCGACGGCTTCGGTGACCCGCCCGGCCCGCCGGTAGTAATCCGCGAGGCTGCCGTGGGTGGCCAGGGTGCTCGGGTCGTCGGTACCGAGGGTGCGTTCGCGGTCGGCGAGGACACGCTCCTGCAGGTCGACGGCCTCGTCGGGGTGTCCGGCGTGGTGGTGGGCGGCGGCGAGGTTGTCGCGGCTCGTGAGGGTGTCGGGGTGATCGGAGCCGAAGGCCCGTTCCAGGACGGCGGCGACGAGGCTCCAGTGCCGGACGGCAGCGGTGTACGAACCGGCGTCGAGGAGGCTGTGGTACAGGTAGGCGGCGGATTCGGCGGGGGAGTAGGTGCCGATGTCGACGAGCGTCCGGTCGCTCCCCGTGCTGGCCGCGCCCCGGTGGCGGGTGGTGGCGACCACCCGCCCGCGCCCGCCGCGGCTCGTGACCGGCCAAAGGCCCTCCGGCGTCTGGTCGGTGGCGTTGTCGAGGACGACCAGCCAGCTGCGATCGGTGGTGGCCAGCCACTCCAGGAAGCGCTCGGCGTCCTGCTCGGCCGCACCGCCCGGTCCCGCGACCCGAACCGCCGCGGCGGCCCGCGCGTAGACGTCCGTCACGGCGGCGGCCTCGGTCGCGTCCGCCCACAGCACCAGGTCCGTACCGGCCTCGACGGCCTCGCGCGCGCAGTGGGCGGCGAGTTGGGACTTCCCGACGCCGCCACCACCCGCCAGCACCTGGCTGAGCACCACCGTCCCGTGCCGCCCCCGGGCCTCGTCGATGGCCCGCCGCAGTCCCTCGCGCGGCTGGAAAGCCGTCGCCCTCGGCGGGATCCGGCCGATCACCAGCGGCCACCGCACCTCGTCGGCAGGCGCCGCGTACTGGTTGACCGTCAGCTCGCCGGCCTGGAAGACGCTGCCGTTGACCGTGCCGCCGCCGATGTCGTTCCTGACCTGCCAGCCCCGCACCTGCCCGCCCCCGCCGCCCGGTGTGTCGAATGGCTCCCATTATGGCGTTGCGGAACCACCTCGACCACGGTCACCCGGTACCAACGGCGACCCCCTCGACCCGGGCCACCGCCCCGGTGGCCGTGGTGCCGTCAGCGGGCGAACTTCTCGATCGCCGCCGGGGTGACGGGGGTGAAGAAGTTGACGAGGTTGCCGTCGGGGTCGCGGAGCAGGAGCGAGCGGTTGCCCCAGGGCATGGTGGTGGGCTCCGTCACGAAGTCGGCGACGGAATCGGCCAGGTTCCGGTGGACGCCGTCCACGTCGGCGACGAGGAATTCGATGATCACGGTGCTGTTGTCGGCCGGACGGGCGCAGCCGGGCGCGAACAGTGCCACGGTGCGGGTGCTGCCGATCGCGAGGGTTCCGCGGGGGGTCCGCAGTTCGGCGAAGTCCTCGGTGGACCACTGCGCCCGCACGCCGGTGGCCCGCTCGTAGAAGGCGACGAGGCGTGCGATGTCGCCGGTGATGATCCGGATCGAAACGAGGTCCATGGTGCTCTCCGCTCGGGTGGGTGATGCCGTTGTCGTTGCCCTTCGGACGCTAGGCCAAATAGTGGACAGAATCGGTCCGGTATTCCTCAGGCATCGCCGCTAGGCTCGTGGCCATGGCTCGACCCACCGGCCGCGTGCTCACCCTCCTCGAACTCCTGCAGTCGGGCGGGATCAGAACGGTGGCCGAACTCGCCGACCGGCTCGGCGTCGACGGGCGCACCGTGCGGCGGTACGTGGACCACCTCGTCGACCTCGACATCCCCGTCGAGTCGGTCCGCGGCCGCTACGGCGGGTACCGGCTCGCCCCCGGGTACCGCCTGCCACCGCTCATGCTCAACGACGACGAGGCGCTCGCCGTGCTGCTCGGCCTCGCCGCCGGCCGCCGGACGGGACTGCTGACGGCGGCCGAGACCGCGGGCGAGACGGCGGCGGCCAAGATCCGCCGGGCGCTGCCCGAGCGACTCGCCCACCGGCTCGACGCCGTCATGGAATCCCTCGCCTTCACGGCCGCGCCCGGCGAGTCGGCCACCCCGGAGACCGGGGTCCTGCTCGCCGTCGCCGACGCGGTGCGCCACTGCCGCCCGATCTCGATCCGGTACACCGGCCGGGACGGCCGGCGGAGCGAACGCACGCTGCACCCGTACGGGATCGTCACGCACAGGGGGCGGTGGTACGTCACGGGCGCCGACCCCGGGATCGGCCAGGACCGGACCTTCCGGCTCGACCGGATCGAGGACGCGAGGGCCCTGCCGGGCTCGTTCGAGCCGCCCGCCGGGGTCGATCCGGCGCAGCGCGTCCTGTCCGGGCTGGCCACGGCGGCGTACCGGCACGAGGTCACGCTGCGGATCCACGGGACGGTCGAGCAGATCCGCGCCCGGCTCCCCGCCGACATCGCGACCGTCGAGGAAGCCGAGAGCGTGGCGGAAGCCGAGACCGGGAGCGTGAACGGGCCCGAGTCCGCGCACACCGCGGACCCGCACGCCGAGCGTTGGCTCCGCGTCGAGGTGCGGGCGGAGCGGCTGGACTGGCTGCCTCCCCTGCTCGCGTCCCTCGACCGGCCGTTCGTCCTCGAGCGGCCGGACGAGCTGCGCGACCTCGTCGTCGCGCTGGCCGACCGGCTCGCGGCCGCTGCCCGCCGGAGCTGACGCCGGACGCCCGGCCGGTCAGCCCGAGCAGGTCGGGCAGAGCCCCCGGTAGGTGACCTCGGCCTGCGAGACGGCGAATCCGAAGCGCTGCTCCGCCGGGAGGTCGGCGAGCGGGTTGCCGCGGGGGTGGACGTCGCGGATGGTGCCGCAGCCGGTGCAGACCAGGTGCTGGTGCGGGTGGTGGGCGTTGGGGTCGTAGCGCTTGGCGCGCCCGTCGGTGGAGACCTCGAGGACCTCGCCGAGGGTGACCAGCTCGCCGAGGGTGTTGTAGACCGTCGCACGGGAGATCTCCGGGAGGCGGTCCGCCGCCCGGGCGTGCACCTCGTCCGCGGTCAGGTGCACGTGTTCGCCGTCCAGGACCTCGGCCACGACTCTCCGCTGGGAGGTCAGGCGCCAGCCGCGCCCGCGCAGCCGCTCCAGCAGATCACTCATATCGGTTCACCTATTCAGGTCAAGGGGAAGACCGGAGTTTACCAATGCACATCCGGTGCCGTCCGGATCCCGATGGGATATGGGTTTGGTGTCTTTCTTGACTTGGATTCAGTCCATCGTAGGATCGGCTCCGGCGCTAGCCTGGGTAGCAGCAGCACGTGGCTCCCGTTGTTGCACGACGCAGCGGCAACACGTGGCGCGCGGCTCCAGCCAGCACCGGTAGGTGCCGAAGGTAGCTAGAAAGACAGCGATCCGCCTTGTGAGGGAAGGATTCCCATGTCTGACATCCACGATGCAACCGGCGTAGAGGCGAAGGCGGAGGGCTGCCCGGTGAACCACGGGCGCGCGCCGCACCCCACCCAGGGCGGCGGGAACCGCCAGTGGTGGCCGGAACGGCTCAACCTGAAGATCCTTGCCAAGAACCCCGCCGTCGCCAACCCGCTCGGTGCGGAGTTCGACTACGCGGCGGCCTTCGACGCGCTCGACCTCCCCGCCGTCAAGCGGGACATCCAGGAGGTCCTCACGACCTCCCAGGACTGGTGGCCGGCCGACTACGGCAACTACGGCCCGTTCATGATCCGGATGGCCTGGCACAGCGCCGGCACCTACCGGATCAGCGACGGCCGCGGCGGCGCCGGCGGCGGCCAGCAGCGCTTCGCCCCGCTGAACAGCTGGCCGGACAACGCCAGCCTGGACAAGGCCCGCCGCCTGCTGTGGCCGGTGAAGAAGAAGTACGGCCGCAGCCTGTCCTGGGCCGACCTGATCGTCCTGACCGGCAACGTCGCCCTGGAGGAGATGGGCTTCCGGACCTTCGGATTCGGCGGCGGCCGGGTGGACGAGTGGGAGCCCGACGAGGACGTCTACTGGGGCCCCGAGACCACCTGGCTGGCCGACCAGCGCTACACCGGCGACCGCGAGCTGGAGAGCCCGCTGGCCGCCGTCCAGATGGGTCTGATCTACGTCAACCCCGAGGGCCCCAACGGCAACCCGGACCCGATCGCCGCCGCCCGCGACATCCGCGAGACCTTCCACCGGATGGCGATGAACGACGAGGAGACCGTCGCGCTGATCGCCGGCGGCCACACCTTCGGCAAGACCCACGGCGCCGGCCCGGCGGACAACGTCGGCCCGGACCCCGAGGACGCCCCGATGGAGCAGCAGGGCCTCGGCTGGAAGAGCGCCTTCGGCACCGGCGTGGGTGGCGACGCGATCACCAGCGGCCTCGAGGGCGCCTGGACGCCGACCCCCATCACCTGGGACAACAGCTTCTTCGAGACGCTGTTCGGCTACGAGTGGGAGCTCACCAAGAGCCCGGCCGGTGCCCACCAGTGGAAGCCGAAGGACGGCGCCGGCGAGGGCACCGTCCCCGACGCCCACGACCCGGCCAAGCGCCACGTCCCGATCATGCTCACCACGGACCTGTCGCTGCGCTTCGACCCGGTCTACGAGCCGATCTCCCGGCGCTTCCTGGAGAACCCGCACGAGTTCGCGGACGCCTTCGCCCGCGCCTGGTACAAGCTCACCCACCGCGACATGGGCCCGGTCGTCCGCTACCGCGGCCCCGAGGTCCCGACCGAGCAGCTGCTCTGGCAGGACCCGCTGCCCGAGGCCTCGTACGAGCAGGTCGAGCCGGCCGACGTCGCCGACCTCAAGCGGCGGATCAACGCCACCGGCCTGTCGGTGGCCGAGCTGGTCTCCACCGCCTGGGCGGCGGCCTCCTCCTACCGCTCCAGCGACAAGCGCGGCGGCGCCAACGGCGGCCGGATCCGGCTGCAGCCGCAGATCGGCTGGGAGGTCAACGAGCCCGACCGGCTGGCGTCGGTGCTGCGCACCCTGGAGGGCGTGCAGCAGGAGTTCAACGCGCAGGCCGGCGACAAGCAGGTCTCGCTCGCCGACCTGGTGGTCCTGGCCGGCGGGGTCGGCGTCGAGCAGGCGGCCAGGGCGGCCGGCCTCGCCGTCGAGGTGCCGTTCGCGCCCGGCCGGGTCGACGCGTCGCAGGAGCTCACCGACACCGAGTCCTTCGCCGCGCTGGAGCCCAAGGCGGACGGCTTCCGCAACTGGGTCGGCAAGGGCAACCGGCTGCCGGCCGAGCACCTGCTGCTCGACAAGGCGAACCTGCTGGGCCTGAGCGCCCCGGAGCTGACCGTGCTGGTCGGCGGCCTGCGCGTGCTGGGCGCCAACCACGGCCAGTCCGCGCACGGTGTGCTCACCGAGACGGTCGGCGTGCTGACGAACGACTTCTTCGTCAACCTGCTGGACCTGGACACCCGTTGGGCGGCCACCTCGGAGGACTCGCACACCTTCGAGGCGCGGGACGCCGTCGGCCGGGTCAAGTGGACCGGCACCCGGGCCGACCTGGTCTTCGGCTCGAACGCCGAACTGCGGGCCGTCGCCGAGGTGTACGCGAGCGACGACGCCAAGGAGAAGTTCGTGACGGACTTCGTCGCGGCCTGGGTCAAGGTCATGAACGCGGACCGCTTCGACCTCGTCTGATCCGCACGGCGACCGACCGCGGGAGCCCGGGGGCGTCAACCCCCGGGCTCCCGCGGCGCGTTGCTGCCGGTGTGTTCTGCCGTCGACGCGTTACCTCACCGCGGTCACCGCGGCCGGCCGGCGGAGCCCACGCTGACCAGCCCCGTCTCGTACGCCGCGACCACCACCTGGGCGCGGTCCCGCAGGCCCAGCTTGCCGAGGATCCGGGCCACGTGCGTCTTCACCGTCGCCTCGGACAGCTGTAGCTCGGCGGCGAGTTCGGCGTTGCTGAGACCGCGCGCGAGCAGCGCCGTCACCTCCAGCTCGCGCGGAGTGAGCGTGCCCAGCTCGCGGTGCGGTGCGGCGGCCGCAGGGGCGTCCGGGCGGGCGAAGCGCTCGACCAGGCGGCGGGTGATGGCGGGGGCCAGCAGGGCGTCCCCGGTGCGGACCAGCCGGACGGCGGCGGTCAGGTGCTCCGGGGTGACGTCCTTCAGCAGGAAGCCGCTCGCCCCGGCGGCCATCGCCGCGTAGACGTAGTGGTCGAGGTCGAAGGTGGTCAGCATGATGATCCGCGAAGGTTCCCGCGCCGGGTCGGCGAGGATCCGGCGGGTCGCCTCGAGCCCGTCCAGTCCGGGCATCCGGATGTCCATCAGGACGACGTCCGGACCGGTCCGGCGGACGGCGGCGACGGCCTGCTCGCCGTCCTCGGCCTCGGCGACCACCTCGATCCCCTCCGACTCCAGGATCAGCCGGAACCCCGTGCGGACCAGGGCCTGGTCGTCGGCGACCACCACACGCAGGGGCTGCGCACTCATGAACTCTCCAGGGGGATCAGGGCCGTGACGCGGTAGCCGCCGCGCGGCCCGGGGCCGGTGTGCAGGGTGCCGCCGTAGACGGCGAGGCGTTCGCGCAGGCCGAGCAGGCCGCGTCCGTTGCCGGTGGCGGCGGCGCCGGTGGGCCGGCCGCCGGTGTCGGTGACGTCCACCTTCAGGTGGGCGGAGGCGTACTCGACGGTGACCGCGGCGGCGCCGCCGCCCGCATGCTTGACGGTGTTGGTCAGGGCCTCCTGGACGACCCGGTAGGCGGCCAGTTCGACCCCCGGCGGGACGGCGCGGTGCTCACCGTGGACGGCGAGTTCGACCGGCAGCCCGGCCCGCCGGACACCCTCGACGAGGGCGTCCAGGCGGCCGAGACCGGGCTGGGGGCTGAGGTCGGCGTCCGCGGCCGGATCGCCGCCGCTGTCCGAATCGATCGTCAACAGGCCCATGACGTGCCGCAGTTCGGTCATCGCGGCACGTCCGCCGGACTCCACCGCGGCCATCGCCTCGCGGGCCCTGTCCGGGGCGCTGTCCAGGATCTTGCGAGCGGCCCCGGCCTGGATCGTCATCATGCTCACGTTGTGGGTGACGACGTCGTGCAACTCCCGGGCGATGCGCGCCCGTTCGAGCTCCACCACGCGGCGCAGCGCGGCCAACTGCTCGCGCTCCAGGGCGGTGAGCCGCTCGCGCCCCTCGTCGACCCGGCGCCGCCACATCCGCAGCTCGTACGCGACCGCGAACACCGGCACCAGGACCAGCACGGCGATCACCCCGTTGGGGAAGTGCGGCAACTTGGCCTCGGCGAACAGCACCACCAGCGCGGCGGCCGAGGCCGGCAGGCCGAGCAGGAGCGCCGTCCGACGGCGCCCGTACGCGGCGGCGCTGTACGCGGCGACGATCACCGCCACGCCCGCCGCGTACGCGATGTCCTGCGACTGGTGGCGGACCAGCAGCGCGGCCGGCAGCACCGTCCACAGCACCGCCAGCGGGAAGCGGCGGCGCAGCGCGAGCGGCAGCGGCACGAGCGGTACCAGCGGCATTAGCCCGGTCACCGTCGGCGTACTCGGGTTGCCCGCGAGGGCGGCGTAGCGGCCGCAGACGAGCGTGAGGAGAAGGGCCAGGGCCACGTCGAAGGCCTGGCCGCGCCGGGTGGGCCGGGGTGGCGGCGCGACGCTCGGACCGTCGGCCCGGCGGAGAGCCGCCTGCAGCCGTCGCACCGTCGGATGGTTGATCACCGGGACATTGTGGGGCCCGGGCGCCCCCGCGGACAGCCCCACGAGTGGCTGCCACCGGTACACCCGGTGACTACCTCGCAGGGATGACGCCGCGCCCGGTCCGCCGGACGGGGTACGGGGCCGGGTACGGACGGGGTGCGGGGCCGGGTACGGGCGGGGTACGGGACTTCGGCAACGGGCCCGAGGACGTCACCGTCCCCGGGGCGGCCGGCGTCGGCCTACGGCTCGTCCGCCGGCTGCTCCTCGGCCTTCTCCTCCTCCGCCCGGACCTGCTCGGTGAAGGTGTGGGCATCGATCCGCTCGACCGTCGCGCCGTGCCGGGCGGCCAGCTCGTCGGCCGGGCCGGGCGAGGACTCGCGGACGTCCAGGGCGAGCAGCGCGCCGCCGTCCGGCACCCGGGGCGAGAGCACGATCATCGCGGCGCCGGTCTCCGACGCCAGGCGCTCCTCCGCCGCGTTGCCGAGCGCCGCACCCGCCGCGAAGCCCAGCAGCACGCCGACCGGCCCGCCGAGCAGCCCCACCAGTCCGCCCAGCAGCCCGGAGCCGACAGTGGCCACGCCCGCGCCCCGGGTGAAGGTGTCCTTCACCGCGAGCAGTCCGTCGGCGCTGCGCTCCACCGCGGCCGCCACCCGTAGGCCGGGCAGGTGCTGGGCCTCGTCGAAGGCCGGGTGCCAGCCGGCGGTGTCGGGGAAGGTCAGCAGGACGACGTTGTGCTGGTCGCTCATCGCACTCCGATCGGGGCGGGTCCGGCGGGTGGCCGGGCTTCCATCCTGATCCCCGGTGCCGGGGCCTGCCACAGGAACGGAACCTCCAAACCTGGCCCGGGGCCCACCCGGCCGCCACCGCCCGGATTTCGGACAGGTGTACGGCGGCCTGCCGGGCCGGGCGGTGCGCAGGGGTGGGGCGTGGCCTGGGGGAGGGCTACCGGACGACCCGGCGGGGCGCTAGTTCGATCCTGGCCGAAATCCCGACCGCCGCTGCGCAGACCCTGGTGTGACGGGCGAGACACTGCCAGGATCCCGACCCGGCACGCCCGTGCCAGACCGAACGCTTGGAGGAGGCCCCATGCAGCCCACGGCTGAGCAGGTTCGCGCACTCAAGGACGAGGACTTCCGGCTCACCCTCGGCCAGGGCCACCAGGTCCACCCGGCCGGCCAGCCGGCGGACGAGGTCTACGTGACCGGCGCGGTGCAGGCCAGCACCTGCGGCGGCTGGTCGAGCTGTGGGAGCGTCTGCAGCTTCTGACGCCGACGGGCGCCGGGCTCCCCGGACGTCCGGCCGCAGTTCGACCGTGGCCGGAAAACGGCACCGGGCGCCCAACGGCCCTGGTGCGCCCGCAGGGGTCCTGACAGGATCCGGACGACCGGCGCGACCGTCGCCGGACCGGCCCCTCCGGGGAGGCACCCACCCATGCTGCCCGTCACCGACCAACTCCGCGCACTCAAGGACGAGGACTACCGGCTCACCCTCGACCCGACCAACCGCCCGCACCCGGCGGGCGACCCGGCGAGCGAGCTGTACGTCACAGCCGCCGTACAGCTCAACACCTGCGAAAACCCGTCGAGTTGTTGGCGCATGTGCAGCATGTGAGCCGACTTCGCGGGAGGCGCACCCGGCCGGGAGGCACAGCCGGCCGGGTGCGCCTCCCGACCGCCGTCGAGGGGTGCCGAGCCGTCGAGGGGTGCCGAGCGGGCGAGGGGTACCGAGCGAACAGAGCCGAGTAGACGAGAGAGGCAGCAGCGCCCCGTGGTCGACGCGTCCGAATTCCTGCGGGCTGCCGCCCGCGCCGTCCCGCTGCACGCCCGCGGCCGGGCGGCGTCGGACGGCCCTCGCCTCCACCCCCAGTCTGCTGAGTTCGCCGAACGGGCTGCTCGCGCCACCCGGAAGCTGGAGCGCTGGCGGGCCCAGGCGCCGTTCGACCGGGACGGCTGGTTCGAGCGCCGCCTCGCCGCCGACGGCCTCACCCCGGAGGCCCTGCACAGCCTCCTCGCCGAGCATCCGGACGCGCTCGCCGACCGCCTCGGGCCGCCCCCGTGGGCCGAACGCCTCGCCGAGGCGTTCCGCAGGGAGACCGCCCCGGCTGCCCCGGCCGCACCGGGCAGCTCGCCGGCCCTGGAGGTGCCGCCCGTCCTGGACGTCCCTGAGGGGCATGCCTTCGCCCGGCTCGTCGCCCCGCTGCTCGCCGACGCCCGGGACCGCCTGTGCGCCGGGATCGCCGCCCTGGACGCCCCCGTCCTCGGCGCCCCCGCCGAGCTGACCGCGCTCGCCCTCCCCGCGCTCACCGCCGCCGCCCACGGACTGGCCACCCGGACCGTCATCACCGAACTCCATGTCGCCCGCCTCGCCGGGGAGTTGACCGGCGACACCCCCGAACGGCGGTACCGCGACTTCCTCGGCCGGCTCGCCCGGCCCGAGCGGGCCCTGCGACTCCTCGCCGAGTACCCGGTCCTGGCGCACCGCCTCGCCACCGCCGCCGAGCAGTGGACGAGCAGCACCCTCACCCTCCTCCGCCGCCTCGCCGCCGACCTGCCCGCCCTCCGCGCCACCTTCGCCGACGGCCGCCCGCTCGGTCGCCTCACCGGCCTCGCCACCGGCCTCGGCGACCCGCACCGCGGCGGCGCCACGGTCAGCTCACTGCGCTTCGAGCACGGCGTCCGGATCGTCTACAAGCCGCGCCCGCTCGGCGCCGAGACCCACTTCCAGCAGCTCCTGCGGTGGCTCAACCCCCAGTTGCGGCTGCCCCTGCACGACCTCGCCCACCTGCCCGGCGACGGCTACGGTTGGGTCGCCCACCTCACCGCCGAACCCGCTCGCGGCGACGCCGAGTTGAGCGCCTTCTACCACCGCGCGGGCACCCTCGCCGCGCTGCTGTACGTCCTGGACGCGGTCGACTGCCACGCCCAGAACCTGCTCGCCGTCCGCGACCAGCCCGTCCTCATCGACCTGGAGGCGCTCCTCCACCCCGACCTGCACGAACCCGCCAAGGACCTCTCCGAGTCCGAACGCCTCGCCCGCCGCCAGGCCCGGCACTCGGTGCTGCGCTCCGGCCTGCTGCCCGAACGCCTGTGGGACGAGGGCAACGGCGGCACCGACCTCTCCGCCCTCGGCTGGGATCCGGCCGCCCTCCCGCCCCGGCCCGTGCCCGTCCTGGTCGGCCAGGGGACGGACGAACTCCGGCTGGAGTACCGGCGGTTGCCCGTCGAAGCGCCCGGCAGCCGGCCCGTACCCGCCGGGCAGCCGCTCCGACCGGCCGACCACCTCGCCGAGCTGGAAGCCGGCTTCACCGAGGCCTACCGGCTGCTCGCCGCCGGCAAGGACCGGCTCCGCATGCTGCTGCACGCGTTCGCGGCCGACGAGACGCGGATGCTGCGCCGCGACACCTTCGAGTACCGCAGCCTCCTCAACACCGCCTGCCACCCGGACCTGCTGCGCGACGCCCTCGACCAGGACCGCCACCTCGACCGGCTCTGGGCGCTCGCCGGGTGGGAGGAGCACGCGCTCGCCTTCGTCGAGCACGAGCGCGCCGACCTGTGGCGCGGCGACGTGCCGGTCTTCACCATCCGCCCGGACGGCGTCGACGCCCGCTCCGCCACCGGCGCCGTCATCCCGGAGGCCGCCGACCGGCCCGCCCTCGACCTCGCGCTCGCCAAGGCGGAAGGTCTCGGCGAGGACGACCTCGCACGGCAACTCCAGCTGCTGCGGCTCTCGGTGACGACGGCGGACGGCGCGCGCGAACCGCGCCGGGCGGTGCTCGCGGTGGCGGGCGACCTGCCGTCCGAAGGGGGAGAGGACGTTGCGGTCCGCGCGCTCGCCAAGGCGGTGGAAGCGGGCGAGCAGCTGCTCCGCGAGGCCTACCGGGGCGGCGCTGACCTCGCCTGGGCCGGCCCCAACTGGACCCCGCCCGGCCGCTGGGCCTCCGCCGAGCTCGGCCCCGACCTGTACAGCGGCACCGCAGGCATCGTCCTCTTCCTGCACCAGCTCGCCGTCGTCACCGGCGACCGGGATCACGGATCTGCAGCCGCTGCAGCGGAACTGACGTTGCATCACCAGATCCGTCGACGTGCGGACCGGCTCGGCGGCGGACTGTCCGGCGCCGGCGGCCTGCTCTACGCCCTCGCCCACCTCGCCGCCGACCGGCCCGGCGCCGCCAGCCCCGACGCCGCCCGCCCCGACGCCGAACTGGACGTCCTCGCCGGGCTGGTGATCGACCGCATTGCGGCCACCGCGCCCGACGACACCCTCCACGACCTGCTCTCCGGCAACGCGGGCACCATCGCCGGCCTGCTCGCGTGGGAGGCCGTCCGGCCGGGCAGGGCCGTCACCGCCGCCCTCGTCGCCTGCGCCGACCGCCTCGCCCGGACTGCCACCCCGCACCCCGACGGCGGCGTCGGCTGGCTCCCCGCCTCCCTCGCCGGGACGGCGCGCCGCCCGCTGGCCGGTTTCGCCCACGGCGGCTCCGGCATCGCCTGGGCCCTCGCCCGCGCGGGCCGCCGCCTCGGCGATCCGGAGCCGCCCGAACTCGCCCTCGCCGCGCTGAAGTACGAGCGCACCCTGTTCGACCCGGCCGCCGCCAACTGGCGCGACGTCCGCGAGGACGGCGGCCCGCACGCTCCGTCCTTCCCCACCCTCTGGTGCCACGGCGCCTCCGGCATCGCCCTCGCCAGGATCGAACTCGCCGAACTCCTCCCGGGCGGCGGCGAGTTGCTGCGCAAGGAACGGGACACCGCGCTCGACACCGTGCGCCGCGAGGGCTTCGGCCTCAACTTCTCCCTCTGCCACGGCGACCTCGGCAACCTCGAACCCCTCCACCTCGCCGGCGCCCCCTGGCACGCCCAGGCCCACGCCACCCTCGACGCCCTCGACACCCGCGGCTGGGTCTGCGGCCTTCCCCACGGCGTCCACAGCCCCTCCCTCATGGTCGGCCTCGCGGGCATCGGCCACGGCCTCCTCCGCCTGGCCGCCCCGGACCGGGTGCCGTCCCTCCTCGCCCTCCACCCTCCGGTGACGGTCTGACCGCCCGCGCCCCGCCCGACCCCGTCTGCCCGCCCGACCACTCCTGCCCGCCCGACCCCGCCGATCGGGCGACTTGGTCGGTAAGCCCTTCCGATCACCGGATCATCTGGTGCTCGGTCCGCCTTCGGGCATCCCGTGGAATCGAACATCGCGAACCCTCGCAGTGATCGACTGCCACCAACCCGCCGTCCCTGACACGGAATCGACCGGATCGAGTGAGACCGGCCGAGACACGCCGGACACCGGCGCGGACCGCTGCCAGGATCGGGGTCCGCACCGGCAGCCCGCCCCCGCAGAGTGCCCACCGGCACCGCTGCCGCCCCCGCCACGCCCACCAGGAGTGCGTCAGTCCGCCGGGCGTGCCGCGTCGCGCAGCCTGCGCCAGGTGCGGCCGGCGGCCTCCAGCCCGGCGCGCCCGGCGTGCCTTTTGCGCCTGGCGCCGGGCTCGGCGGCCGCCCAGGTGCGGGCCGCCTCGGCGAAGGTCTCCGCCGGTGCGGGCGTGGCCCGCCGCCGCGCCTCGGCCGCGCGTGCCTCCGCCAGCAGGTCCGCCGGTTCGACCGTGTCGAGCTCCGCCCGGGCGTGGCCGAGCAGCGCGGCGCAGGCGTCGGCGATCGCGGCCTCGCCCAGCGGGCGCGCGGGGACGTCCAGCCCTTCGGCCAGCCGCTGTCCGAGGGCCGTCCGCAGGTCCTGCAGGGAGAGGTCGCGGACCGTCAGCGACAGATGGGCGGACAGCCCGGCCGCGCCCACCGCGCGGTGCGCGAAGCCGCGCGGGACGTAGAGCACGTCGCCGGGTTCGAGGACGCTGTGCAGGAGCCGGGGCGAGCGCTCGTCGTCCGGGAGTTCTCCCAGCGACCAGTCCGCCACCGCCGGTGCGTCGTGCACGTACCAGGTCTTGCGGCCGGCCGCCTGGAGGACGAACACGTCGGCGTCGTCGCGGTGCACCGCGAGCCCCTGGCCGCCGGCGGGCGTGAGGAAGAAGAACGCCTCCACGCGCCGGTCGAGTTCCTCGGACAGTCGGGTCACCAGCTCGCTCGTCGGCCGGTGCCACTGGTCGACGCACCGCAGCAGCAGCGTCGCCCCGGCGCGCAGGCGGGCGATGACCTTGGCGCGGTCGGCGAAGCCGTCGTGCGGCACGCCGTTGACCACGCGGGACGTGGTGTAGGCGTCGGGCGGGACGACGACCTTGTCGGAGCGGACCATCTCCAGGTAGGGGGCGCGCAGCAGCCCCCCGTCGAAGGCGGCGTCCAACGCGTCGAGGTCGAACGGGGAGGCGGGCCGCCCCGGCGTGAAGACGGCGGGTTCGCGCTGCCACTGGCGGCGGGCGAAGCTGTCGAGGTCGCCTACCCAGGCGGCGAGCGTGGGCGATTCCATGGCGTGTCCTGTGGGGGTGTCCGGTGGGGGTGTCCGGCGAAGTGTCCTGCGCGGCAGCCGGTGGGGTGTCCGGCGAGGGTCCGGCGGTGTCGGGCTGCGCGGTGCGCACGCTCGGTGCGCTCACGCGCCGACGGATGCCTCGAACCGCACCGAGAGCAGGGAGCGCAGGGGAACGGGCGCGTCCTGCCGCGGTCTGCGGATGACGATTCCGTCGTCGAGGGCGGTGGTCAGCAGGCGCGCGGCCAGGGGCACGACCAGGTGCTTGGCCCAGCAGCGGGCGCCGTCGAACCCGAACGGCATGAACGCGGGCGTCTTCTCCGGGTCGGCCACCCCGGTCCACCGTTCGGGCCGGAACTCCAGTGGGTCCGGCCAGTAGTCGGGGTGGCGGTGCATCAGGAGCGGGAGCAGCGCCACGTTGTCCTCGGCGCGGATCTCGGGGTGCAGGCCGGTGTACGCCTCTCCGCCGTTGCGCCACAGCATCCATGCGGGCGGGAGCAGCCGCAGCGTCTCCCACAGGACCGCGGTGAGGTCGGTGCGGGCCGCCTCCCCGTCCGGTGCCCGCTCCCCGCCTCGTTCCTGTTCCTGTTCCTGTCGCAGGAGCCACAGCGCGTTGCCGGCCAGTGCGGCCACGCCGTCGCAGAGGGTGGCCGTCGCGCGCCGGTACATCGCGATGGCTTGTCTTCGGTCCAGCGGGTCGGACGCACCGCGGATCAGCTCGGCCAGTGCGGTCGACCTGCCTTCGGCCTCGGATCCCGGCCAGACGGTGACGGCGCGGTCGACGATCCGGGAGAGCGTGTCGGAGCGCGTGACGCCGCGTCTCGACAGCAGGGAGACCGGCAGGGGGTCGGACGAGTAGAGCCACCGGCGCAGGTGGGAGGTGGCCGCGTACGGCCAGCGGCCGGACAGTCCGCGGATCGGGGGCGGTGGCGTCCGGATGCCCGCCAGCACGTCCTGGCCCAGCGCGCGGATGGTCCGGGTCGCGCTGTCGTGGTGGATGTCGGCGCCGGCGGCGGGCTTGTAGACGGAGCGTTCGGTGGACAGCACGGGGCGCGCCGCGACGACCTCGGCCATCAGGTCGCGGTCGGAGATTCCGACCGTGGTCGCGTCGATCCGGAATACCTTTTCATTCCGGGCCAGTAGGCCCCGGATCCTCGGGGCGTAGACGACGGAATGGGGGCACAGCGGGGCCGGCGCCGTTTCTTCCACTTCTTCCACTTCTCCCACGGGAATCCAGCCTTATCGGAATGGCGGTGAAATGCGGGTTCCGCCCGGTACCGGCGGGGGGCGGCGGCTCGGCCGCGCCCCCCGCCGGTGATGGTGCGTCAGATGACGTGCAGGACCCACGCGTGGGCGGAGAGGTCCTCGTTGCGCTTGAACTTCTTGGCGATCGCCTTGATCATCTTCATGGGTGTTCTCCATTCCGTGATAGCGGGCACGCCAGGCGGGCACGCCCTGGGCGTTCGGCGAATCCGGTATTCCGGCAATGGAATCCGGACCGCTTCATCTGGTTCTGGACCCTAACCGAAGGCCGCCGTCCCTGACACCCCTTGGACATCGTGGATTTAATCTCTGCGCAACATTAACGGCGCATTTGCTGGGCGGATCGTTATAACCCCACTCCAGGCCGGGTGACATGGGTGGTGGGCGCGGCGTGGGCGGAAACGGCGGAGGGCCCCGCGTCGCCGCGGGGCCCTCGGTAGGTACGGGAGTGCCGGGTTGCCGGGTCGGTCAGTTGTAGGTCAGTTGTAGGTCGTGGTGACGGTGACGCCGTTGAAGCCCTGCTGGCCGTAGAGGCTGAAGTACACCCAGCCGGACGGCGGGTTGGCGATGGTCAGGGTCTCGCCGTTGCCGCTGTTGGCCGACTTGGCCTGGTACGAGCCGGTGGTGGCCCAGGCGCCGCCGTTGTAGTAGAGGTCGGCGTTGCCGGTGCCGCCGCTGGTGGTGATGGTCAGCTGCTTCACCCCGGCGGGCAGGTTCAGGAAGCTGTAGCTGTAGTTCCCGGTGGTGGCGGCCACGCCGTCGCGGCGGCAGTTCTTGTCGAACTGCCGGGCGTCGGCGGCGGTGCACAGGGGGGCCTGGCTGGTGGGCAGCGAGCCGCAGTTGTCGGCGGCGCAGGCCTTGAGCCAGGTGGCGAAGTCGGCGTCGTACGCGGTGCCGATGGTGGTCTTGAGCAGGGCGCGGGCGCCGTTCCAGTCGCCCACGCGGTACTTGCCGAGCAGCGCGGTCACGTCCTGCGGGTGCGACTGCAGCATGTAACGCACCGCGAGGTAGCCCCAGTTGTAGACCTTGGTGGAGTCGGAGTTGGCGTAGGTGTTGTCGAAGAGCGTGCTCAGCGCGTAGGTGCCCTTGCCGGCCTGGGCGACCGCGTCGTCGTAGTGGACGCCCCGGTAGCTGTACGAGATGTACTCGGCGAGGCCCTCGACCCACCAGACGGTCGGGGTGGTCATGCCGGCCTCGAAGTCGCCGTAGAAGTCGTAGCGGCCGTCGAGGTAGTGGGTGTACTCGTGGTTGAGGTTCCAGATCTGGAACTGGGGGCGCAGCCAGGAGGCCTCGTGGGCGATGAAGCGGGCCTGGTTGCCGACCTTGGCCGGATCACCCTCCTCGTACATGCCGCCGTTGTCCACGGCGATGTGGTACATCTCCCAGGCGTAGAGGCTGTAGTTGTAGTAGTCGTCGAAGACGACGACCTCGAGGCTGGTGTTGTTGTCGTTCGCGACCGGGCCGTTGTCCTTGACCACGCCGTGGAAGAACGTGTCCTCGTTGATGAGGCTGGTACAGGTGTCGGCGAGCTGCTGCGCGGTCATGTCCTGGGCGCGGATGCGCAGGTGGGCGTTGCAGGTGTGGTCGACGGTGAGCACGAGCGGGACGAGCCGGGTGGGCAGGTCGCACGTGCCGTAGTAGGCGCAGTTGCCCGCGTCCTTGTTCTCCGCGAACCAGACCAGGTTCATGGTGAGCGGGCCGGTGGCGCCGACCAGCGGGTAGCGGTTGATCAGGTCCTTGACCAGTGGCCGGGCCTGGGGCTTGAGCGCGTCCTGGGAGAGCAGGTTGCCGATCTGCATGCCGACGTTCGTCACCAGGTCCGAGCCGTTGAGCTGGGAGCCGTTGCGGGTGACGAAGGACGCCATGGTGGTGGCGAAGGACGGGTCGGCCTGCAGGGCGGTGGTGAAGGCCGGCAGTTCGAGGCCGCGGCGGATGACGGTCTCGGTGTTGCCGACGGCGGCGGCCATCGAGCCGGTCCAGGCGCCGGTGTAGTCGTTCAGCAGCCGCTTGACGACGCCGGTGTAGCGGGCGTTCTCCCGGGCGCTGTCGATCAGGGTGACGGCCTCGGCGAGGGTCTGGCCGTTGGCCTCGGTGACGTCCTTGCTGTGCGGGGCGGCGAAGAAGCCGTCCAGCGCGCCGCGGATCGCGGTCTGCAGGTTGCTGCCGTACGAGCCGACGACGTCGGGCTGGTTCCACTGCACGTAGTAGCCGGCGCGGAGGTAGACCACCAACTGCCCGGCGGAGGTGGAGTCGTCGCCGGGGTAGGCGGCGGAGACGTCGCGCAGGGCGTTGGCGACGGTGGTCATCTGGGCCTCGTCGAAGGCGCCCTTGGCGTTGTTGCCGGTGAGGTTGTACAGCGTGTTGATGCAGTCGAGCCCGGCCGACTTGACCTGCTGGACCAGCGCGGCACCGGAGTTGCCGGTGAAGGCGGAGACGTCGCAGGCGTTGGCGGTGAGCTGCTTGGGCTTGCCGGCGTTCGCACCGACGGTGCTGCCCGCCGTCGGGGCGTCGGGTTTGGCCTGCGGGTCCGCGGCCAGCGGCCGGGCGTCCTTGGGCGTGTCGGGGGACTTGGGCACGGGGATCGCGCGGGGCGCGGCCGCCTTGGCGGCGGGGGCGGGGGCGGGGGCCGACGGCTTGTCCGCGGCGTGGGCCTGGGGGGCGAAGAGTCCGAGGGCGAGGAAGAAGGCGGCGCCGAGCGCAGGGACTCTGCGCGCGTTCGCCTTCGCTATGCGGAAGGGACGCATGGGTGGGGGCCTCCGGGCCGGTGGGGCCGGTAGTGGCCGCGTGGTTGGGGACGCGGGCGCTCCAATGTGTGACATGTAAAATGGCACACCCGCGATGGCTGCGGGAAGGCCCGGGAGCGGAAAACTTGTCAGACCCTGACGGAGGTCGCCCTGTTGAGCTTTCGACGGGAATAAGCAGGAGCCCATGCAGCGTTCTTGCAACTCATACGCAATAGTGTTGTCCCGGCACGATCATCACCATCCGTCGAAAGGGCTGTGTCCCACCATGGGCGCCTACACGCTTCCCGACCTGCCGTACGACTACTCCGCGCTCGAGCGGGCGATGTCCGCCGAGATCCTGGAGCTGCACCACTCCAAGCACCACGCCGCCTACGTCAAGGGCGCCAACGACACCCTGGAGCAGCTCGCCGAGGCGCGCGACAAGGAGCAGCTCGGCGGCCTGGTCGGCCTGCAGAAGACGTTCGCCTTCCACCTGTCCGGCCACGTCCTCCACTCGCTGTTCTGGCAGAACCTCTCCCCGGAGGGCGGCGACCGCCCCGAAGGCGAACTGGCCGACGCCATCACCGAGCACTTCGGCAGCTTCGAGGCCTTCAAGAAGCAGCTCACCACCGCCACCACCGGCGTCCAGGGCTCCGGCTGGGGCATCCTCTCCTGGGAGCCGCTGGCCAAGCGCCTGATCGTCGAGCAGGTCTACGACCACCACGGCAACGTCGGCCAGGGCACCACCCCGCTGCTGGCCTTCGACGCCTGGGAGCACGCCTACTACCTGCAGTACCGCAACGTCCGCCCCGACTACGTCACCCGCCTGTGGGACGTCGTCAACTGGCAGGACGTGTCCGCCCGCTTCACGGCCGTCAAGAGCGCCTGACCCTCGCCGGCCGAACGGCCCCGGACCGCGCGCGCGGCCCGGGGCCTCATGCGTGAGGCCGACGGCCAAGGCCGCCACCTGCGACGAAGTGAAAAACGGGGAACCCCACCGATCCGGTTCACGTCATCAACCTCGGAAAGCTCGAAGACGGGTGGGGGAGCAGTCAACCGATGGACGCCAAAGCACGTATGAAGAATCTGGCCGGCAGCCGAGTGGCCCTCGCGGCGGCGGCCGTCGCTCTGACGGTGGGCGCCTGGGGGGTCGCGACGCTCACCGACTCGGACGCCACCCCCCGGCAGAACAGCGCACAGGAGCAGGGCGAGTCCGGCGACGGCAGCGGCGGCGAGAGCGCCAACGGTGGCGACGGGGCGGGCACCAACGGCGGAGACGGCGGGACGCAGCAGCCGGGTGGCATACCCGACGGCATAGCCCACGCCTCCGAGAGCGGAGGCAACGCCGTCAACATCACCATCGACGACGGACCCGATCCCACGTGGACCCCGAAGGTCCTCGACGTCCTCAAGCGGCACGGCGTGACGGCGACGTTCTGCATGATCGGACCTCAGGCCAAGGCCCACCCCGACCTCGTCAAGCAGGTCGTCGCGGCCGGCCACCGGCTCTGCGACCACACCGTGCACCACGACACCACGATGGACAAGAAGCCCGTCGCCTACCAGGAGAAGGAGATCCTGGACGCGAAGAAGATGATCGAGGACGCCGCGGGCGGCGCCAAGGTGCTTTACTACCGGGCCCCCGGCGGCTCGTTCACCCCCGACAGCCGGCGCATCGCCGCCGCGAACGGCATGCGCCCGCTCGGCTGGAACGTCGACTCCAAGGACTTCAGCAAGCCCGGCACCGCCACCATCGTGGACACGGTGAAGAAGGAGATCCACAACGGCCCGACCCTCCTGTTCCACGACGGCGGCGGCGACCGCCAGCAGACCGTCGACGCCCTCGACCAGGTCCTCACCTGGCTGAAGGCCCAGGGCCGCCCCACCGGCTTCCCGGTCCAAACCACCCCGTGAGACGCCCTACCACCCGGGCAACAGCGACCCTCGGTGCTGCCACGCGAGTCGCAGGAGCGCGGCACCGGCGGGCTGCATCGGGTCCGTGCGCGGTGGCTGCGAACAGCTCCCGGCCGACGGCTTCACTCCAGGTACCGTCCAGCCAAGGGGCGACGTCGTCATGGAGGTAGCGGACGGCGAGGTGGCTTCGCCAGCTCCGCTCTCGTCCTGACCGGTTGGCTGGCTGCTCACCGTTTCTGCTAGATCGATGCCCAGGACCTAGTCCTCGGTGTCGGCCGTCGATCCGCGATGCCCCGTGATCCCGATCCGCACCTCGTCACCCCGTTGCGTTGGCGCGTTTGGCGAGCTTCACCAGCGCCGATGGTGCGCTCCGGCCGGCGATTAGGATGAGCTCGCGGATCGTGGCCCGAGCGCCCACGTGACCTCGGACGCTTTCCGGTGCCAACTCCTCTGCTCGGAGGAGGCAATCGATGGCCTCCCCGAGGTGTCGACGCTGGGCGTGAGCGCGGCCAAGGTCGATCAGCAGCCTGGACCTCCGCTCGGTCGAGAGCCGGCCGGCGTCGATTCGGAGACCCAGGTCCAGGGCCTCACCTGCGTCGCCGAGGTCGACGGCCAAGGAGACGGTTTGGATCTCGACGTTCGTAGGGCCGAACTCCAGGTTGAAGTCGTTGCGGTCCTCGCCGAGTTGCTCCGCGACGCCTCGTGCGTTCGCGAGTTCCTGGTGGGCTCGTTCGCGCTGGCCGGCGCGGGCGGCGGCCAGCGCGAGGACAAGGTGGAGCGCGCCGAGAACGGAAAGTGCTTCAGGCAGCGGGTCGGCCTTCGAGGTGTATGCCCGCAGGGCTGCCACCGCACTTCCTGCCGAATGTTCTGCCTGGTCCAGCCGTTGGAGCCGGACGAACGCGTGAGCGAGACGGTAGACGCCGGCGAAGACGTGCAGTGGTTGTCCGGACTGCTCGGCGGCGCGGATGGCGCGATCAGCGGCCACCCAGGCAGCATCGGCCTCGTCCTGGCGCACGAAGGCTGCTGCGACTGCCTGGTAGGCCTGGCTGAGCAGCAGGTGGACCTCGGGACGTTCGTTCGCGGTGGCGGTCCGAGCTGCTTT
Organism: Kitasatospora sp. NPDC023385; assembly: GCF_055664045.1. Taxonomy (NCBI): domain Bacteria; kingdom Bacillati; phylum Actinomycetota; class Actinomycetes; order Kitasatosporales; family Streptomycetaceae; genus Kitasatospora; species Kitasatospora sp. NPDC023385. The sequence continues at coordinate 116,816 of NZ_JBVOOL010000017.1, read as the reverse complement.
CTCCAAACGCGGCAGAACGCCGGTGATGGCCGTGCCCAGCTCGGCGAATCGCGCGTCGTGTGTCAGATGCCAGAGTTGCTCGACGGCAGCGGTCAGCTCGGCAATCTCGGGTGTGGCTGTCTGGCGCTGCTCATCGAGCAGCGCATCGAGGGCCGGATGGCCCGAGAGGGAGAGCCGAACCAGGTCAAGGTCGTTGGTCCGTTCTCCTGCTTGCGGTGCGGGTGCTGCGGGCGATGGCGCATCGGCCCGCAGCGTCTGGACTGACACGCCGAGGCCGTTCGCCAGCAACTGGAGCACGTCGAGGCGGACCACGGGCTGGACACCGCGCTCGACCTGCGACACCCAGCTGGCGGTTCGGTTGATGGCGGCGGCGAGCTGATCCTGCCTCATGCCTCGGCTCTTGCGGAGCTGGGCGACTCGGGCGCCGAACGCCTGCTGCTCCTCAGGGCTCATCGGGCGGCCTTGTCGCCCGATGAGCCCTTGCCGGAGATCTCATCGAGGAACGTGACCTCGAATGATTCGAGGTACTGGCCACGTTCGGCCAGGAACCGGCGGACATGCGGCTGGCGTTCGTGTTCCTCGAACGCCGCACGGTCCGCGTACAGCTCGTAGAAGATCCGGACGCGAGGTTCGTCTGGCACGGCGTGGTTGACGTAGACGAGCGTTCCGGGCTCCTGGGTGCGGATGCCTTTGAGGGCCTGCGCCGCCAGGGTGTCGAAGTCGTGGGCAGCTGCCGCGTCGTGGGCGACGAAGCGCACAACCAGACCGAATCCCATGGTTCTCCCCTTCCTGAATCGGTTGAGTCTCGCATGACTCGGTGAAGGTCTGCGAGTAGCAGATTCACTTGACTCACAGTTTTCCTGCGACTACTTTCGGTGCTGCCACCATTGCGGAGAGCTATGGGTGGAGTCCCTTTCGCTGCCGTTCGTCGGCGGCAACTGTCCATCTGCGGTGATGGAGGAGCAATGGGGTGGAACGTGGTCGTCAGCCCGCTCAACAATGCGCGATTCCCGGTTCCGCTGGAGTGGGATGAGCCGCCGGGGGCCGGCGCCGTGCCGGCGGCGCGGCGGTTGGTGGTGGCGATCGTACGGGAGTGGGGCGTGCCGCTGTCGGACGACGCGTTGCGGGAACTGGAGCTGTGTGCGAGCGAGGTGATCGCCAACGCGCTGCTGCATGCCAGGGCGCGCTGTACCGTGACGGTTCGGTGGATGGCCGGGCGGGTTCGTGTCGAAGTCGCCGACCAGTGTGGTGAGTTGCCGGTTCGGGAGTGTGATGCCGAATCGACCGGCGGGCGCGGCCTCCTGCTCGTGGAGGCGCTGGCGCACGCGTGGGGGTGGTACTCGGCGGGGGCAGGCAAGGTGGTGTGGTTCGAGTACTCCGAAACCGTCGAAGCGCCGTGCCCCACGCATGGGTGGGGCACGGCGCCCGGCCTTCGGGTTCTCGGTCAGCCGAAGAAGGCGTCCAGGATCTGTTGGGCGGCCAGTCCTGCCGGGAGGGTGCCGGCGCGGACCCGAGTTTCCAACTCATCGGCGAGGCGCCGTACTTCGGGGCTCTCGTGCAGTCGCGCGTAGAGCTGGTCGTGGACCATGGCCCACGTCCACTCCACCTGCTGGTCGCGGCGCTTGGCGGCCAGGGCCCCGGTGGCGTCCAGCACCTTGCGGTGTTGCTGCAGCCGCTCCCAGAGGACGTCGAGGCCGGCGCCGTCGAGCCCGCTGCAGGTGAGTACCGGCGGGGTCCACGCGGCGTCCGGGGGCTGCAACAGCCGCATTGCGCCCGCGAGTTCGCGGGCTGCAGCCTTCGCGTCCGGCTCGTGCGGGCCGTCGGCCTTGTTGACGGCGATGACGTCCGCCAGTTCCAGGACGCCCTTCTTGATGCCCTGCAGCTGGTCGCCGGTCCGGGCGAGGCTGAGGAGCAGGAAGGTGTCGACCATCCCGGCCACCGCCGTCTCGGACTGGCCGACGCCGACCGTCTCGATGAGCACCACGTCGTATCCGGCGGCCTCCATCACCACCATGGATTCCCGAGTGGCCTTGGCGACCCCGCCGAGCGTGCCCGAGGTCGGGGAGGGTCGGACGAAGGCGGCGGGGTCGACGGCGAGGCGTTCCATCCTGGTCTTGTCGCCCAGGATGGAGCCGCCGGTCCGGCTGGAGGTCGGGTCGACGGCGAGCACCGCGACCCGGTGGCCCGCGGCCGTCAGCATCGACCCGAAGGAGTCGATGAAGGTCGACTTGCCGACGCCCGGCACCCCGGTGATGCCGACCCGGACCGCGCCGCCCGCGTGCGGCAGCAGCCGTTGGAGCAGCTGCTGGGCGAGCGTGCGGTGGTCGGGCCGGGTGGACTCGACGAGGGTGACGGCTCGCGCGATCCAGGCGCGCGAGCCGTCCAGGACGCCCGTCACGTAGGCGTCGAGATCGATCGTCCTCGGTGGCATGGCTCAGAGGTCCCGGCTCACAGATCCCGGCTCACAGCTCGTGGCCGAGGTCGGCGGCCAGGGACTCCAGCAGGTCGTACGCCGCTTCGGGGATGACCGTGCCGGGCGGGAAGACCGCTGCCGCGCCGGCCTCGTAGAGCGCGTCGAAGTCCTGTGGGGGGATGACCCCGCCGACGACGATGGTGATGTCCTCGCGCCCCGCCGCGGCGAGTTCGGCGCGCAGTGCGGGCACCAGGGTGAGGTGGCCGGCGGCCAGAGACGACACGCCGACGATGTGGACGTCGGCCTCGACGGCCTGGCGGGCGACCTCGGCCGGGGTCTGGAAGAGCGGGCCGACGTCGACGGTGAAGCCGAGGTCGGCGAAGGCGGTGGCGATGACCTTCTGGCCGCGGTCGTGGCCGTCCTGGCCCATCTTGGCGACCAGGATGCGCGGCCGCCGGCCTTCGGCCTGCTCGAACCGCTCGACCAGGTCGCGGGTGCGCTGGAGGGGGGCCGAGGGGCCCGCTTCGTCTCGGTACACACCGGAGATGGTACGGATCTGGCCGGAGTGGCGGCCGTACACCTTCTCCAGGGCGTCCGAGATCTCGCCGACGGTGGCCTTGGCGCGGGCGGCGTTGACGGCCAGGTGCAGCAGGTTGCCGTCGAGTGAGCCGTCGCGCTGCGGTCCGGCCTCGGCGGCCGCCGTCAGCGCGCGCAGCGCGTCCTGGCACGCGGCTTCGTCGCGTTCGGCGCGCAGCCGCCGCAGCTTCTCGATCTGCGCGGTCCGCACCGCGGAGTTGTCGACCTTGAGGACGTCGATCTGCTCGTCGCTGTCCACCCGGTACTTGTTGACGCCGATCACGGGCTGGCGGCCGGAGTCGATGCGTGCCTGGGTGCGGGCGGCGGCTTCCTCGACGCGCATCTTGGGGATGCCGGCGTCGATCGCCTTGGCCATGCCGCCGGCGGCCTCGACTTCCTGGATGTGCTGCCAGGCTCTGGCGGCGAGGTCGTTGGTGAGCTTCTCGACGTACGCGGAGCCGCCCCACGGGTCGATGACCCGGCAGGTGCCGGACTCCTGCTGCAGCAGCAGCTGGGTGTTGCGGGCGATGCGCGCGGAGAAGTCGGTGGGCAGGGCGAGTGCTTCGTCGAGGGCGTTGGTGTGCAGCGACTGGGTGTGGCCCTGGGTGGCGGCCATCGCCTCGACGCACGTGCGCGTGACGTTGTTGAACACGTCCTGAGCGGTCAGGGACCACCCCGAGGTCTGCGAATGGGTGCGCAGCGAAAGGGACTTGGCGTTCTTCGGGTCGAACTGCCGGACGAGCTTGGCCCAGAGCAGCCGGGCCGCGCGCAGTTTGGCGACCTCCATGAAGAAGTTCATGCCGATCGCCCAGAAGAACGAGAGCCGGGGCGCGAAGGCGTCCACGTCCAGTCCCACGTCGAGGCCCGCGCGCAGGTACTCGACGCCGTCGGCGAGGGTGTAGGCGAGCTCCAGGTCGGCTGTCGCGCCCGCTTCCTGGATGTGGTAGCCGGAGATGGAGATCGAGTTGTACCGGGGCATCTTCTGCGAGGTGTACGCGAAGATGTCCGAGATGATCCGCATCGACGGCTGCGGCGGGTAGATGTAGGTGTTGCGGACCATGAACTCCTTGAGGATGTCGTTCTGGATGGTCCCGGCCAGCTTCTCCGGCGGTACGCCCTGCTCCTCGGCGGCGACGATGTACAGCGCCAGGACGGGCAGCACGGCGCCGTTCATGGTCATCGACACCGACATCCTGTCGAGCGGGATGCCGTTGAACAGTTGGCGCATGTCGTAGATCGAGTCGATGGCGACGCCCGCCATGCCGACGTCGCCGGTGACGCGCGGGTGGTCGCTGTCGTAGCCGCGGTGGGTGGGCAGGTCGAAGGCGACCGACAGGCCCTTCTGGCCGGCCGCGAGGTTGCGGCGGTAGAAGGCGTTGGACTCCTCGGCGGTGGAGAAGCCCGCGTACTGGCGGACCGTCCACGGCTGGTTGACGTACATGGTCGGGTACGGCCCGCGCAGGTACGGGGCGATGCCAGGGTAGGTGTCCAGGAAGTCCAGCCCGGCCAGGTCGGCCGGGGTGTACAGCGGCTTGACGGCGATGCCTTCGGGGGTGTCCCAGAGCAGTTCGTCGACGTCCTTGCCGGTGGCCTGCCGCCAGGCGGCCTGCCAGCGCTCGTCAGCGGCGGCCGCGGTGGTGGCCGCAGGAGCATCCGCGCGGGCGTCCGCAGGGGTGTCCGCAGGGGCATCCGCGGTGGCGGCCGCGGGGGCGCCGCCGTCCAGCCCGATTCCGGTGAAGTCAGGGATCATCGGGCCACTCCGATCAGGTCGAGCAGGGCGGTCAGGACGGCGACCGCGTCCCCGCCCGCATGGATGAACTCGTCCACTCCGTCGGGCACTTCGCCGGGCCGCCCGGCCAGCAGCACCTTGGCGGCGCCGGCGGCCTTCAGGGCGGCGGCCACCTGCGGGGCGTGCTCGCCGTACAGGGCGTCGCTGGAGCACAGGCAGGCGACGCTCGCGCCGGAGGCCCGGAAGGCCTCGGCGAACGCGGCCGGGTCGACGGACTCGACGGAGGTCGTCGCGATCCCGCCCGCCTGGAACAGGTTGGCCGCGAAGGTGGTGCGCGCGGTGTGTGCGGCGGCGGTGCCGATGGAGGCGAGGAACAGCGTCGGGCGGGCGCCGTTCGCGGCGGCGTGGGCGTCCGAGCGGTCCCGCAGCGCCTCGTACGCCTCGGCGCGGCGCACCCGCGGCAGGCCGCCGGAGAGCGCGGCCGGGGCCGGCTCGCGGACCACGGGCTGCTCGTCCAGGTGCGGGAACTCGCTGACGCCGGTGATCGGTTCGCGCCGCTTGGCGAGGCGGGTCGAGCGCTCCGCCCAGGTCGCGGCGATCCGCTCGCCGACGAGTCCGTCGGTGAGGGCGGCCTGCTGGCCGCCGGCCCGCTCGATCTCCTGGAACCAGGCCCAGGCGGCCTGCGCGAGTTCCTCGCCCAGCTGCTCGACGTACCAGGAGCCGCCGGCCGGGTCGATCACCCGGGCCAGGTGGGACTCCTCCAGCAGGATCGACTGGGTGTTGCGGGCGATCCGGCGGGCGAAGGCGTCCGGCAGGCCGAGCGCGCTGTCGAAGGGCAGCACGGTGACGGCGTCGGCGCCGGCGACTCCGGCGGCCAGGCAGGCCACGGTGGTGCGCAGCATGTTCACCCACGGGTCGCGGGCGGTCATCATCACCCGCGAGGTGACGGCGTGCTGGCGCTGCGCGCCGGATTCGGGGCCGGCGCCGGACACCTCGGCGATCCGGGCCCAGAGACGGCGCGCGGCGCGGAACTTGGCGATCGTCAGGAACTGGTCGGCGTCCGCCGCGTAGCGGAACTCGAGCTGGCCGAGCGCGGCGTCGACCGACAGCCCGGCCGCGGTCAGCGCGCGCAGGTAGGCGACGCCGGTGGCGAGCGAGCAGCCCAGCTCCTGGGCGGGCGAGGCACCGGCCTCGTGGTACGGCAGGGCGTCGACGGTCAGCGCCCGTACGCCCGGGTAGTCGGCGGCGCAGCGGGCGGCCAGCGCGGTGGCGCCGGCGAGCAGCGCGTCGGTGCGGGCGGTGTCGCCGGTGCGGGCCTGCAGGCCCAGCGGGTCGGCGCCGAGGTTGCCGGAGGCGGCGGCGGGGGAGACCTCGCGCCGCTCGTAGAGCTCGAACAGCTGCTCGGCGGCCTCGGTGAAGTCGGGGCCGGCGTCGAGTGCCACGGCGGCCAGGTCCAGGTACACCCCGGTCAGCGCCTCGGGCAGGGCGTCCACGGGCAGGCCCGCGCCGCCCAGTTCCAGCCAGAGCGAGCCGACGCCGTTCTCCAGGTCGGCGAGCACGGCCTCGTTGGTGCGCCGCCGGTCCGGGTCGGCGTGCCGCTGCCGGACGTCCCACCCGGCGACCGCCGAGCCCTGCGGCCGGGCGCCGCGGACGAACGGCGGGAAGCCCGGGTAGCCGGGGTCGACCGCGGTGTCGTCGGCGGTGTACAGGGGGCGCGCGCTCAGCCGGTCCTGGAGGTGGGTGGTGAGTGCCTGCTCGGCGGCGGCGCCGTCCTCGGGCTGGGCACCGGACTTGCGGAGCACGCCCTGGACGAGCTGCTGCCACTGCTCACGGTGCGCGGCCGGGAACTCGGCAGCGAGGGGGAGCCCTTCGGGCGGGACCTTCATGTCCGCAGGTTAGCGCCCGTTCGCAGAGCCGCAGGAGGGGCGCCGCCTGTGACGTTTGCCTCGATTTGGCGGGTTCTCAGCACTCCTGGGGGCGAGGAGTGCCACGGCCGGGGTGTCACGTCCGGAGGCGCGCGGCGTACGGGCCGCTACGGATGTCGCTGCGGGCGTCGGTGCCGGTGTCGCTGCGGCGGCGGCGAGTGAACCGGCGGGCCGGTGGCGTCCGTAGTCAACGTCGATGGCACAGAACGCGATCGGCGTCCTGGCGTGGCCTCGTGAGGCCATGATCAGGGCGATTGCGGAACCCCGCCAGTCATCTATTAAGTTACTTAGAAGAAGGCGGGTGGGGCAGTACCCCCCCGTTGCTCGTCCTGTCCGCCTTCGCCCGTCCCCGGCCCCCGCGAAGCCGCCCCCGGATTCCGCGGATTCCCCCGAAGGAGAGCCGACCGCCCATGGGAAAGCGTCGCAAGCCCAGCCCCCCCAGCCGGGCCCGCATGGCGGTCCTCACCACGGCCATGGCGGCCGGCGGCGCGGTCCTCGCCTCCGGCACCGCCCACGCCGAGCCCGCGCCGACCCTCGCCTCCGTCAAGGAGCAGGTCGACCAGCTCAACGAGCAGGCCGAGCAGGCGATCGAGCGCCACAACGGCTTCCAGGCGAAGCAGCAGAAGCTGCAGGGCGAGGCCAACCTGATCCAGGAGAAGGTCGCCCGCGGTCAGGACGCGATGAACGAGCTGCGCACCCGGCTCGGCGCGGTCGCCGCCGACCAGTACCGGACCAACGGCATGGACCCGGCGGTCCAGTTGATGCTCGACTCCGACCCGGCCGGCTACCTGGAGCGCGCCTCGGTGCAGAACCAGGTCTCCGACTCCCAGGCGAACCTGCTCAAGCAGGCCCAGGACGAGCAGCGCAAGCTCGACCAGGACCGCACCGAGGCCACCGCCACCCTCGCCGAGCTCGACTCCGTCGGCACCCAGCTGGCGGAGCAGAAGAAGGAGATCCAGACCAAGCTGGCCCAGGCCCAGGCGACGCTCAACAAGCTCAGCGCCGAGGACCGCGCCAAGATCAACGCCCAGCAGTCCGCCGAGAACGCCAAGGCCGAAGCCAAGCAGGCCGCCACCGCCGCCACCGCCGCCGCGGCCGACCGCGCCTCCCGCTCCGCCGAGCGCCCCGACCTGAACGCCCCGGTGCCGGCCGCCAGCGGCCGGGCCGCCACCATCATCGGGTTCGCCCAGGCGCAGCTCGGCAAGCCGTACGGCTGGAGCCGGACCGGGCCCGACAGCTTCGACTGCTCCGGCCTCACCAGCATGGCCTACCGCGCGGCCGGCGTGACGATCCCCCGGATGTCCCAGGACCAGTGGAACTCCGGCCCGCACGTCGACCGCGCCAACCTCCAGCCCGGCGACCTGGTCTTCTTCTACGACGACCTGCACCACGTCGGCCTGTACATCGGCGACGGCAAGATGATCCACTCGCCGCGCACCGGCAAGAACATCGAGGTGCTCCCGATCTCCGCGATGAAGTACATGGGCGCCGTCCGCCCGGCCTGACCGCGCCCGCGACGGCCCGCTCCCGCTCCGGCGGGGGCGGGCCGTCGCCGCTCCCCAGCGGCCCTGCCGCGCGTGCGCCCTGCTGCGCGTATGGCTCGCTCTGCGTGCGGCCTGCTCTGCGTGCAGGCTCGCTACGGAGGTGGGGCGCAGGTCAGCAGGTACGGCAGCACCGGCAGTCCCGACAGGGCCAACTCGACCAGTCGCCACGCCAGTTGCCGCGGTCGCCCGATGCCCGGCCGGGCCAGTCGGCGGACCCGGGCCAGCACGCCGGTCGAGGCCACGCCCATCGAGCCGCCGCCCGGATCACCATCAGGGCCCCCTCCCGGCGCCGGCCCCGAGACCTGGGCGCCGGCGGTCGCCAACGCGCAGAGCGCCGAGGCCAGTTCAGTCCGCGACACCTGCGCCAGCGCCGCGTCGTCCGCCGCCATCTCCAGCAGCAGCGCCACCTCCGAGCGTCCCACCCGGGCCAGCGGCAGTGGCCCGAGGAGCAGCGCGAAGGTGTCCGCCGGCAGCCGGAACAGGTGGTGGCGGCCCCGGATGTGCCCGTGCTCGTGGGCGACGGCCGCGGTGAGCTGACGCTCGTCCAGCAGCCGCAGGGCCCCGCGCGACAGCACGATCCGGGACTGCCGCCCGGGCAGGCAGTAGACGGTCGGGTGCGCGTGCTCCAGGACCAGCGCGCCCCAGCGCCCGTCCCGTACGGCGACCACGTCCAGCAGGGCCCGGTGCCGCCGCCGGGCCCGGCCGGTGCGCAGGCCGACGGCGGTCACCAGGGTGGCGACCAGCGCGCCGGCGGCGGCCGGCAGCCACCAGTCGTGGGTGTGCGGGAGGACAGGCCCGGCGTGTTCGGCGTGCGGGAGCAAGGCGTGGGGAAGCAGGCCGTCGGGGAGCAGGCCGTCGGGGAGCAGGCCGAGCAGGCCGAGTAGCCCCGCCGGCTCGTGGGCGAGGGGCTGCGCCAGGTGGTGCGCCGTGAGCGCCGCGGCCACCGTGAACGAGGCCATCAGGGCGAGCCAGAGCGCCGCGCCGGTCGCCGGGCGGTCCTGGAGCCGGGCGGAGCCGGCCAGTCGGCGGGGGAGCAGGACGCCGACCGTCACCAGGTAGAGGCCGAGCAGCGCGAGGGTCACTCCGCGTCCCGGCGTTTCACCTGGGCGAGGGCCGCGAGCAGGGCGGCGGCCTCGTCCCCGCTGATCCGGTCGATGAAGTGGAGCAGTGCGCCGGCCCGGTCGGGGGTGGTCTCCAGTGCCTGGTGCATCAGCCCGGCGGTGTACTCCTCGCGGGTGCAGGTCGGCTCGTACACCCAGGCGCGGCCGATCTTGTCGCGGCGCAGCCAGCCCTTGGTGTGCAGGATGTCGGCGACCGTCGTGACGGTGGTGTATGCGACCTCCCGCTGTTGCCGCAGGTCGTCGACGACCTCGCGGACCGTGGCCGGCCGGTGCCAGGACCACAGCCGGTCCATGATCTCGGCCTCCAGGTCGCCGAACCCCCGTAGCACCGCCGTGTCCCCCTCACCGAGCCGTACCTCAGGCACCGAGCCGTGCCGCAAGCACCGAACCGTACCCAACAGCACCGATCCGTACCCAACCGGTACGGATCGTCCCCGACGCCGTCAGCCGCCGGAGCGCGGCCCATGGTACGGCGAGGGCCGGGCGCCCGCCCCCGGCTGGCGGAGGCGGGCGCCCGGCGTGCCCGGGTGGTGCTCGGCCCGTGGTCGGACCGGGCGGTGCGGGTTCAGGACAGCCGCCGCCCGAGCGGGATCCGGGACTTGGTGAACAGTGCCGCGAGCAGTCCAGCCACCACCGGCAGCACGAGGACGACCAGCAGGAGCTCGCCCCACGGCGCGGTGATCAGCGCCGGCTGGCCCCCGAACCCGCTCGCCCGGGACTTCAGCAGCCCCACCGCAGGGACGAACCCGTTGGCCGCCCCGAGCAGTGCTCCCAGCACGGCGATCAGCGCGCACTGCAGGCCAGCCATGGTCCGGCGGATCCGCGGCGGTGCGCCGACGGCGGCCAGGGTGGCCTGGTCCTGTCGGGAGTCGGCGGCGGCGAGGCCGGTGGCGATCCCGGCCGCGCCGAGCACGACCAGGCCGGCGAAGCCGGTGAGCGCCAGGGTGAGGGCGTCGCTCTTGGGCTGGTAGCCGCGTTCGACGTCCAGTTGGGCGACGCGGTCGAGCCGGATCGCGGCGGCCTCGGCGCGCTGCTGCTGCTTGCGGTCGGGCGGGGTGGCGGGCAGCCAGACCGAGCCGGTGGGCTGGGCGGCGAGCCCGAGCCTGGCGAGCGCGGAGGGCAGGATCATGCCCTGGGCGAAGCGGGCGGCGGTCGGGTTGTCGACCAGTACCGCGTCGACCGGGACCTCCTGGAGGTCGGGCTTGGGGGTCTCGCCCGGCTGGACGGGTGCCCCGCCGCCGCGCATCTGGAGCACGGCCTTCCCGTCGGCGCCGATCAGGTTCCGGTCGAAGACGAGGAGCTGTCCGGCGGCCAGTGCCTGGTCGGCGGCCGGGTCGTGGATGCCGAACAGGTTGTGCAGCACGGTGGCGTCGGCGGCGGCCAGGTGCGGCGTGTCGGCGAGGGTGCGCCAGTTGACCTGCCCCTTGAGCTGGACGGTGCTGGAGCAGTTGGGGCAGAAGCGGTACACCACCTGGGCGAGGTCGCCGCGCGGGCCGAGGCCGGCCAGCTGCTTCTCCACCTCTGCGCGCAGCTGGTCGAGTCGGGGCCCTTCGCCGTAGCTGGTGAGCCGGACGGCGCCGTACGGGGCGGACGGCCGGTAGTCGCGCCGGTTCTCGGCGTCGGTGCTGGTGCTGAACACCCCGATGGCGACGGCGCCGGCGACCGCGGCCATCACCGCGGCGATCGCCGGGGAGGTGCGCGAGCGGTGCCGGGCCGAGTCGCGCAGGGCGAGCCGGGGTCCGAGCGGGAGCTTTCCGGCGGCCCGGCCGATCGCGGCGACCAGCATCGGGGTGCAGAGCAGCAGCCCGAGTTCGGCGGTCACCGAGCCGCCGAGCACGGTGAGGGTGCGGGTGTCGTAGGTGCTGACGGCGGGTTGGCCGCGTTCGACCGCGCTCGCGCCGTACATCGCGACCACGGCGCCGAAGACGACCAGGAGCAGGCCGGTCACGGTGATCGAGCGGCTGGGGCCGCGGACGGTGTCCCGGCCGGTGAGCCCGGCGGTGACGCTGCGGCGGGCGGCCTGCAGCGCGGGCAGGGCCGCTGCCAGCAGGGCGGTGACCAGGCCGATCCCGGCGATCGCGAGCAGGTCCAGCGGGGGCAGGGCGAAGTGCCCGAAGCGGGTGCCGCCGACCTGTTCGATCTGTGTCCGGAGCGCGGCGACCAGTCCGGTGCCGAGCGCTACGCCGGTCAGTGCCCCGGCCGTGCCGAGGACCAGGCCGCCGCCGAGCACGACCGCGCCGACGTGGGCCCGGCGGCCGCCGGCCGCGCCGAGCAGGGCGAGCTGGCGGCGCGAGCGGCGGGCGCCGACCGCGAAGGCGGGCCCGGCGAGCAGGGCGACCTCCAGCAGCGCCATGCCGGTCACGGTGGCGGCGACCACCTTGGTGGAGTTGTCGGCCGCCGGGTCGTGGTAGCGGTACGCGTCGCGGTAGTACGGGACGGCGGCGTGCGGCGGCGGGGAGAGTGCGACGGAGCGCGCGGTGAGCGTGTAGCCGTACGCGTTGAACGCCTGGACCTTGGCCCAGTCGAGCGCGGCCCCTGCCGGGAGCCGGACCAGCCAGGAGGCGCGTTCGGTGGACGTCCGCGCGGCGGCGGCTTGGCCGGGCATCGCGGCGGCGGCCATCGGGTCGAGCAACTGACCCGGCCGGCCGACGAGTTCGACCCGTCCGAGCTCGTCCGGATGTTCCACGACGCCGGTGATGGTGAACGTGGTCCGGTCCAGCTCCTGGACGGTGGTGGTGCCGCCGATCTTCAGGCCGGCGTGGTCCAGGAAGGCCCGGGTGACGGCCACTTCGTGCGGGGCGGCCGGGGCGCGGCCCTCGACCAGGTCGATCCGGCCGCGCCAGATCGGGTCGCCGAGGTCGGCCTCGGTGGTGAGGGTGCGGACCAGGCCTTCCGGGGAGGTCGCGCCGGTCTCCGGCCCGGGCCGGGCCGGGGTGAGCGCGCTGCCGGGCGGCAGCAGCGAGCCGACCAGGGTGACCGGGTCGGTGCTCGCGCCCTTCTGCTGCTCGGCGGTGGGCTGCTGCTCCGGGCGGGGCGTGACGGCGAAGGCGCCGTCCTCGGCGACCGGGGCCTGTTCGACGGCCTGGCCCGGGTTGAGCGCGGTGACCAGGGCGTCCGCGCCGCCGACCACCCGTTCGACTCGTTCGGCCGGGGTGAGCTGCCCGCTGCGGTGGACCACGTCGGCGCCGGTGACGCCGAGGACGGGCAGGGCGATCATGGCGACGATCAGCGCGCTGCGGCCCTTGGCGCGCAGGGCGTCGCGGCGGGCGATGCGCAGGGCGACCCGCCAGGCTCCGAGCCTCACTGCGTCACCTGGCCCGTCGCGTTGGGGCGGTGGACCGCGGCCGGGCAGGGGGCGGAGCGGTACCCGGGGGTCTCCGAGTCGACCGCGCCGTCCCGCAGGTGGACGATCCGGTCCGCCCAGCGGGCGTGCGAGGCCTCGTGGGTGACCATCATCGCGGCTGCCCCGGCGTCGCAGCGGGCGCGCAGGACGGCGAGGACGGCTTCACCGGTGGTGGAGTCCAGGGCGCCGGTGGGTTCGTCGGCGAGCACCAGCCGGCGCTCGCCGATGAGCGCGCGGGCGATGGCGACGCGCTGCTGCTGGCCGCCGGACATGTCGTCGGGGAAGCGGTCGGCGAGTTCGCCGATGCCCAGTTCCTCCAGCGCGGCCAGCGCCTCCCGGCGGGCGCGGCGGCCCGGGACGCCGTCGAGTTCGCGCGGCAGGGCGATGTTCTCGGCGGCGGTGAGCGCCGGGATCAGGTTGTAGTCCTGGAAGACGTACCCGATGGACCGCCGCCGCAGGTCGGCGAGCTTGCCCCGGCGGAGGCCGCCGAGTGAGACCCCTTCGACCAGCACCTCGCCGCCGGTGGGCTGGTCGAGGCCACCGGCCAGGGTCAGCAGGGTGGACTTGCCGGAACCGGACGGCCCCATGACGGCGACGAACTCGCCCGGGTGGACGGCCAGGTCGATCCCGCGCAGGGCGTGCACCTCGGCGGCGCCGTGCCCGTGCACCCGGGAGACGTCGGCCAGGCACAGGACGGGCGCGGATCGGGTCGGATCGGTGTGGGACACACTTCCCCCTCGTGAGCTACTCGACTGCATATGTCGGTGAACTATATATGCCGGAGAGGAATGCTCAAGTCCGTCGGGCTCGGTCAAACTTCTACAAAGGTGTCGAAGTTCAGTCGGAAAGCGGCCCGGGGAGCCCGAACCGGGGGCTATGCTGTTCGAGTTCGCGGCTTTGAACGCGCTGTGGACGTGCTTTGAACGTGTGAAAGGGCACCTCGTTCGGTGAGGCGTCTTCACGGACACAGGCCACTGACCCGACGACGTCGAGAGACGCCCAGGTTCAGGACAGGTCTTCCCGACCTAAGGGTTGACCCCAAGTGGCTTCCGGCCGGTCGGCCGGACACGCCGTGGAGTGCCAAAGCTCTGACGAGTTGGGGTGTGCCGGTCCCCCGCGGGCCGGTGTGCTCCTTGCCGTGTCGTGAAGCGGCGCACAGTCGGTGCGCCCCCGGCCGGGAGGAGGCGAGAACCATGGACTGCAGTAGTCCGGGCCACAGTTGCCCCCATCCCCGCATGCTCTCGATCACCTCCGGCACGCGGTAACAACTCCCCCTGCGCGTCCCACCAGGCGCTCCGTCCGGCACTCAACCCTGCCCGGAGCCGAGCGTCCTGACGCACCGTCATGCCCGTACGGCCGGCCGCCGCCGCTCAGCGCCGCCGTACGGACCGGTGCCGTGCGCCCGCAGGGGGTTGTCGCCGCGTGCCCCCTGACGCCCCCTCAAGGTAGGGGGCAGGGAGGCCCCACCCATGACTCACGTGACGCTCGACCCGAAGATCCCCGCCGCCCGCTCGGCCGCCCCTTCCCCCGCCCGCGCCGCCGCCCCTGCCGCCGCCCCCGCCGCCGTCCTCGACGACGCCCATGTCGGCGACATCAAGGGCGCGTTCGGAACCGTCCGCCTCGACGACACCGCCCCCCGGCACGGCCTCTCGGCCCGGCTGAAGACGCTGCTCGCGATCGTCGGGCCCGGCCTGATCGTGATGGTCGGCGACAACGACGCCGGCGCGTTCTCGACGTACGGGCAGGCCGGGCAGAACTACGGCACCAAGCTGCTGTGGACGCTCCTGATGCTGGTCCCGGTCCTGTACGTGAACCAGGAGATGGTGCTGCGCCTCGGCGCCGTCACCGGGGTCGGCCACGCCCGGCTCATCCTGGAGCGCTTCGGGAAGTTCTGGGGCGCGTTCAGCGTGATCGACCTGTTCCTGCTGAACGCCCTGACGCTGGTCACGGAGTTCATCGGCGTGACGCTCGCGGCCGGCTACCTCGGGCTGCCGAAGGCGGCCGCGGTCGTGCTCGCGGCGGCGATCATCATCGCCTCGGCGTTCACCGGCTCGTTCCAGCGCTTCGAGCGGGTCGCGGTGACGCTGTGCCTGGGGTCGCTGCTGCTGGTGCCCGTCTACTTCCTGGTGCACCCGAAGACCTCGCAGCTGGCCCATGACTTCGTGACGCCCACCATGCCGGGCGGATCCGGGCAGCTCGCCGCCGTGATGCTGGTGATCATCTCGATCGTCGGCACCACCGTCGCCCCGTGGCAGCTGTTCTTCCAGCAGTCGTACGTCATCGACAAGCGGATCACCCCGCGCTTCATGCGGTACGAGAAGGTCGACCTGTGGATCGGCATCGTCGTGGTCATCGTCGGCGCGGCGGCGCTGATCGGCCTGACGGCGGCGGCCTTCGCGGGCACCGGCGGCGCCGGGCAGTTCTCCGACGCGGGCGCGGTGGCCCGGGGCATCGAGGCCAAGGCCGGGCACGTCGCCGGCGTGCTGTTCGCGATCGCGCTGCTGGACGCCTCCATCATCGGCGCGTTCGCCGTCTCGCTGTCCACCGCGTACGCGGTCGGCGACGTCTTCGGCATCAAGCACTCGCTGCACCGCGGGGTGAAGGGCGCCAAGGGCTTCTACGCCGTCTACGCGGGCCTGGTGGCCCTGGCCGCCGCGATCACGCTGCTGTCCACCGACCACATGCAAGGGCTGATGACGCAGTTCGTGCAGGTGCTGGCCGGGGTGCTGCTGCCCTCCGCGACCGTCTTCCTGCTGCTGCTCTGCAACGACCGGGCGGTGCTCGGGCCGTGGGTGAACGGGCCCAGGACCAACGCCTTCACCTCGGCCGTGGTCGGCGTCCTGGTGATGCTCTCGATGATCCTGACCGCCGCCGTCGTCTGGCCGGACATCAGCTCCGAGGCGATCCTGTGGATCATGGCCGGCTGCGGCGTCACGGGCGTCCTGGTCGCCGGGTACTCCTTCACCGCCGGCCGCACGGCCACCAAGGAGGACCCCGTCGACCGCACCGGCCGCGAGAACTGGCGGATGCCCCCGCTGGAGACCCTCGACAAGCCGGCCATGTCCGCCAGCCGCAAGGCCGGCATGGGCGCCCTGCGCGCCTACCTGCTCGTGGCGATGGTGATGGTCATCATCAAGGTCGTCCAGACCGCCCTGGGCCACTGACCCGCCGACCCCAGCCCGTACGGGCGGGCGGACGGGCAGCGGCCCGCCACCCGCCCGTACCCCTTCCCCCGTGAAGCCCGTACCCCTCCCCGTGAAGGAGGTGCCGTCGTGCACACCCTGACCACCGCCGACTTCCTGGTCCGGCTCGCCACCGGCGTCGCCTGCGGCGCACTGATCGGCGTCGAGCGCCAGTGGCGGGCCCGGATGGCCGGCCTGCGCACCAACGCCCTGGTCGCCGCGGGCGCCACCCTGTTCGTCCTGTACAGCGAGGCCGTCGGTGACACCGGCAGCCCCACCCGGGTCGCCTCCTACGTCGTCTCCGGCATCGGCTTCCTCGGCGGTGGCGTCATCCTGCGCGACGGCGCCGGCGTCCGAGGCCTCAACACCGCTGCCACCCTGTGGTGTTCGGCCGCCGTCGGGGTGCTGGCCGCCGCCGGCAAGCTGGAGCTGGCCGTCCTCGGCACGCTCATGGTGCTCGCCGTCCACGTGGTGCTGCGGCCGGCCGGGCGGCTGCTCGACCGGGCCCCGCAGTCCGGCAGCGACCCGGACTCCACCTGCCGCGCCACCGTCCACCTGGAGTGCGACCGCAGGTCCGAGACCCACATCCGGGCCCTGCTGCTCCAGGCCCTGGCCGGCTCCGGCCTCGCCCCGACCGGCCTGCGCGCCCGCCGCACCGAGGACGGCGACGCCACCAGCCTGCGGGCCACCGTCGCGATCACCGGGCAGGTCGCCCCCGCGCTCGAACCGGTCGTCTCGCGGCTGTCCCTGGAACCGGGCGTCCGCGACCTGCACTGGCACCTGGACGAGGACCCGGAGGACCCGGGCGGCCCGGCGCTCGCCTGAGGGAGTAGAACGGAAGGTCCGTCACACGAACCGCCTGGGAGGCCCCATGCTGACCCCCGACCCCGAGCACGGTCCGCTGGTGCCCATGCTGCTGGTGCTGACCGTGGTCACCGGAGTGGTGGACGCGGTCAGCTACCTCGCACTCGGCCACGTCTTCGTCGCCAACATGACCGGCAACGTGGTGTTCCTCGGCTTCGCCCTGGCCGGCGCGGCCAACCTCTCCGCCACCGCCTCGCTGACCGCGCTCGCCGCCTTCCTGTTCGGCGCCCTGGCCGGTGGCCACCTCGCCCGCCGCCTGCCCGGCCACCGGGGGCGCCTGCTGACCGCCGTCGTCGCCGTCCAGGCGGTGCTCGTCGCCGCGAGCACCGTCCTGGCCGCGGCCGTCGGCCACACCGGCGACCCGGCCCGCTACACCCTGATCGCGCTGCTCGGCTTCGCCATGGGCGGCCAGAACGCGGTGGTCCGCGCCCTGAAGGTCCCCGACCTGACCACCACGGTGCTCACCATGACCATCACCGCCCTCGCCGCGGACCGCACCGGCCCCCGCCGTCTCGCCTCCGCGGTCTGGATGTTCGCCGGCGCCCTCGTCGGAGCCGTCCTCGTCGTCCACGCACACGTCTCCACCGCGCTCGCCCTGGCCCTGGTCCTCCTCCTCGCCGTCGCCGCCCTCACCCACCACGCCGCCAAGCCCACCCCCGCGCCCGCCTGGACCCGGCCCCGCTGAGCCGGTGGCTCAGTCCTCGCGGCGGTGCCCCGCGCGGCCGCTCCAGAGCGGTTCGAGGCGGGCCCAGCCGTCGGTCCAGGCGGCTTCGGCGCGGCGGTCGAGCAGCTGGAGGCGCAGCCGCAGGCCGAGGGTGAGGAGGGCGAGCAGGACCAGGAGGGCGCCGGTGCCGGTGCACGCGGCGGAGACGGCGAGGGCCGCGCGCTCGACCGGGGGAGCGGAGGCGGCGCCGGACGGGTCGGTCCAGACCGGCACGCGCGAGCCGGCGACGGCGGAGCGCGGGGCCTGGACGGTGCCGAAGCGCCGGGTGCCGTCGGGAGCCGTCCAGGCGGCCTCGACGTCGATCCGGTCGCTGTAGCCCCCGGCGAACCGGCCGCCGGAGCCGGCGGCGCGGTCCGGGGTGCTGCTGATCACCGCCTCGACCCGGTGCAGCCGGGCCCGCTCGGCGGCGGCCCTGGGCGCGGTGCCGCGGTAGAGCAGCACGGCGCCGCCCGCGGCGACGGCGACGGCGAGCACCGCGCCGAGCCCGGCGAGCAGCCAGGCGCGGGCCCGGGAGCGGTCGAGGGGGCGGACGAGCGGTTCGTGCCGGGCACCGAGGGCCCACCGCAGCCGGCGGCCGGTTCGCCGCGGGAGCGACGCGGGCCGGGCCGGGCGACGTGTGCTGGACACGTTGAGGGCTCCTCAGGGGCGCGGGGGCACAAGGCGGTTGCGCCACCAATTTCCACCCGGCGGGCCCCCGCGCACAAGAGTCGTGCGCGCTCGGAGCACTCGTCGGCTAGCCCGCCGTCCGCACGTCAGCGGGCGACGGGGTAGCCGGGTGCGACGGGGTAGCCGTGCCCGACGGGGTAGCCGTGCGTCCCGGCCCGGACCACCGGGGCGAGGTGTGGCCGCCAGCTGCCGAGCACCAGCGCGGACGGGTAGAACATCGGCTCCGGCAGCGCGTCCACCGGGAAGCGCTCCCAGCCGGCGCAGGCGTGCGGCTCGGTGACCACCGCCTCGGCCAGGCTGAACGGCGTGAGGACGGCGGCGGTCAGCCTCGGCCGTCCGAGCTCGTGGTCGAGGTGCACGGCGAGCACCCGCATCGCCTCGGCCGGCAGCACGATGCCGGTCTCCTCGGCGAGTTCGCGGGCCGCGGTCTGCTCGAAGGACTCGCCCGGGTCGACCTTGCCGCCGGGCAGGCTCCAGGTCGGCGGCTCACCGGCGGTGGTGCGCCGCCCGATCAGCACCCGGCCGTCCCCGGTGGGCACGATGATCCCGGCGCCGAGCACGGGGGCGGTGGTCACTTCGCCGTCATCTCCGTTCCGTGGCCGTCACGTCCGGTCCGTCGCATCTGCGCCGGATCCGCTCCGGTGGCTCACCAGTTGGCGGGCTTGTAGTCCTTGAGGAAGCAGCCGTACAGGTCCTCGCCGGCCTCGCCGCGCACGATCGGGTCGTACACCCGGGCCGCGCCGTCGACCAGGTCGAGCGGGGCGTGGAAGCCCTCGTCGGCGAGGCGCATCTTGTCGGGGTGCGGCCGCTCGTCGGTGATCCAGCCGGTGTCGACGGCGGTCATCAGGATGCCGTCGGACTCGAACATCTCCTGCGCGCTGGTGCGGGTGAGCATGTTCAGCGCGGCCTTGGCCATGTTGGTGTGCGGGTGGCCGGCGCCCTTGTAGCCGCGCTGGAACACGCCCTCCATGGCGGAGACGTTGACCACGTACTTGCGGCGGGACGCCGAGGCGGCCATCGCCGGGCGCAGCCGGCTGATCAGGATGAACGGCGCGGTGGAGTTGCAGAGTTGGACCTCCAGCAGCTCGACCGGGCCGACCTCGCTGACGGTCTGCACCCAGCTGTTGGTGGGCGCGAGGTCAGGTACCAGGCCGCCGGCGTCGATGGCGGTGCCGGCCGCGATCCGGGCGGGCGTGGCGGAGCCGGTGACCAGGGCGAGCGAGGTGACGTCCTCGGCGGCGATCCGCCGCTCCTCGCCGCTCGCCTGGTGGGGCAGCGCGGGCAGGTCGACGCTGCCGCTGTTAAAGCGGCCGATGGTGGTGGACTGCGGCAGCTCACCGGCCGGCAGCGGCGCGGACTCGGCGTTGACCAGCTCGCGGTAGGACTCCGGCGGGCGGCGCACCGTCTGCGCGGCGTTGTTGATCAGGATGTCCAGCGGGCCGTCGGCGGCGACCTCGTCGGCGAGGGCCATCACCTGGGCCGGGTCGCGCAGGTCGATGCCGATGATCTTGAGGCGGTGGATCCACTCGGCGCTGTCCGGCATCGCCTTGAAGCGGCGGATCGCGTCGCCCGGGAAGCGGGTGGTGATGGTGGTGTGGGCGCCGTCGCGCAGCAGCATCAGCGCGATGTACATCCCGATCTTCGCCCGGCCGCCGGTGAGCAGCGCGCGCTTGCCGGTGAGGTCGGCGCGGGCGTCCCGGCGGCCCCGGTTCAGGGCCGCGCAGGCCTGGCAGAGGTTGTGGTAGAACGCGTCGACCTCGGTGTACCGGCCCTTGCAGGTGTAGCAGGAGCGCGGCCGCTCCAGGATGCCGGCGATCTCGGCGGTGGTGACGGTGGTCAGGCCGAAGGCGCCCGCCGTCTCGTCGTCGATCCGGGTGGGCGCACCGGTGGCGGTGCGGGCGGTGACCGCGCGGTCATTGGCGGTCTTGCGGGCCCGGGTCTCCTGGCGGCGGCGCTGCTTGAGCGTCCGGAATATGCCGCCGACGGCCTTGCGGACGGTGATCGCGTCCGGGTGGTCGACGTGCAGCTCGTCCAGCTCGGCGAGTACCGCCAGGCAGAGCTCCAGGCGCTCGGGGTCGAGGCCCGGACCGTAGTCGATCTGCTCCTCGATGCCCTCGTCCTGACCCTGCTCGATGTCCGTCTGCCCGATGCCCACGCCTGGTGCCGCTTCCCGCTCGCCTCGCCGTTACCGCGTGAATGCTACGGGAGCGGCCACGACCGGGGCGAAAGACGGACGTGGGGGAGAGCCCTTGGATGATCCTCCATGTCTACGCGCGGAGCATTGATCACGGTTTGTGGACAGCCCCAGCGAAACCCCTCGAACTGGCTTTTGCCGCCACCCTCACGGAGAATCGAACGTTGGGTGCCGGGCGCCCGAGTGCGCCCCGGCGGCATCGCCGCAACCGCACCCGAGGTGTAATTTCTCCCAGCCAGAGAGCCCCCTTCATGCGCTTCCTGAACGACCTCAAGCCCTCGTACGACCTCACGTACGACGACGTCTTCATGGTCCCCAGCCGTTCCGCCGTGGGCTCCCGGCAGGGCGTGGACCTCTCCTCGAACGACGGCACCGGCACCACCATCCCGCTGGTCGTGGCCAACATGACCGCCATCGCCGGCCGCCGGATGGCCGAGACCGTCGCCCGCCGCGGCGGCCTGGTCGCCATCCCGCAGGACATCCCCACCGAGGTCATCGCCGAGGTCGTCTCCTGGGTCAAGCGGCGCCACCTGGTGTTCGACACCCCGATCACCCTCGCCCCGGGCGACACCGTCGCCGAGGCGCTCTCGCTGATCCCCAAGCGCGCGCACGGCGCCCTCGTCGTCGTGGAGGACGGCAAGCCGGTCGGCGTGGTCACCGAATCCGACTGCCAGGGCGTGGACCGCTTCACCAGCCTGGCCGACATCATGTCCCGCGACCTGCTGACGCTGGACGAGGGCATCGAGCCGCGTGCCGCGTTCGACAAGCTCACCGAGGCGCACCGCAAGCTCGCCCCGGTGGTCGACGCCGAGGGCCGCCTGGTCGGCATCCTCACCCGCAAGGGCGCCCTGCGCGCCACCCTGTACACCCCCGCCGTCGACGCGGACGGCAAGCTGCGGATCGCCGCCACCGTCGGCATCAACGGCGACGTCGCGGGCAAGGCCAAGGCCCTGATCGAGGCCGGCGCCGACGTGCTGGTGGTGGACACCGCGCACGGCCACCAGGAGAGCATGATCACCGCGCTCCGCGCGGTGCGCGGCCTGGACCCGCAGATCCCCATCGTGGCCGGCAACGTGGTCGCCGCCGCCGGTGTCCGCGACCTGGTCGAGGCGGGCGCCGACATCCTCAAGGTCGGTGTCGGCCCGGGCGCCATGTGCACCACCCGGATGATGACCGGCGTCGGCCGCCCGCAGTTCTCCGCCGTCCTGGAGTGCGCCGCCGAGGCGCGCCGGCTCGGCAAGCACGTGTGGGCCGACGGTGGCGTGCGGCACCCGCGCGACGTCGCGATGGCGCTGGCCGCCGGCGCCTCCAACGTGATGATCGGCTCCTGGTTCGCCGGGACCTACGAGTCCCCGGGCGACCTCCACACCGCCGCCGACGGCCGCCAGTACAAGGAGAGCTTCGGCATGGCCTCGGCCCGCGCGGTGAGCAACCGCACCGCCCAGGACTCCTCGTACGACCGGGCCCGCAAGGCGCTGTTCGAGGAGGGCATCTCGCACTCCCGGATGTTCCTCGACTCCGCCCGCCCGGGCGTCGAGGACCTGATCGACTCGATCGTGGCCGGTGTGCGCAGCTCGTGCACCTACGCGGGCGCCAACACCCTGGAGGAGTTCCGGGAGAAGGCGATCGTGGGCGTCCAGAGCGCGGCCGGCTACGCCGAGGGCAAGCCGCTGCACTCCAGCTGGGCCTGACCGCCCGGGTCGGTCCCGGGTCGGGGCTGATCGCCCGTCGTGGCCTGGCCATTCCTGGTGGTCTGACCGCCCTCCCTGGCCCGACCGCCCGCCCTGGCCCGACCGTCCGTCGGCGCTCCGGCGGATCCACCGGCCGGCCGGTTCCTCGCCTCGGGGAGCCGGCCGGCCGGTGCCGTTCCGGGGCCCACCGGCGCGCCACCCGGCCCGAGCGGGAGCAGCAGGGCGCGGCCGAGCAGCCCGACCGAGCAGTCCAGCGCGGCGGCGAAGGCCCGGGCCGCGCCCGGCAGGTGCCGCAGCTCCCAGAGCGCCCCGACGGCGGACCAGGCGCCCTCGCGGGCGGCCTCGACCGACCAGGCGCCGAGCAGGTGGGTGAGCGGTTCGGCGTACTCCAGCAGGTCGGGACCGGGCATCAGCTGCTCGCGGACGGCCGTCTCCACGTCGGCCAGCACCCCGTTGATCCGGTGGTAGTCCTCCTCGACGTCGGCCGGGCCGCAGCCCCGGTGATGACAGGTGTCCACGACGGCGAGCGGCAGGTCGTGCTGGATGTGGGCGCTCATCCCGGCCAGCGCGAACTGCAGCGGGTGCACGCCCGGGTGGGCGCGCAGGGCGAACAGCGGCCGCCAGCAGGCGGGCGGCTCCCGCCCGGCCGCGTCGGCGGCCACGGCCCGCAGGTACCGCCCGGCGAACACCGCGTCCAGCTCGGCCATCGCGGGCGGGTCCGCGAAGTACCCGGCGCCCAGCCGGTCGCGGACGGCCTCCGTCACGCCGAGGTAGAGCCGGTTGAAGACCGCCACCCCGTCGGCCGGGGGCAGCGCCGCCCCGATCTCCCGCAGCCGGCCGACCACCTCCTCGACCGTCGCCGCGTCAGCGGCCGTGGACTGGGGACGACCCACCGCGGTGTCGGGCATGCGCCACCCTCCGATGCCGGTCGTGCACTGATTGCCTGTGCACTGATCGCATCATCGTGACAGCGCCGCCGGACGCCCGGCGGGTCCGGCACACGGCCGAGGAGGTGACGGGGAGACGGCGGGCGCGGGCCGTCAGCCCAGCTCGTCCTTCAGCTCGTCCTTCAGCTCGTGCTCCAGCTCGTGCTCCGGCTCGTGGTCCGGCTCGGAATCCAGCTCGTACTCCAGGACGTAGGAGTGGGCGCCGGACTCGTCGACGGCCAGACGGAACTCCCCGGTGATCCCGGCCAGCTCGCCCGCCCCGGTGCCCGGCACCACGCGTATCGTCGTGCCGGTCGAGTCCCAGGCCGCGTGCTGGAGGACGAACGAGCCCTTGCGCCCGTCCACTTCACCCGTCACGTGCTCCACTGCGACGTATGACGCCGGGCTGCCGGACGGGCCGGCGACGGAGAGCATCCGCACCTCGCTCGTGCCGCTCAGGCCGCCCGCGAAGGTCTTGGCGATCCGGACCCGCCCGAAGGACGCGCCCGCCCGCTCCTCCGCCTCCACCGGCTCGAACGCCGTGAGCTCGAATGATCCGCTTGCCATGCTCCCCATGGCACTGTCCCCTCGTCGATCGTCGGCCGTGCTCCGGCGGCAGGCTCCCCGCCGACCGCAGACCGAGCCTTGCACACGCCACTGACACACCCGGACTGGGACAGCTCGCCCGACCGGCCTCCCGGCTTGCCTGGGCAGCTGGCCCGGGCCGCTCGGTCACAGCTCCCAGCGCACCGCCAGCACCGCCGCGTCGTCGGCCAGCCCGTCGTCCCCGACCCAGGCGCCGACGTCCGTCAGCACCGCGTCCAGCAGGTCCGCCGGGCTCCCGCCGTGCAGGCCGGGCAGCCGCTCCGCCAGCGGGTAGAACCGGCCCCCGGCGTCCCGGGCCTCCGAGACGCCGTCGGTGTGCAGGAGCAGCAGGTCGCCCGGCTCCGGGTCGAACGCCCGCGCCGGGTACTGGTCGCCGGTCAGCCCGAGCAGCCCCAGCGGCGGTGCCGCGAACGGGGGCTCCAGCTCGCTCACCCGGCCCGCCCGGCGCAGCAGCGGGGGCGGGTGGCCGCAGTTCACCACCCGCACCGGGCCCCGGTCCGGTGCCACGTCGAGCAGCAGCGCGGTGGCGAACCGGTCCTCGTCGGGGCGGGCCGTGAGCGCCGCGTCCAGCCGCTCCGCGAGCCGGCCGGGATCGGGCTCGGTCCGCGCCGCCTCCCGGAACACCCCGAGGACGTCCGCCGCCGTCTCCACCGCGGGCAGCCCGTGCCCCTGGACGTCCCCCAGCAGGATCCGCACCCCGAAGCGGGTCTCGACCACGGCGTACAGGTCCCCGCCGATCCGCGCCTCGGCCGCCGCCGCGACGTAGCGCACCGCCACCCGCAGCGGGCCGATCCGCTCGGGCAGCGGACGCAGCAGCGCACGCTGCGCCGCCTCGGCCACCGTCCGGACCTGGAACAGCTGCCGCTCGCGGGCCGCCACCAGGACGACGCTGGCGGCGCTGGCCAGGGTCGCGGCCAGGACGGTCACCGGCACGCTGATCCGGACGGAGAGCGGCAGCTGCGCGTTGGCCGACTCCAGCAGCCCGACCGCGATCAGCGCCGCCGCGCCGACCAGCAGCGGCACCCGGGCCTGCCGGGTGGTCGCCCCGGCGAGGACGGGGGCCACCGCCAGCAGCGGCGCCAGCGTGGCCCCCGGGCCGATGGCCAGCGCGGCCACCACGGCGGCGACCAGCAGCAGGAGCGAGCCGTACAGCAGCATCCGGGTCCGTCGGGGCAGGTGCAGCGGCGGCACCCCGTCCGGGCCGTCGGCGGTCACGCGTCCTCCAGTGGTCCGTCGGCCCCGGATCGTCCGAGCCCGACTGGTGTCCGGCGAGATGGTCGGATGCCCCCGGCGGAGCGAGGGCCTTCGACCCACTCTCCCCGCCCCGCCCCGGGTCAGCACCTCGGCCGCCCGCGGGACCGGCGGCGGCGCGCACTACGCTGGGCCGGGACATGAGACGCAAGAGCCGCCGTCCGGCCTCCCCCCTCCCGCAGCGCCACGGCGTGGACCCGGTGCACCTGCGGCTGCCGCCCGAAGGCCCCTGGCTGACCGTCCGGGACCACCTGCTCGAACGGCTGCCCGCCGTCCCGGCCGAGCGGATCGACGCGGCGCTGCGCGACCGCGAGATCGTCGGCGAGCAAGGCCCGATCGCTCCGGACGAACCGTTCCGCCCCGGCGCGCACCTGTGGTTCCACCGGGACCTCCCGGACGAGGTGCGCGTCCCGTTCGAGCTGGTCGTGCTGCACCGCGACGAGCACCTGGTGGTCGTCGACAAGCCGCACTTCCTGGCCACCACCCCGCGCGGCAAGCACGTCACCGAGACGGCCCTCTCCCGGCTGCGGCACGCCCTCGACCTGCCCGCCCTGAGCCCCGCGCACCGCCTGGACCGGCTCACCGCGGGCCTGGCCATGTTCGTGGTGCGCCCCGAGGAGCGCGGGGCCTACCAGACGCTCTTCCGGGACCGCCTGGTGCGCAAGGAGTACCAGGCGGTCGCCGGGTACGACCCGGAGCTGAGCCTGCCGCGCACCGTGCGCAGCCACATCGTCAAGGAACGCGGCGTGATCGCCGCGCAGGAGCTCGACGCGCCCCCGAACAGCGAGAGCCGGATCGAGCTGCTGGAGCGCCGCGACGGCCACGGCCGCTACCGGCTGCGCCCGCTGAGCGGACGCACCCACCAGCTGCGGCTGCACATGAGCGGCCTCGGGCTGCCGATCCTCGGCGACCCGCTGTACCCGGTGGTACTGCCCGAGCCCGCCCCGGACGACTTCCGCCGCCCGCTGCAACTGCTCGCCTCGGTGGTCGAGTTCACCGACCCGCTGACCGGCCGCGACCGCCGCTTCGAGACCCGCCGCACCCTGGCCTCCTGGAGCGACCCGCAGAGCTGGGCCGAAGGCTCCGGCGCCGGGTCCTAGGACGGTCCGCCGGTCCAGGACGAACGTCCCAGCCGGTCCTGGTCCCGGCGGCCGATCCGCCGCCCGCCCCGGCGGCGCGATCGTTGCGGCATGAACGCAGCACAGCGCACCGCCGTACCGCACCCCGCACCGCACTCCGCCCCCGTCGCCCTGGTCACCGGCGCCTCCCGGGGCCTCGGCCTCGCCCTCGCGCACGCCCTCGCCGCCGACGGCTGGCAACTGGTGATCACCGCCCGCGGCGCCGCCGACCTCGCCGCCGCCGAGGCGGAGCTGGCCGCCACCGCCAAGGCCGCCACCGCCAGGGCCGCCACCGCCAAGGTCGTCGCCCTGCCCGGCAGCATCGTCGACGACGACCACCGCGCCCGCCTGGCCGAGGCCGCCGAGCGCCTCGGCGGCGCGAGCCTGCTGGTCAACAACGCCGGCACGCTCAACGGCGCCCCCGCCCCCGGCTCGCCGCCGCTGCCCCGGCTGGCCGACCACCCGCTGCCGGACCTGCTGGAGACCTTCGAGGTCAACGCGCTCGCCCCGATCGCCCTCACCCAGCTCATCCTGCCGCAGTTGCGCGCCCACGCCGGCGCCGTCCTCAACATCAGCTCCGACGCCGCCGTGGTGCCCTACGTCGGCTGGGGCGGCTACGGCGCCAGCAAGGCCGCGCTCGACCTCGCCACCGCCGTCCTCGCCCGGGAGGAGCCGGAGCTGCGGATCTGGGCGGTCGACCCGGGCAGCATGCGCACCCGGATGCTGCAGGAGGCCTGCCCCGGTGAGGACATCTCCGGGGAGCCGCTGCCCGAGCAGGTGGCGCCCGTCCTGCTCGGCCTGCTGCGGGACGGCGCCCCGTCCGGCCGCTACCGGGCCGGGGACCTGGCCGCCCGGGCCGTCGACCGGTCCGACCGTGCCGACCGGGCCGACCGGGCCGCGGACCCGACCGTCCCGACCGCCTCGACCGTCCCAACCGCCTCGACCGTCCCCGCCGTGGACGGGGGTGGCCGATGACCGCACTCACCGAGCTCGGCCTCGACCCCACCGTCCCGCCCGAACTCTCCGCCCGCGCACCGGCGGAGGCCCGCGGCACCGCCCGGGACGGCGTACGGATGCTGGTCGGGCGCCGCGCCACCGGCGGTGTCGAACACCGCCGCTTCACCGACCTGCCCGGGGTGCTCCGACCGGGAGACCTCCTGGTGGTCAACAACTCGGCCACCCTCCCGGCCGCGCTGCCCGGCGCGCTGCCCGACGGCACGCCCGTCGCGCTGCACCTCTCCTCCGCCCAGCCGGACCAACACGGCTCTCACCTGGTCGAGTTGCGCCGGGTGGTGCCGGGGGAGGCGGCGGCGTACTACCCGCCGGAGGAGTCCCCGGCCCGCGCGGGACTGCGGGTCTCGCTGCCCGCCGGCGGCTCCGCGGTGCTGACCCGGGCCTTCACCGCGCGGCTCTGGTGCGCCGAACTCAACCTGCCTTCACCGCTGTTCCCGTACCTGGCGCGGTACGGCCGGGCGATCCGGTACGGCTACGTGGACCGCGAGTGGCCGATCGAGGCCTACCAGACGGTCTTCGCCACCGTTCCGGGAAGCAGCGAAATGCCCAGCGCGGCACGCCCGTTCAGCGCCGAGGTGGTGGCCCGGCTGGCTGGCCGGGGCGTGCTCGTCGCACCGGTCACCCTGCACACCGGGGTGGCCTCGCCCGAGGTGCACGAGGCGCCGTACGCCGAGCGCTTCCACGTCCCGGCTGCCACGGCGCGCCTGGCCGGACACGTCCGGGCCGAGGGCGGCCGGGTGATCGCCGTCGGCACCACCGTGGTCCGCGCCCTGGAGTCCGCCGTCGCCCCGGACGGCACCCTCCAGGAGGCCGACGGCTGGACGGAGTTGGTCATCACCCCGGAGCGCGGCGTGCGCGCCGTGGACGGCCTGCTCACCGGCTGGCACGAACCCCGCGCCTCCCACCTCCTGATGCTCGCCGCCGTCGCCGGCCGTCCCCTCCTGGCCGCCTGCTACCGCGCCGCCGTCCGGCACCGCTATCTCTGGCACGAGTTCGGCGACGTCAACCTCCTCCTGCCGGACTGATCGGGGCTGTCGCTGCTCAGCTGTTCACATGGCCGTTCAGGTGGCCGTTCATGCGGTCGGCGAGACTCCCGGGGGCAGCTCCAGCTCGAACCAGACCACCTTGCCGTCGCCGGTCCGGCGGCTGCCCCAGCGGTGCGCGAGCTCGTTGACGAGGTGGATGCCGCGCCCGCCCTCGTCCTCGGTGCGGGCACGGCGGATCCGGGGCGCCTCGGACTCCTGGTCGGCGACCTCGACGGTGAGCACCCGGTTGCAGAACAGCCGCAGCTGGGTGGGGGATCCGGCGTGCACGAGGGCGTTGGTGATCAGCTCGCTGGTGAGCAGTTCGGCCCAGTCGGCGAGCGCGTCGAGCCCCCAGGAGTCCAGGGTCTCGCGGGTGAAGCGGCGCGAGTGCGCGACCATCGCGCGGTCACCGGTGAGCGGCAGGGTGGCGATCCGGTCCGCGCCGTACGGGCGCACCTGCGCCATGATGACGGCGATGTCGTCCTCGCTGGTGCGGCCGGTGAGCCGGGCCAGGACGGCGTCGCAGGTCTGCTCCAGCGAGCCGCGCCGGTCGGCGACCGTCTGGCAGAGCAACTGCAGCCCCTCGTCGAGGTCGTGGCCCCGGCGCTCGACCAGCCCGTCGGTGTAGAGCGTCAGGATGCCCTCCTCGGGGAGGGTGAACTCCGCGCTCTCGAAGGGGACTCCGCCGACGCCGAGCGGTGTGCCGGTGGGCAGTTCGATCAGCCGGGCGTGCCCTTCGGTGTCGGCGACCACGGGCGGCAGGTGGCCGGCGCTGGCCGCGGTGCAGCGGCGGTCCACCGGGTCGTAGACCACGCAGACGCAGGTCGCGAACTGGCCCTCGCCGACGGCGGTGGTGGCCTCGTCCAGCCGGTACAGGACGCGGGCCGGGTCCAGGTCGAGGGTAATCAACGTCCGCGCCGCCGTGCGCAGTTGCCCCATGGTCGCGGCGGCGCGGATGCCGTGGCCCATCACGTCGCCGACGATCAGGGCGACTCGCCCGGAGGACAGCGGGACGACGTCGAACCAGTCGCCGCCGACCTCGCTGACGACGCTGCTGGGCTGGTAGCGGTAGGCGATCTCCAGGCCGAGGGTGCGGTGCACCTCCTGCGGCAGCAGGCTGCGCTGCAGCATGAGCGCGGTGTCCCGCTCGCGGCGGTAGAGCCGGCCGTTGTCGATCGCGAGCGCGGTGCGGGCGGCCAGTTCCTCGGCGAGTGAGCGGTCCGCCGGGCCGAACGGCGCCGGGTTGCGGGTACGGACGAACTCCGCCCCGCCGAGCACGTGTCCGCGCGCGACCAGCGGCACCATCAGGTAGGAGTGCACCCCGGCGGCGAGGCTGGGCTCCACCCGGTCGGGAGCCGCGACGATCCGGCGCAGCTTCTCCTCCGTCACCTCGGACACCAGGATCGAGCGCCGGGTGCGCAGGCTCTGCGCGTACACCTCGGCGGACTGGGAGGTCTCCCCCATCTGGTCGGCCGCGCCCGTCATGCTGCCGTCCGAGGCCGCCTCGCCGACCGCCACCGCCCGCATCAGCACCGGCCCCTCGGCCGGGACGGGCCCGGGCTCCTCGCCGCTGAGCACCGCGTCGCGCAGGTCCACGGTGACGAAGTCGGCGAAGCGCGGGATCACCACCTCCACCAACTCCCGTGCGGTGCGGTGCAGATCGAGCGTGGTGCCGATCCGGTTGCTGGCTTCGTTCAGCAGCGACAGCCGCTGCTGGGCCTCCCAGGCCTCGTCCAGTGCCCGCTGCCGGGCGGCGGCCGCGTCGCGCTCCCGGGTGAACAGCAGCGCGTTGTCGATCGAGACGGCCGCCCGCACCGCCAACTCCCCGGCCAGCGCGACGTCGTCGTCCTCGTACGGGTGCTCGGCGAGCGTGCGGTAGAAACCCGCGACGCCGACCGGGGTGCCGCGCGCGATCAGCGGGACCACCATGAACGAGCGCACGTTCTGCTCCCGGACGGCGGCGGTGCGCACCGGGTCGTCGGCGAACCAGGCCAAGCCCTGCTCGTCCATCCGCGGCACCAGCACCGGCTTGCGGTGCGCCAGGCTCCACGCGTACGGCGAACCGGGCCGGAAGCGGTGCACGTTGCCGGTGCGGGCGATCGGCTCCAGGGTCGAGCCGTGCACCGAGTGGAAGGCCATCCGCCGCAGCAGCGCCGAACCGTCCGCCGGCGCGCGGGCCTCGCGCTCGCCGCGGACCAGCTCCTCCAGCACCTCCACCACCACCGTGTCGGCCAGCCTGGGCGTCGCCACCTCGGCCAACTCCTTCGCGGTCTGGGCGAGATCGAGCGTCGTGCCGATCCGGGTGGACGCCACGTTGACCAGCGCCAGGCGCTCCTGCGCCGCCTTCGCCTCGCGCAGCGCCTGCTGGCGGGCCAGTACGGTCTGGTGCTGGCGCAGGTACAGCCGGGCGTTGTCGATCGCGACGGCGGCCCGGGAGGCCAGCTCGTCGCCGAGCGTGATGTCGGCCTCCGCGAAGGACTCGCGCTCGCCGCGCCGCGAGTACACCACCATGCCGAGCGTGGTGCCGCGCGCCACCAGCGGGGTGATCCGCACCGAGCGCGGCCGGTCGCCCAGGTAGGCCTGCCGGCGGCTCTCGTTGAGTCCCTCGCTCAGCATCGGCAGCTCCCAGGACGGCACCACCACCGTCCGCCCGGTGCTCAGCGCGCGGCCGTACGGCGAATCCGCCGGCAGCTCGTACACGGCGTCGACCGGCAGCGCGTCGGCCGGGTAGAGCGGGTCGTCGGTGGCCAGCGCCAGACGGCGCACCAGCTGCGGGGCGTCCGGAGCGGGCGGCTCGACAGTGCGGCCGGCCACCAGCGCCTCCAGCGCGAACACCCCGCTGATGTCCGCGACGCTGGGCACCATGGCGTCGGCCAGCTCCCGGGCGGTCTGCCGCAGGTCGAGCGTGGTGCCGATCGAGGCGGTCGCGTCGACCAGCAGGGCCAGCCGCTCCTGGGCGCGGGCCGCCCGGGCGTCGGCCCGGAAGCGCTCGGTGATGTCGATGACGGTCGCGCTCACCCCGAGGACCCGGCCGCTGCGGTCCTCCAACCGGAAGTAGGAGGCCGACCAGGCGTGGTCGTGCTGCGGATCGCCCGGGGTGCGGCCGTGCGAGCGGGTGTCCACCACCGGCTCGCCGCTCGCCAGCACCTGGCGCATCACCGCCTCCGACTCGGCGCCGTTGAGCCCGGGCAGCACCTCGGTGAGCCGGTGGCCCAGGTGCTGCTCGGCGGTCAGGCCGTTCGCCCGCGCCAGCGCCTCGTTCAGCCGGACGAAGCGCAGGTCGGTGTCGTACACCGCCATGCCGACCGGGGACTGCGTGAAGAACCCGTCCAGGACGGCCAGGTCCGCCTGGATCCGGCGCAGCGTGGTCACCTCGGAGGCGACGGCCAGCACCATCGGAGCGCCGTCCGGACCCTGGATCGGGTGGGTGCGGAACTCCAGGTTCACCAGGTGCCCGTCGCGGTGGCGCACCGGGAACACGCCCGTCCACGGCAGGCCCTCCAGGATCTGCTGGAACAGCTGCAGCACCTCGGGCCGCTCGTCGTCGGACGTCAGCAGCTTGGCCGCCTTGGCCCCGACCGCGTCTTCCGCACGGTGACCGAGCAGTGCCTCCGCGTCGCTGCTCCAGTGCAGGATCCGCCCGTCGGCGGCGATCAGCGCCGTCGCGATCGGCACCATCAGCAGGGCGTCCTGCCGCGGCTGCCCCTCGCGCTGCGCGTTGTGGTTCACCATGGCCAGAGAACCGTCCCAGATGCGTCCGGAGATCGTTCCCACCAGCCCTGCCATCTTCGCACGCGGCCCCGGGCGGCCGCTCACCGTGGCAGCAGCCGCTCCAGGCAGAACTCCGCCGACCGGCCGGGCTCGACCCGCCGGGACTGCACCGGGTACCGCCCGCGGCAGCTCGACGATCAGCACCGGCGGCCGGAGGAATTTCCGCTTCTCGGCCGGCCACCCGACCAGCAGCGGCTCCCCGCTCAGCCCCAGCACGTCCCCGTGCGTCTCGTCCAGCCAGGCCTGCCGGTTGGGAGGTGTGGGGCCGGTGCGCGGTGCGTGGGTAGTCGATCGGGCCGACTTCCCGTGCGTCACCGCTTTCCGTGCGTCACCGCTTTCCGTGCGTCACCGCTTCCCGTGCGTCACCGTACGGCGGCGGGTTCCTGGCCGGGCTGCGGTCCCGTTTCCGCAGCCGTCTCCGCCGCCGCTTCCGTGCGCGCTTCGGCGGTGCGGGCGGCGAGGGCGAGCAGGGCGCCGATCAGGCAGAGGGCGGCGGCGACCAGGACGGCCCGGTCGGTGCCCGCCGCCAACGCCCTGGCCGTCTCGGCCCCGGGTGCGCCCGGGCGGGCGGAGCCGGCGACGGCGACGGTGACCGCCACGCCGAGCGCCGAACCGACGTAGCGGAACGTGTTGTTGGCACCCGAGCCCATCGCGGCCCGGTGCGCCGGGACGCTGCCGACCGCCATCCGGGCGAGGGCCGCGTTGAGCACCCCGCTGCCGATGCCCGCGACGGCGAGCCCCGGCGCCAGCCGCAGCCAGGCCGAGCCGGGCTCCAGCCCGTGCAGGCCCAGCTCGCCGACGCCGCAGACCAGCAACCCGAGCGCGACCTGCCCGGCGGCGGACAGGTGCGCCGCCAGCCGCCGGGCCTGCAGGGCGGACACCACCGACAGGCCCGACCACAGGGCCAGCACGCCGCCCGCCGCGAGCCCGGACAGGCCGAGCACGGCCTGGAGCAGGGTGGGCAGGTAGCTCATGAAGCCGACCAGCGACAGCCCGGTGAACAGCGCCCCGCCGGTGGCCGCGAGGAAGCCGGGGCTGCGGAACAGCGCGAGGTCCAGCATCGGCTCCCGCACCCTCGCCTCCACCACGGCGAACGCCGCGAGCAGTACCAAGCCGCCCCCCAGCAGCGCCACCACCGTCGGCCGCGCCCAACCGTCGCGGCCCTCGGCCAGCCCGGCGATCAGACAGGAGGTCCCGGCGGCGAGCGTGAGCACCCCGTACGGGTCGAGTGCTCGCGCCCGCTCGGCCCGCGACTCGGTGAGGAGGACGGCGGCAGCGACGGCGATGACCGCCGAGACCCCCGCGATCCCGCCACTGACCGCGCGCCACCCGGCCCACTGCTGGACCAGCGCGCCGTACACCGGCCCGATCGCGATGCCGAGGCCGACGGCGGCGCCCCAGATGCCGAGCGCCCGGATCCGCTCGGGCCCGGGCGGGTGGGCGTGGCTGATCAGGCCGAGTGCCGGTGCCAGGACGGCCGCCGAGGCGAGCCCCAGCAGCACCCGGGCGGCCAGGTAGACGGCGCCGCCGGGGGCCAGCGCGGCCAGGGCCTCGGCGGCGGCGAACAGCACGACGCCGAAGGTGAAGACGCGTTTGCGGCCGTGGTCGTCGGCCGCACTCCCGGCGGTGAGCAGCAGGGCGGAGATTCCGACGAGGGTGCCGGTCAGGATCCAGGTGCGGCCGGTGGCGCCCAGGTGTGCGGCCTGGGCGGTGGCGGCGAGTGAGGCGGTGGGGGCGGTATAGGCCACGGTGGTGAGGGCGGTGGCGGCCGCGGTGGTCGCCAGCGTGGCACCTGGGCGGAGAGGCCGGGTCGGGGCGACGGGGGCGGAGTCGGGTAGTGCGGGCGGCATGGGTGTTCCCTCCGGGACTGGACCGGGCGACCGGGCGACCGGGCGACCGGGCGGGCCGGACTCGGGGGCCCGGCCTCCGACCAAGGGTCTGGTGAATGAACCTTCAGCTCGGGTGGCACGCTACCACCATCAGTCTGTTCATTGAACCCTCTGGAGGCGTCGACTAGGCTGGCAGCCATGGCCCTGGGAACCGACTACGAACTGCAGGACTGCGCATTGGCCCGCGCCCTGGAGGTGGTCGGCGAGCGCTGGAGCCTGCTGATCGTGCGCGACGCCTTCTACGGCGTGCAGCGCTTCAACGACTTCCTCACCCACCTCGGCATCCCGCGCGCGGTACTCACCGCACGGCTCAACGCCCTGGTCGCGGCCGGGGTGCTGCGCAAGGAGCCGTACCAGTGGGCGCCGCTGCGCCACGGCTACCTGCTCACCGAAACGGGACTCGAACTCTGGGGCCCGCTCTACCAGTTGAGCCGGTGGGGCGGCCGGCACGCGACCCAGGACGGCCCGCACCACCTCTTCGCACACACCGCCTGCGGCGCCGACCTGGACCTCGTCGGCGGCTGCCCGACGTGCGGCGGCACGCCCGTCCCGCCGACCGAGGTGGTCATGCGTCCCAACCCGGCCCGCACCGGCAGCCGCCGCGAGGACCCGGTCTCCCTCGCCCTGGTCCGCCCGCACCCGCTGCTCGAACCGATCGCCTCGGCGGCCGCGCCCGCCTGACCCGGCTCGCGCCCGCCCGCCTGACCCGGCCGCGCCTCCGGCCCCGCCCCGCGCCTGCGCCCGCACGCCGGCGAGGCCGCCGACAGGCTGTCGGCGGCCTCGCCCACGGGCCGGACGGCACCCGCGGGTCGACGGTCAGGCGTGGAACCGAACCTCCGGATCGGCGGCGGTCGGACCGTCGAACAGCGGCTGCGCGACGCCCTTCAGCTGCAGGTCGAAGAAGGCGCCGACGTACTGGCGGGTGAGCTGGACGGCGCGCCCGCTCGCGATGGCGGGCTCGGGGTCCTGAGGGATGCCGAGCCCGTCGAAGAACAGCGGGAAGTCCGTGAAGCTGCTGTGGTTGGTGCCGTCCACGGTCAGCCAGCGCTTCCAGCCGTCGAGGTTGGGCCAGCTGTTGGCCCAACTGCTGTCCTCGGCGCCGTCGTCCAACGGGTGGCCCATCATCAGGAGCGGCTTGCCGCCGATCCCGGCGGCGGGCACCAGGACGTCCATGGTGCCGTCCAGGTCCACGCCGGCCGTGATCCGGCCGTCGGTCAGCAACGCCGGGACGGTGGCCGCGCCACCGGCCGAGTGCCCGGCCATGCCGATCCGGTCGCGGTCGATCAGGCGGGCGTAGCGCCAGGCCGGGTGCGGGCGGTCGGTCAGCCGGTCGATGACGAAGGAGACGTCCTTCGCCCGGCTCTCGTCCACGGCGGCCCAGTCCTTGGGCCTGCCGCACATCACGCAGGGCAGCGTCTGCCCGTCGGGGAAGGTGGTACCGGTGTTCTCGTACGTGTGGTCGACCAGCGCGACGACGTACCCGCGACTGGTCAGGTCCTCGGCGAGGCTGGTCAGCGAGGTCCGCGGCATGGTGAAGCCGGGCGACAGCACCACGAGCGGGTAGTGGCCGCCCTGGGGGCGCGCGCCGGACTCCGCCCAGGTCCGGGTGCCGGCCACCGCCTCGGTCGGGATGGTGTTGCCCGGCAGCTTCCCGTCCAGCAGGGCGCGGGCCGCCCCGTCGGTCATGTACGGCGCCGGGCGGCCCGTTCCGGCGTGCGCGGGGTAGTACATCGAGACCATCAGCTGGCGCGGCCCGGCGGAGGGCACCCACGGGTCCGGCCGGTTCCGGTCCACCAGGTGCAGGATCTCCTGCCCGACCGCGTACGGGCCGGTCGGGCGCGGGAGCTGGACGCGGACGGCGGCCGGGTCGCTCGTCGGGTCGGTCGTCGGGTCGGTCGTCGGGTCGGTCGTCGGGTCGGTCGTCGAGGCGCTGGCGAGTGCGGTGGAACCGGTCGACGAGGGCGCTGCCAGGGCCGGCGCGGCGACGGCGACGGACAGCGGCAGTGCGAGCAGCAGGGCGGCCGCGGCAGCGGTGGTGCGAAGTCGGCTCATGTCAGCGACGGTAGGTCGCGGGCAGCGGAACTGACGTCCACTCAGAGGCGTACTGGTCCCCTCCGGGAAGGACCGGCCGCGCCCCTTAGGGGTCTGCCGGCCACCGTCCGGTCAGCCGGGGGTGGCGGCCCGGAGTTCCTCCAGGAAGTCCGCTGCCGCCGACGCGTTGGACACCGGAAGGGTGAGCGGCAGACCCGCCGAATGGGTCCGGATCTCCAACTCGCCGAAGCCGGACGCCCGGACCGACGCCACCTCCGCCCACCGGTAGGCCTCGGTCGCGGCGAGCGGGTGCGGCGGCCGGTGGAGCAGCCCGCCGGCCGTCACCGTGAGCCGCCCCCGGGCGAACCGGACGCCACCCTCGCTGCGCAGCGTGTCGTGGAGGCCGGCCCGCAGCCCGGGGGACAGGCGCTCCTCCAACTCCCGGATCAGGCCGCCCAGCCCACCCGACCCGCGCAGATGCCGCAGCACCACCGGCTCTGCCGCGCCGGCCGGCCATATTCGCCCCTGTTCGCCCTCCCCGCGCCGCCCACCGGGGGAGTACTCGGTGGCCTCCACCGCACTCCACGGCAGCGAGCGCTCGCCGCCGCCGGCCGCGACCAGCACCAGGCCGCCCTCGTGGACCCGCACGGCCCGCAGTCCGGGCACCGGCCGCAGCCGGCCGAACCCGCTCGCGACGACCACCGCGACGGCCCCCACCACGGGCGCGGGCCACCACTCGCCGAGCGCCAGACAGACCGCCATCGCGACGGCCGCCGTGCACACGCCCAGCCACGCCAGCGCCCGTCGGGGCACTGGCCGGAACCGCCGGTACACCCGGACCGGCGGCCCGAGCCGGTCGACCGGCCGGGCCGGGCTGCTCGGTCCGGCCGGGTCGACCGCCCGTGCCCGCGTCGGCGACCACGCCACCGCCACGTCGGCCCCCTTTCACTCGGCGACTCCGCAATCGGAACCGCAGCTGCCGGACCTCAGCATCGACCGTCCGCCGCCTTCGGCAACAGTGCCAATCGGCAGGTTTTGGCCCGAAAAGACCCTGCCATCATCGCGCCCCGCCCGGACTCCGCCGTCGCCGGGGGCAACCGCGACCAGAGCAGACCGCCGCCCGCCCGCCAGGCCGACTGCTGGCTCCACCACCACCGCTCGCCGCCGCCCGCCTCGCCCCGCATCCCTTCCCCTTCCCGCCCTCACCCCGTCGTCGCGAAGTCCTTCTGCAGCCTGCGCAGCAGCGCCGTGCCGGCCGGATCGGCCGACCGGCGGGTGTTGGCCAGCACGACGACCCCCACCTGCTTCTCCGGGTCGAAGGCCACGAACGATCGGAACCCGCCGGTGCCGCCGTTGTGCCAGATCTGCAGGTGGCCACCCTGCTGGGTGTGCAGCCGGTGGCCGAGCCAGCCCAGGTGCATCCAGGCGAACGGGTTGACCCGGTGCCTGGTCTCCCGGGTGAGTGTGATCGCGGGCGCCAGCGGCGCGTCCGGCTCGCGGCCGGCGGCCAACTGCGCCCGCAGGAGTATCGCGAGGTCGGCGGCCGTCGACCGGAGCGCGCCCATGCCGGGTATGGCCGCCAAGTCCCAGTACGGCACCGGCCGTCCGCCCGTGGTGTGCCCGTGCGCCAGCCGGCCGGACTGCTCCGCGTCCGACCGCACGTGGGTGTCCGTCAGCGCCAGTGGCCCGCAGACCTCGCGCGCCACCAACTCCTCGTACCCGGTGCCGCTCCGGTGCGCGAGGGCCAAGCCGAGCAGCCCGGCGCCGAGGTTGGAGTAGCGGAAGCCGCGCCCGGGTACGGTCCG
The DNA here is from genome assembly GCF_055664045.1 of Kitasatospora sp. NPDC023385. NCBI lineage: Bacteria > Bacillati > Actinomycetota > Actinomycetes > Kitasatosporales > Streptomycetaceae > Kitasatospora > Kitasatospora sp. NPDC023385. The sequence continues at coordinate 79,408 of NZ_JBVOOL010000017.1, read as the reverse complement.
CAGTTTCGTCCGGGCGAGCCCGTCCAGTACGTACCCGGCGGTGCAACCGGCGTACGGATCGGGATCGTTGGGCCTCAGCAGTGCTTTCGCCAGCATGCCCCGGGGCAGTCGGGGGAGCCCGGAGGAGTGCGTGGCCAGGTGCCGCAGCGTGATCTGCTGCCCGCCCCTGGTGGGGACGACGGCAGGATGGCTCCGAGCTCCGGCGAGCACCTCGGCCAGCGGCTCGTCGAGCCGGACCGCGCCGTCCAGCGCGAGCCGCGCGAGCGCCAGCGAGGTGAACACCTTGGTGACGGAACCGACTTCGAACAGCGTGTCCGGCCCGGGCACACCGCCCCCCGGCCCGGTCCGCCCGACACCGTGGATCTCCGTGGCACCGCCGGCCAGCCCGACGACCACCGCGCCGACGTGCCGGTCGGCGAGCCGGTCGGCCGTGTCCTGCACGACGCGCGCGAGTTCGTTCATGACGGTGAGCCTAGGCGCTCCGACCTGCCAGTTCGTCAGCCTGGAAAAGGATTTCGGCAGCTCCCGATGCTCCCACAGGAGTACGTCCGGCTGCGCCCGGCACGGTAGGTCCCGAGGGGCAGGGCTCGGGCGGCGGCACGGGACGGGAGGACGAGGCAGGGCACCCGCTCACCCCTCCAGCGCCGCCCGCAGCCGGGCCGCGACCTCGGCCGCCCCCGCCTCGTCCGGGTACTTCCCCCGTGGCCAGAAGAACCCGCGCAGCCCGTCCTTGGGATTGCGCGGCACCACGTGGACGTGCAGGTGCGGCACCGACTGGCTGATCCGGTTGTTCGCGGCCACGAAGCTGCCCGCCGCGCCCAGCCCCCGTTCGACGGCCGCCGCCACCCGCTGCACCCGGAGGAAGAACGGCCCCACCTGGTCCGCCGGCAGGTCCGCCAGGGTCCGGTGGTGGGAGCGCGGGACGACCAGGACGTGCCCGGGGAACAGTGGCCGGCGGTCCAGGAAGGCCACGGCCGCCTCGTCGTCCAGCACCCGGTGCGCGGGCTCCCGGCCCGCCACCACCGCACAGAAGACGCAGTCCACCCGTCCATTCAAGCCACCCGCGGCCCTCCCGGCACCCCGGCGCAGCGCCGGCCCCTGCCCAGCGCCGCCGACCCGCGCAACGCCGAGGACCCGCTCAGCGCCGCCGCCTCACTCGTACCGGTACAGCAGGGACTCCCGCTCGCTCTGCTCGATCATCTCGATGGTCAGCGAGTCGTCCCGCAGGTGCGAGAGCGTGACCTCCGCCGAAGTCGGCTGCGCGTCCTTGGCGAGCCAGTTCTCCGGCTTCCACGCCGAGGAGCGCAGGAAGGACTTCGGGCAGTGCGCGTACACCTCCTCGACCGCGACCACGATCGCGCTGCGCGGCGGCTTGCCGACGGCGGTCAGCTGCCGCAGCAGCTCCGGGTCGGTGGAGACGCAGGCCCGCCCGTTGACGCGCAGCGTGGTGTCCCGGCCGGGGACGACGAAGAGCAGGCCGACCCGGCCGTTCTCCAGGATGTTGTGCAGGGTGTCCAAGCGCTTGTTGCCGGTGGCGTCCGGTATGGCCAGCGTGTACTGGTCGAGCACCGAGGCCAGGCCGGCGGGGCCGCCGCGCGGTGAGACGTCGCAGCGCCCGGCGGCGTCGGTGCTGGCGACGAACACCAGCGGGGAGCAGGCGATCAGGCGCTGGGCGACCTCGTGCAGGTGGCCGACCTGCTTGCGGCGCGCGTGGTCACCGGGCTGCTCGTAGATCTCCCGCAGCTGGGCGGGATCGGTCAGGGATCCCGCGCTGAGGGCGTCGAACAGGCGGCCCGGCCGGTCCGGGCCGGTGCTTGACGGAACGACAGTTTCCGGTGTGGTGGTCATACCGGAAATCTAGCGGAGGGCCCTCGGCGCCCCTCCGGTCGGCCGACTCGGAGCCTTCCGCAGAAGCTCCGCCGTACCCCTCGCCACCAGCAGTTTTCCGCTCATAATGGGGCCATGGACCGGACTCCAGCCGGGCGGAGGTAGTGGTCGTGATCGTCAGAATCTGGGCCGGGCAGGTCCTGGCAGGCCGCATCGAGGAGTTCTGCGCGCACCTGAGCGACCAGGTGATCCCGCAGCTGGGGCGGACGGACGGCTGCCTCGGCGGCGAGCTGCTGCGCTCGGTGACCGAGGACGGGCACCACGTGCTGGTGGTGAGCCGCTGGCGGGACGAGGAGGCCCTGCTCGGCTACGCCGGGCCGATGTGGCGGATCCGGCCGGTCTGGTCGGAGGGCGAGCTGCGGTACCTCGCGCATCCCCCGCAGGTCAGCCACTTCCTGCAGGTCTCCGCACCCGCCACGCTCTGAACCCGGTCGCCGCTCGTCGACGGACGGCCGTCGCCCTTACGCGGACGGCAGCGGACAGCAGCACTCCGCCGCGCATTCCCCGCAAGTCCGTGAAACAGGCCACAGCGAAAGGCTCTCCCTGCCCTTGCGCCGACCGTGGCAGAATGACGGCAACAGCAGTGACGTTCAGCGCACTCCGGGGTCGGTGAAAATCCGAACCGGCGGTTACAGTCCGCGACCCGTCCGCAGCCAGCGGCCGGTTGACCAGGTGAAATTCCTGGACCGACGGTTAAAGTCCGGATGGGAGGCGTGCGCGGGCGGACGAAGAGCAGTACCCGTGGTCCATCACTACCGGACCGGACCACGGTCAGGTGGACGACGGGAGCGGTGTCTCCCGGCCGGGTGAGGAATCTCCCGGCGGCCTCGGCATCCCGGCGACGGGTTGTGCCGTCGGCCCGTGCGCCGTTGCCCGTCCGTGTCATCTCCCTCTGCCGCCCCGGAGTCCGCGCCCCAAGCGCGAGGAGAACCCGGGTGTTCACCGGCATCATCGAAGAGCTCGGCGAGGTCGTGTCGATCGAGGAGATCGGCGACTCCTCGCGGATCCGCCTGCGCGGCCCGGTGGTCTGTTCGGACGCGGGTCACGGGGACTCCATCGCGGTCAACGGCGTCTGCCTGACCGTCGTCGACGCCCCGGAGGAACTGGCCGCGGGCACCGGAGAGTTCAGCGCCGACGTGATGGCCGAGACGCTGCACCGCTCCAGCCTCGGCGAGTTGGCGCCCGGCTCCCGGGTCAACCTGGAGCGCGCCATGGCACTCGGCGCCCGGCTCGGTGGCCATCTCGTCCAGGGCCATGTCGACGCCACCGGGCGGCTGTTGGGCCGCGAGCCCGGCGAGCGCGACGCGAACGGCGAACTGCGCTGGGAGGTGCTGCGGTTCTCGCTGCCCGGCACCATCTCCCGCTACCTGGTGGAGAAGGGTTCGATCACGGTCGACGGCGTCAGCCTCACCGTGGTGGAGGCCGCCCGGGACAGCTTCACGGTCAGCCTCATCCCGGCCACCCTCGCGCTGACCACGCTCGGCGCCAAGGCGGTCGGCGAGAGCGTCAACCTGGAGGTGGACGTGCTCGCGAAGTACGTCGAGCGCCTCCTGGAGTCCCGCATCCTGCCCGACCTGACGATCGACGGAACCCCGGGGGAGTCCAAGTGAGCTGGCTCAGTGGAGAGGCGTTCACCGTTCTCGGTGAACACGTGAAGTGGGCCGACATGTTCGGCAACCTGCTCGGTTTCGCCGGCCTGGCGCTCGGCTGGCGCCGCTCGGTCTGGAGCTGGCCGGTCCAGCTGCTGTCCGGCGCGGTGCTGATCGCCGCGTACCTGGGGGGCCACGTCCCCGGCCTGATCGGCAAGCAGCTGATCGTGATCGTCACCGCGGCCTGGGGCTGGTCGCAGTGGCGGCGGGGCCGCCGCGACGGCGGCACCATCGCCGTACGGTTCGCCCGTTGGCCCGAGCGGCTCGCGCTGGCGGCCGGCACCGCGGTCGGCACGGTCGCGCTCGCCCTGCTCTTCACGTCCTTCCCCAGCCTGTCCTGGAGCCCCTGGTCGGACGCCTACATCTTCGTCGGCACGCTGGCCGCGATGGTGGCCCAGGCGCGGGGCTGGGTGGAGTTCTGGTTCGCCTGGGTCGCCGTCGACGTGGTCGGCGTGCCGTTCGCCTTCGACAGCGGCTACACCTTCTCCGGCCTGACCTACTCCGTGTACTTCGTCCTGGTGCTGCTCGGCCTGCGTTCGTGGTGGCTGAGCACCCGGGAGCCGCGCGCCACGTCCGCCACCGTCCCGCAGGGAGCCACGGCATGACCGAGAACCAGTCCGACAAGGGCACCACCGAGGCCGAGCTCGTCCTCGACCCGGTCGAGCGGGCGATCGCCGACATCGCCGTCGGCCGCGCGGTGATCGTGGTCGACGACGAGGACCGCGAGAACGAGGGCGACATCGTCTTCGCCGCCTCCGCGGCCACCCCCGAGCTGATGGCCTTCACCATCCGCTACAGCTCCGGCGTGATCTGCGCCCCGATGACCGGCGAGGAGCTGGACCGCCTCAAGCTCCCGCCGATGACCCAGGTCAACGAGGACCGCAAGGGCACCGCGTACGCCGTGTCGGTGGACGCCCGGGAGGGGGTCGACACCGGCATCTCGGCCGCCGACCGCGCCCGCACCGTCCGGCTGCTCTCCTCGGCGGGCACCGAGCCCGGCGACCTCACCCGCCCCGGGCACGTGTTCCCGCTGCGCGCCGTCGAGGGCGGCGTGCTGGTCCGCCCCGGCCACACCGAGGCCGCCGTCGACCTGGCCCGGCTCGCCGGGCTGGCGCCGGCCGGCGCGATCGCCGAGGTGGTCAACGACGACGGCACCATGGCCCGACTGCCCGAACTGCTCGCCTTCGCCCGCGAGCACGGCCTCGCGATCATCTCCATCGAGGACCTGATCGCCTACCGCCGCCGCACCGAGCTGCACGTCGACCGGGCCGCCGTCACCGCCCTGCCCACCGCGTACGGCGAGTTCACCGCCGTCGGCTACCAGGGCACCATCGACGGCGTCGAGCACATCGCCCTGGTGGCCGGCGGCCTGGAGGCCGCCGGACGGCTGCCGGACGGGGAGGACGTCCTGGTGCGGGTCCACTCCGAGTGCCTGACCGGCGACGTCTTCGGCTCGCTGCGCTGCGACTGCGGCCCGCAGCTGGAGGCCTCGCTGGAGCGGATCGCCGAGGCCGGCCGCGGCGTGGTGCTCTACCTGCGCGGCCACGAGGGCCGGGGGATCGGGCTGGCCCACAAGCTGCGCGCGTACGAGCTGCAGGAGCAGGGGCGCGACACCGTCGACGCCAACCTGGACCTCGGACTGCCCGCCGACGCCCGCGACTACAGCATCGCGGCGCAGATGCTGGTGGACCTGGGCGTCCGCTCGCTCCACCTGCTCACCAACAACCCGCACAAGCTGACCGCGCTCACCGAGCACGGCCTCAAGGTCAAGGGGCGCGAGGCGGTCGAGATCACGCCGGGCGAGCACAACCTGCGCTACCTGCGCACCAAGCGCGACCGGATGGGCCACGACCTGCCCGGCCTCGGCTCCTGAACCCACGACACCCGCACGACGACCCCTCACCGGCACGACCCACACCCACACCCACACCCACACCCGCACGACGACCCCTCACCGGCACGACCCACACCCACACCCACACCCGCACCCCGCACCCCGCACGACCCACACCGCACGAGAGAACGGACCCGGAACATGAGCGGCCACGGAGCCCCCGAGCTGACCATCGAAGGCGCCGCCGACCTCAAGGTCGCCGTCATCGCCGCCCAGTGGCACGACAAGGTGATGAACGGCCTGCTGGACGGCGCCCACCGCGCGCTCAAGGAGCTGGGCATCGCCGAGCCGACCGTGCTGCGCGTCCCCGGCACCTTCGAGCTGCCGGTCGCCGCCAAGCGCCTCGCCGACGGCGGCTACGACGCGGTGGTGGCCCTCGGCGTGGTCATCCGCGGCGGCACCCCGCACTTCGACTACGTCTGCCAGGCCGCCGCCGTCGGCCTCACCCAGGTCAGCGTCGACACCGGCGTCCCGGTCGGCTTCGGCGTGCTGACCTGCGACAACGAGGAGCAGGCGATCGACCGCGCCGGGCTGCCGGGCTCCGCCGAGGACAAGGGCCACGAGGCCGTCACCGCCGCCGTCGCCACCGCCGCGGTGCTGCGCGCCGCGCTCTGACGGCATCCCGTACGGTCCCGGACCGTGGACGTCCACCGGACTGTCCACGGTCCGGGACCGTTTACCGTCCGCCCGCCCGCACGCCGTAAGGTGGCCCCATCATGGCTTCGAAGACATTCGAGGAGCTCTTCGCCGAGCTCCAGCAGAAGGCCGCCGCCGGCGACCCCTCGTCCTCCCGCACCGCGCAGCTCGTCCAGCAGGGCGTCCATGCGATCGGCAAGAAGGTCGTCGAGGAGGCCGCCGAGGTCTGGATGGCCGCCGAGTTCCAGTCGGACGCGCAGACCGCGGAGGAGATCTCCCAACTCCTCTACCACCTTCAGGTGATGATGATCGCCCGTGGGCTGACGCTCGACGACGTCTACAAGTACCTCTGATTTCCGAGCACCCCGAACGACTCCCGCTCCGCGGAGCACCCCCCTCCCGACAGGTAAGGAAGCAACCTCCCATGCTGCGCATCGCCGTCCCCAACAAGGGTTCGCTCTCGGGTCCCGCGGCGGAGATGCTCCATGAGGCCGGCTACCGCCAGCGGAAGGACCCCAAGGAGCTCGTCCTCGTCGATCCCAACAACGACGTGGAGTTCTTCTTCCTCCGCCCCCGCGACATCGCCGTCTACGTCGGCTCCGGCCGGCTGGACGTCGGCATCACCGGCCGCGACCTGCTGCTGGACTCGCACTCCAACGCCGAGGAGGTGCTCGCCCTCGGCTTCGCCGGGTCGACCTTCCGCTTCGCGCGTCCGGAGGGCGTGGCGGTGGAGGACGTCAAGGGCCTGGAGGGCCTGCGGATCGCGACCTCGTACACCGGCCTGGTCGAGCAGCACCTGGCCGACCACGGGGTGAAGGCGACGGTCACCAAGCTGGACGGCGCGGTCGAGACCGCGGTGCAGCTCGGCGTCGCCGACGTGATCGCCGACGTCGTGGAGACCGGCACCAGCCTGCGCAACGCCGGCCTGGAGGTGTTCGGCGAGCCGATCCTGGTGTCCGACTCCGTGGTGATCCGCCCCAAGGGCGCGGGCGAGGACGCGCGGGTGGAGCAGTTCCTGCGCCGCCTCCAGGGCGTGCTGGTGGCCCGCCGCTACGTGCTGATGGACTACGACATCCGCGCCGAGAGCGTCGGCGCCGCCGTGGCGCTCACCCCCGGCCTGGAGTCCCCGACCGTCTCGCCGCTGCACACCGAGGGCTGGGTCGCGGTCCGCGCGATGGTGCTCCGCAAGGAGGCCCAGCGGATCATGGACGACCTGTGGGGCATCGGCGCCCGGGCCATCCTGGTCACCAACATCCACGCCTGCCGCCTCTGACCCGCTCGCGGGCTCGCGGCTAAAGAACGGTTCAATGGGGTGGGGACGTCGGCCGGCGTCCCCACCCCATCGTGCTGCCGCCGCACCCAGAGCCATCCAGAACCACCCAGCGCCATCCCGAACCATCCAGCACCATCCCGAACCATCCAGAGCCGTCCAGAACCGTCCGGAGATCCACGTGTCCACGCCGCCCGTCGAGTTCCCCGTCACCTGGGCGCCGCGCCGCACCCGCGCCCTGCTGCTGCCGGTCTGCCTCCTGCTGGTGGTGCTGTTCGCCGTGCTGGCCGTGCTGCTCCCGGAGAACTGGCAGCTCAACGACCGGATCATGATGACGGGCAGCGGCGTGCTGTTCGCCGCGGTCGGCCTGATGCTGGCCCGCCCCCGGGTGAGCGCCGACCGGGACGGTGTGACGGTGGTCAACTTCGTCCGCCGCCGTCGGCTCGCCTGGGCGCAGATCGTCCGGGTCAACTTCCGCCAGGGCGACCCGTGGGCGAGCCTCGACCTGGCCGACGGCACCTCGCTCGCCGTGGTCGGCATCCAGTCCGGTCTCGGCAAGGCGCAGGCGATCGCGGACGCCCGTGCGCTGCGCGACCTGGTCGAGCTCCACGCCAAGGTCTGACACCCGGGGGTGCACGGCCCCGGACCTGCGGGTTCCGGTGTCCGGCGGGTCCGAACTGGCTTCCCGGGTCCGTCCGGCTATGGTCTACGCTGGTAAAAGCGGGGCAAAGCCGCCCGGCCCGACATGCGACCGACCGCACTGACTTGAGGAGTGACACTCCCCCTCGATGGACGATCCGTCCGGTAGTACCTGCGCCGCCCCACTTCCGGCCCCCGGAAGGCGGGCGGCTCTGTGATCACCGCCTGGCTGCTGTTGTTCGCAGCCGTTCTCCTGATCCTCGCCAACGGCCTGTTCGTGGCTGCCGAATTCGCCTTCGTGACCGTCGAGCGCGGTTCGGTGGAACGCTCCGCGGAAGCGGGCGACGCCCAGTCCCGCCGCGTCTCCAAGGCCCTGCGGCACCTCTCCTTCGAGCTGTCCGGCGCCCAGCTCGGCATCACCGTCACCTCGCTGGTGGTCGGCATGCTCGCCGAGCCGGCCCTGTCGACCCTGCTCGAGCCCGTCATGTCCGGCCTCGGCGTGCCCGACTCGGCTGCCCGCGGCGTGGCCGTGGTCGTCGGCATGGTGCTGGCCACCGTCGTCCAGATGGTGATCGGCGAGCTGGTCCCGAAGAACTGGGCGATCTCCCGACCGCTCCAGGTGGCCCGCGCGGTCGCGGCCCCGCACATGGCCTTCTCGTTCGTCTGCCGCCCGCTGATCAGCTTCCTCAACGGCGCCGCCGACCGCACCGTCCGGGCCTTCGGCATCGAGCCGCAGGAGGAGCTGGGTCATGCCCGCACCCCGGCCGAGCTGGTCTCGCTGGCCCGGCACTCGGCCAAGGCCGGCGCGATAGACGAGGAGTCGGCGACCCTGTTCGTCCGCACTCTGGGCCTGAGCGAGCTGACCGCCGAGTCCGTGATGACCCCGCGCCTCGCCGTGTCCGCGCTCCAGCGCGACGCCACCGCCTCCGACGTGATCAACCTGACCAGGGCCACCGGCCTGTCCCGCTTCCCGGTCTACGCCGACAGCCTGGACGAGGTCACCGGCATCGTGACCCTCAAGGACGCCCTCGCCGTCCCGGCCGCCCGCCGCGGCATGGTGCGGGTCGGCGAGCTGGCCGCCCCGCCGCTGCTGGTGCCCGAGACCCTGCCCGCCGAGCGGCTGCTCGACCGGCTGCGCCGCCTCCAGCCGATGGCCATCGTGGTCGACGAGTACGGCGGCACCGCCGGCGTCGTCACCGTCGAGGACATCGTCGAGGAGATAGTCGGCGAGGTGCAGGACGAGCACGACCCAGACGACCACCCCGAGCTGTTCCCGCTGCCGCCCGTCAACGGCCTGCCGGTCTGGGAGGCCGACGGCCGTGCCCGGATCGACCAGTTGGAGAAGATCGGCCTGAACGCCCCCGACGGACCGTACGAGACGCTGGCCGGCCTGGTCGCCGACCTGCTCGGCAAGCTCCCCGAGGTGGGCGAGCAGGCCGAGCTGCCCGGCTGGCGGCTCACCGTGACCGGCGTCGACCGCCACCGCACCAGCCAGGTCCGGGTGGAGCGCACCGTCGCACCCGGGATGTTCGACGAGGACGGGGGCGACGTCCGATGACCGCCCTCCAACTCGCCGTCGCCCTCCTGCTCCTGCTGGGCAACGCCTTCTTCGTCGGCGCCGAGTTCGCCGTCGTGTCCGTGCGCCGCAGCCAGATCGAGCCGCTCGCCGAGGCCGGCCACAAGCGCGCCCGCACGGTGCTGCACGCGCTCTCCAACGTGTCCGCGATGCTGGCCGCCGCCCAACTCGGCATCACCGTCTGCTCGCTGGGCCTCGGTGCCCTCGCCGAGCCGACGATCGCCGCGCTGCTGGAGGGCCCGTTCCACGCGATCGGCGTCCCGTCCGGCCTGATGCACCCGCTCTCGTACGGGATCTCGCTCGCCGTCGTGGTCTTCCTGCACATGGTGATGGGCGAGATGGTGCCGAAGAACATGGCGATGGCCGGCCCCGAGAAGGCCGCGCTCTGGCTCGGCCCGCCGCTGGACCGGCTGGCCCGCTGGCTCACCCCGGTGATCCGGCTGCTGAACGCCTTCGCCAACGGCATCCTCAGGCTGTTCCGGGTCGAGGCCAAGGACAAGGTGGAGTCGGTGTTCACCACCGAGCAGCTGATGTACCTGCTGGTCGACTCCCGGGACGCCGGCCTGCTCGACGAGAAGCGCCAGGAGCGCCTGGAGGATGCCCTGGAGCTGGGCCGCCGCCCGGTCACCGAGGTGCTGCTCAAGCCCGAGCAACTGGTCACCGTGGACACCAAGGCGACCGCCGCCGAGGTCGAGGAGCTCGCCCTGCGCACCGGCTTCTCGCGCTTCCCGGTCACCGACGGAGACCCTGCGGGCCAGGGCTACCTCGGTTACGTGCACCTCAAGGACATCCTCGACGTGGAGGACCCGTCGGCGCCGATCCCGGCCGGCCTGTGGCGGCCGATCACGGTGCTGCGCGGCGGCCTCCCGCTGGACGACGCCCTCGGCGCGATGCGCCGCGCGACCTGCCACCTGGCCGCCGTGCTGGACCAGGACGGGCGCACGCTCGGCGTGGTCATGCTGGAGGACGTCCTGGAGGAGCTGGTCGGCGAGATGCACGACCCGGACCACCGCGCGACCGCATAGCCGCACGACCGCGAAACGGCCTAGCTGCGTAGCCGCATGACTGCATGACTGCATGACTGCATGACCGCGCGACCGCGCGACCGCGCGACCGCACAAGCGCCTGGCCGGGAACCCCGGGCCCCGGGGTTCCCGTTTTCGCTGAGGGCGTGTTCGCTCCCGGCGATTCTGCCCAGAGCATTCAGCTGTTCCATGCCGGCCATCCTCGGAGCAGGGTGGTCGGCATGAGACTTCTCCTGCTGGGTGGAACCAAGTTCGTCGGACGGGTCATCGCCGAGGAGGCGTTGGCCAGGGGATGGGAGGTGACGGCCCTCAACCGGGGCACACAGCCCGCTCCCGAGGGCGTCACCGTGGTGAAGGGCGACCGCACGGCCGAGGACGGACTCGCGGCGCTGGGCGCGGGCGAGTGGGACGCGGTCGTGGACACCTGGTCCTGGGCCCCGGCGGCGGTGCGCGACAGCGCCCGCGCCCTGAAGGGCCGGGTCGGCCACTACTCGTACATCTCCAGCCGGTCGGTGTACGAGTACCCGCTGGTCGGCCACGCGGACGAGTCGGCGCCGATGGTGGCCTCCTCGCCGGACCTCACCGGCGAGGTGCCCTACGCCGAGGCCAAGCGCGGCGCCGAACTGGCCCTCGAAGCGGAGTTCGGCGGGCAGGCCCTGCTGGCCCGCGCCGGGCTGATCCTCGGCCCGCACGAGGACATCGGTCGGCTGCCCTGGTGGCTGAACCGGATCGCCCGGGGCGGCCCGGTGCTCGCCCCCGGGCCGCGCGGGCTGGCGCTGCAGTACATCGACGTCCGCGACCTCGCCGGGTGGACGCTGGACGCCGCGGTGGCCCGTCTCAGCGGCCCCTACAACGTGGTCAGCCCGTCCGGCCACGCCACGACGGGCGAACTCCTGGAGGCCTGCGTCACGGTCACCGGTTCGGATGCCGAGCTGCGCTGGACCGATCCCGAGCGGATCCTCGCGGCGGGCATCGAGCCGTGGACCGAGCTGCCGATCTGGCTGGCACCCGGCGAGCTGTACGACTTCCTGCACACCGGCTCGGTCGATCGTGCCGTCGGCGCCGGGCTGCGCTGCCGTCCGGTCGCGGAGACGGTCGAGGACACCTGGGCCTGGCTGCGGTCGATCGGCGGCGTCGCCCCCCAGCGCTCCGACCGGATCACGGTCGGGCTCGACCCCGAACGGGAGGCCGCGCTGCTCAAGGGCTGACCCTCCGGCCAGCGAGCGGGGCGGCGCGAGCAGGGAGCCGCGGGCCGGGGGCCGGGGCCGGGGTTCAGCCGCGGCCGTCGATCAACTCCCCGTACGCCTGGACGAGGTCCGGCAGGCGCAGGGTGGCCAGGTCGTCCCGGCCCGGCGGTTCGCGCAGCAGCGACAGCCGCAGGTCCCGGTAGGCGCAGGACTTCTCGTACAGGGTGCGGATGAACCGGCCGTTGCCCAGTTCGTCGATCCAGCCCTCGCGGACGACGTGGGTGCAGATGCTGGCCAGCTCCTCGGCGGCGTCCTCGTCCCAGCCGTCGCCGTCCCGGCCGGCCAGTGCGGCGCCGATCGCGGTCAGTTCGCCGGGGCGGTAGCTCGGGAAGTCGACGCGGGTGGTGAAGCGGGAGTTGAGGCCGGGGTTGGTGGCGAGCAGCCGGTTCATGCCCTCGGGGTAGCCGGCCAGGATCACCACCAGCCGGTCCCGGTTGTCCTCGGCGCGCTTGAGCAACACCTGGAGCGCCTCGTCGCCGTACGCGTCGCCCTTGGCGTAGCCGGAGTTGGAGAGGCTGTACGCCTCGTCGATGAACAGCACGCCGTCCAGGGCGGAGTCGATCAGCTCGTTCGCCTTGACGGCGGTCTGGCCGAGGAACTCGCCGACCAGGTCGGCTCGTTGGGCCTCCACCAGGTGGTCGCCGGAGAGCAGGCCGAGGGCGTGGAAGACCCGGCCGAGGATGCGGGCCACGGTGGTCTTGCCGGTGCCGGAGGGGCCGGAGAAGACGAAGTGGCGCTTGGGCGGCTGGACCGGCAGGCCCTGCTCGGCCCGTAGCCGCGACATTCTCAACTGAGCGGAGAGCGCCCGCACTTGGCGCTTGACCGGCTCCATGCCGACCATCAGCGAGAGTTCGGCCAGGGCGGCGTCCAGCTCGCGCTCGTCGCGGTCCGGCCGGGGGGCGGGTGCGGCGGCCGTCCGGGGCTGCGCCCGGCCGCGAACGGGTAGCGGCGGGGGCACGGTGGGCCCGGCCGGGGCGCCCGAGCCGGAGCGCTCCCCGGCGGCCTGCGGCGCAATGTCGTCCACCGGGGCGCCGTCCACCGGGCCGGCATCCACCGGACCCGCGTCCACCGAGGGCCCGCCGCTCAGCACGCCGCCATTCGGCGCGACGTCGCTCAGTACCCCGTCGCTCAGCACCCCGTCACCGGAGACGGTCGCGCCGCCCTGTCCGGCCACGTCCGCGAACTCCTCGTCGTAGCCGCCGCCGTTCGGGAACTCGCTCTCCGGCCCCGGCCCGGCGTTCTCCGCCCCGCCCGAGCGCCCGCCCGTCAGCAGCCCGTCGACGAGGCCGTCCACGAGCCCGTCCGCGGCCCCGTCGGCCAGTCCGTCAACCACTCCGTCCGCCAGCCCGTCCGCCAGCCCGTCCTCGGCCGAGATGGCCGCCAGCCGCGCCGCGGTGTCCATGAACGCCGGATCCGCCCGGTGCACCGCCCGGTACAGCGGCAGCGCCGCCGCGCTGCGCCCGGCGCCCTCGTACGCCCGCGCCAGCCAGTACCGCAGCTCCTTGCGCTGCGGCTGCTCGGAGCGGCAGCGGGCCAGTGAGGCGGCCAGTGGTGCCTGCGCCTGCGCGCACATGTCCAGCCGCACCCGGGCCATGCCGGCGAACAGTCCGGCCTCGATGCCGAGCGCGGGGTCGTCCAGCAGGCGGTCGGTGTCCCGGATCAGTTGCTCCCAGTCCTTGAGCAGGTAGGAGCGGCAGGCGTACAGGAACCGGGCGGACGGGTCCTCGCTGGGTGCCGGGCACTGCTCCAACGCCCGGTCCAGTTCGGCCAGGTGGCGGCCGTCGAGCCAGTGCGAGGCGTGCGCCAGCGCGAGGTCGCGGGCGTCCTCGAGCACGGGCTGCACCCACCAGCCGAGCCAGTACCAGGAGCTGAGCGACCGTCGGTGCAGCCGCCGTTGCTCGCCGAACCGTTTCTGGTGGCGGTACATCGCCAGCAGCGCCGCCGAGGTGTCGCTGCGCAGCGCGTGCAGGCCGAGCCAGGCGTCGGCCATGCCGGGGTCGAGCCGGACGGCTGCCCGGAACTCCTCCTCGGCCCGGGCGTACGCGCCGGCCGTGTAGGCGTCCATGGCGCGCAGCCAGGCCCGGTCGGCGAGCTGGTCCGGGCCGCCCGCCGTGCTGTCCGAACTGTCCACCGTCGTCACTCACGCCCCCCGCGGTGTGGCCCGGGGCTCGGCCGGCGGTCGCCTGCGCGCAGCCTGGCCGGTGGTCGTCGAGCCCCTGCGGCGCATATGCGCCCACCAGGAATCGTACCGGCGCCCGGCTGATCCGGAAGGGTGCCTCAGGGGGTCAAATGCGATCGCGCGGGCGGCTGTTGAGCGGCCGGGTGCCGAAACGGGCGGCGCGGGAGCGAGATTCGGAAGGGGACCGGACGACGCCCCCGGCTCACGGGGGAACAAGCCGGGGACGTCGGGTCCGAGGCGGCCGGACGTTTTCGTTCCGGCGGCTGAGGAAAACCTAAATCCTGGTGATGTCGCAGGTCAAGGCGCTTGTTGAAGGTTCACCCACCGTGCCCGGCACGATCCGGCCGGTCACCCCGTCGACCCGGGTCGCGGCGTACGGGCGGCTCGGGTCGACGGCGAAATGCGCCGATTCGGCCCGGGCCCAGCCCGCCCAGAACCCGGCCAGATCCGGACCGTCCCGCTCCTCGCCGCGCCGGCGGGCCGAATCGGCGTCCAACTCCATCCAGATCACCCGGGCCAGCCACGGCCGCACCGCCCGACGCCCAGAGCCGACCCCCTCGACCAGCACCACCGGGGCGGCCGGCACCCCGGCCGTGCCCGCGAAGCGGCGCAGCGTCCAGTCGTACACCCGGTACGCGGCGTCCCGGCCGGCCGCCAGCGGCTCCAGCACCTGCTCGCGCAGCCGCCCGGTCCACTCGAAGGGCTCGGTGTGGGTGGCCAGGTCGTCGAGGTGGACCACCGGCGCCCCGCCGAGCGCCGCCGCCAGCCGCCCGGCGAAGGTCGTCTTGCCGGAGCCCGCGTGCCCGTCCACCGCGACCAGTCGCACCGGCCCGCAGGAGGGCGGCAGTGCGCGCAGCTCCGCGGCGAGCGTGTCCAGCCCGTCGTCGGGGGTGTGCCGAGCGGGGGAGCGGAGGGTTCCGGAAGCAGCCACAACGTCAACCCTACGGTCCCGTAGCCCACCACTGCGGCCAGTTCATCTGTGCAGGTCGTGACGGCGGCGCGGGTTTCGGGCATACTCGCCTTCGCCACGACTGTGAACGGCCGTTCACCGCAATCCGGTGCCGGTCGGGCCGACCTGCCACACCCGCGCCGGACCGGCCACCATCTCGGTCCTGCGCCCGATCGAGGAGGCGACCGCCGCCATGACCCCCTCCCCTGTGAAAGCCGTGGAGCGCCAGCTGCCCAGTGAGGAGGCCCGCGAGCTGCTGAACCTCACCCGGGACCTGGTCCAGCGCGAGCTCCGGCCCCGCGCCGCGCAGGACGAGGCCGCCGGCCGCTTCCCCCGGGAGGTCTTCCGCACCCTCGGCGAGGCCGGCCTGCTCTCCCTCCCGTACGACGAGGAGTACGGCGGCGGCGCCCAGCCCTACGAGGTGTACCTGCAGGTGCTGGAGGAGCTCGCGGCCGGCTGGCTGGCGATCGGCCTCGGCGTCAGCGTGCACACCCTGTCCTGCCACGCGCTGGCCACCTTCGGCACCGACGGGCAGCGCGACGCGTGGCTGCCCGGCATACTCTCCGGCGAGCAGCTCGGCGCCTACTGCCTCTCCGAGCCGCAGTCCGGCTCGGACGCCGCCGCCCTGCGCACCCGCGCCGACCTCGACGGCGACGCGTACGTGGTGAACGGCACCAAGGCGTGGATCACCCACGGCGGCCGGGCCGACTTCTACAGCGCGCTGGTGCGCACCGGCGAGCAGGGCCCCAGGGGCATCAGCTGCCTGCTCGTCCCCGGCACCCAGGAGGGCCTGTCCGCGGCCCCGCCGGAGCACAAGATGGGCATGAACTCCTCGCCGACCGCGCAGCTGCACTTCGACGGCGTCCGCGTGCCCCGCGAGCGGCTGATCGGCGAGGAGGGGCAGGGCTTCCAGATCGCGCTCGGCGCGCTGGACTCCGGCCGCCTCGGCATCGCCGCCTGTGCGATCGGCGTCGCCCAGGCCGCGCTCGACCTCGCGGTCGACTACGCCCGCACCCGGCGCCAGTTCGGCCGCCCGATCGCCGAGTTCCAGGGCCTGTCCTTCATGCTCGCCGACATGGCCACCCAGATCGAGGCCGGGCGCTCGCTCTACCTGTCCGCCGCGCGCCTGAAGGACGCGGGCCGGCCGTTCTCCAAGGAGGCGGCGATGGCCAAGCTGTTCTGCACCGACACGGTGATGCGGGTGACCACCGACGCCGTCCAGGTGCTCGGCGGCTACGGCTACACCCAGGACTTCCCGGCCGAGCGGTTCATGCGCGAGGCCAAGGTGCTGCAGATCGTCGAGGGCACCAACCAGATCCAGCGCCTGGTGATCGGCCGCCACCTCACGAACGGCTGACGCCCCGGGAGGGCCGGACGCGCCGCGCCGTCCTGACGCCTTCCCCCTACACGGCCTCCGGCCGTCACTCCAGGGTGCGGAGTGACGGCCGGAGGCGTTCCTGGCGGTGTGCGGTCCCGCCCGCGCGGGGCGGGCGGCCGCAGGCGGACGAGGGGTCGGTGCGGGACGAGGGCCGGTGCCGGCCGGGCGGTCAGCGCCGGACGAGGCGGCGGCGCTGCTCCGGAATGGCACGGAGCGCGGAGACCGTCGGGGCCGAGGGGATGACGGGCCCGGCCAGGCCGACGGTGGTGATCCGCACCGGGCAGTGCGCGACCATGTGCGAGAACGGCTGGGTGCGCCAGTCCAGTCCGGTCGGGAGCTTGAACAGCGCCTCGAGCGCGGTCGACTCGGCGTCCGCCGGGGCCTCCACCTCCGCGAGGTCGTCGGTCGGCGTGCCCGATCCGGGGCAGACCGCGGGGGTGAAGGGGTTCCAGGCGGTCGGCAGCACGGCGTGCTGCGGCAGCCGCTCCTCGTCCGCCACCAGGGCGATCGGGCGGCGGCACTCGGGGCAGTGGACCCGGAAGATGTCCCAGGTCTCGGCCTCGCCAGGATCGGTGCCCGGCGTGGGGGCGACCGCGAAGTCGTCGCGGCCGGTCATATCGTCGGTCTCGTCGGCGCCCAGCACACGCTGGTCAGTAGCAGGCATGAGGATCCCCCTAGGATCGGGCCCGGCGTGGTCATCCAGGGCCACAACCAGCACTTCCCTGTGATCCGGACTCATAATCCTGCGCCGTTCCGCACCGTGATGCACCGGGTGTGTCCTTGGCCACATCCACTGCCACATTCACCCGGCACGTGCCTCCTGACACCTGCGATCCCTTCCCGTGCCACCTCGTGCGCCCCCCGTGCTCCCGACCGGGTAGGTTTGCGGACCGTGGAGGATCTCGACCAACGCATCGTCCAGCTGCTCCTTGAGGACGGCCGGATGAGCTACACGGACCTGGGCAAGGCCACCGGCCTGTCCACCTCGGCGGTGCACCAGCGAGTGCGCCGCCTCGAACAGCGCGGGGTGATCCGCGGCTACACCGCGATCATCGACCCCGACGCCGTCGACCTGGCGCTGACCGCGTTCATCTCGGTCAAGCCGTTCGACCCCAGCGCCCCCGACGACACCCCCGACCGCCTGGCCGGCCTGCCCGAGATCGAGGCCTGCCACAGCGTGGCCGGCGACGAGAACTACATCCTCAAGGTCCGGGTCGGCGCCCCCGGCGACCTGGAGGACCTGCTCGCCCGCATCCGCAGCGCCGCCGGGGTCTCCACCCGCACCACCGTCGTCCTCTCCACCCCGTACGAGGCACGCCCCCCGAAGCTCTGAGGTCAGGGCGGCGCGCAGCGGCGCACGGGGCACGGTGCAGACTTGGCGGCATGACCGAACGCACCCTCCCTTCCTGCCCGCCCCCGGGCCGGAGCGGCCCCCGGACCGTCCTGCTGCGCGGCGGCGCCGTCTACAGCCCCGCCGACCCCTTCGCCACCGCGATGCTCGTGGAGGGCGAACACATCGCCTGGGTCGGCAGCGACGGTGCCGCCGAGGCGTACGCCGCGACCGCCGACGAGGTCGTCGAGCTGGACGGTGCGCTGGTCACCCCCGCCTTCGTGGACGCCCACGTGCACGCCACCGCGACCGGCCTGGCACTCACCGGCCTCGACCTCACCGGCAGCCCCTCACTGGCCGCCACCCTGGCGGCCGTCACCGCCTTCGTCGACGCCCGGAGCGAGCCCGGCGGGGTGCTGATCGGCCACGGCTGGGACGAGAGCGGCTGGCCCGAGGGCCGCCCGCCCACGCTCGCCGAACTCGACGACGCCGCCCGCGGCGCCGCGCTCTACCTCTCCCGCACCGACGTGCACTCCGCGCTCGCCACCACCGCGCTGCGCACCCGCACCGAAGGCCTCGCCGAGCGGCCCGGGTACGACCCCGAGGGCCCGCTCACCAAGGACGCCCACCACGCCGTACGGCGGGCGGCGCTCGCCCGCCTCACCGCCGAGCAGCGCCGCCGCGCCCAGCGCGCCACCCTGGCCCGCGCCGCCGAACTCGGCATCGGCGCCCTGCACGAGTGCGCCGGCCCGGAGATCTCCTCCGAGCAGGACCTGGCCGCCCTGCTGGCCCTGGCCGCCGAGGGCGAGGGCCCCGAAGTCTTCGGCTACTGGGGCGAGTCGGGCGGCGTCGAGACGGCCCGCCGGCTCGGCGCGGTGGGCGCCGGCGGCGACCTCTTCGTGGACGGCGCGATCGGCTCCCGCACCGCCTGCCTGCACACCCCGTACGCCGACGCCGGGCACACCGGCACCGCCTACCTGACCGCCGGTCAGGTCGCCGACCACGTCGCCGCCTGCACCGAGGCCGGGCTGCAGGCCGGCTTCCACGCCATCGGCGACGCGGCCGTGACCGCCGTGATCGACGGCGTCCGGGCCGCGGGCGAGCGGGTCGGCGCCGGCCGGGTCAAGGCCCTGCGCCACCGCGTCGAGCACGCCGAGGCCCTGGACGACAAGTCCATCGCCGCCTTCGCCGAGCTCGGCCTCACCGCCTCCGTCCAGCCCGCCTTCGACGCCGCCTGGGGCGGCCCGGAGGGCATGTACGTCCAGCGCCTGGGTGCCGAGCGGGCCGCCGCCCTCAACCCGTTCGCCGCCCTGCTGCGCGCGGGTGTCCCGCTGGCCTTCGGCTCGGACGCCCCGGTCACCCCGCTCGACCCGTGGGGCACCGTCCGCGCGGCGGCCTTCCACCGCACCCTGGAGCACCGGATCTCCGTCCGGGCCGCCTTCACCGCCCACACCCGCGGCGGCTGGCGCGCGATCGGCCGCGACCAGGACGGCGTGCTGGTGCCCGGCGCGGTCGCCAGCTACGCGATCTGGGCGGCCGGCGAACTGGTCGTCCAGGCCCCCGACTCCCGGGTGGCCGGCTGGTCCACCGATCCGCGCTCCGGCACCCCCGGCCTGCCCGACCTCACCCCGGGCACCCCGCTGCCGACCTGCCTGCGCACCGTCGTCCGGGGCCGCACCGTGCACCAGCGCTAAACCGGATGAAGCGGCGGGCCACCGGACCGTAGGTTGACCACCATGACCGATCCGCTGGTACCCGCCGACTTCGCCGTCCCGCGTGAGCTGCTCGCCCCGGAGTTCCGCCTGGAGCCCCTGGGCGAGCAGCACAACGCCTCCGACCACGCCGCCTGGACGGGCAGCATCGACCACATCCGCGCCACCCCCGGCTTCGTCGGCCGGCACTGGCCGCCCACCGACGGCATGCCGCCGGAGAAGAACCTCGCCGACCTGCGCCGCCACGCCGCCGACTTCGCCGAGCGCACCGGCTTCACCTACACCGTCCTGGAGCCGGAGGGGGACGAGGTGATCGGCTGCGTCTACATCTACCCGGACCGTGAGGACCCGTCGGTGGTCTCGGTCAGCTCCTGGGTCCGGGCCGACCGCGCCCACCTGGACGCCCCGCTGTACCGCGCCGTCTCCACCTGGCTCTCCGAGGACTGGCCGCTCGGCCGGGTCCGCTATTCGGAGCGCTGACCAGCCGGGACGCCCCACCACCCTCACCTCACGCCCCACCGGCGTTCCGGGGTACCTTCTTCGCACAGCGTCCGAACAGCAAGCTTCAGGAAGATGGTGCGCCGGTGGCCATTCCCGTCACTCCCGATCCGCAGGAGCCGGTGCCCCGGCCCGGTCGGGGCGCCCGGGGGCTCACCAAGGTCCGCGCCGGACTGCCCCGGACCGGCCTCGCGGCCCTGGCCGGCCTGCTGCTCGCCCTCGCCTTCCCGCCGTACGACCTGTGGCCGCTGTCGCTGCTCGGCGTCGCCGCGCTCGCGCTGCTCACCCGGGGCCGCACCTTCCGCCAGGGCCTGTGGACGGGCTTCGCCTTCGGTCTGCCGTTCTTCCTGATGCTGCTCAGCTGGCTCCGGGTGGTCGGCTGGGACGCCACGGTCGGCCTGTCCGTCATCGAGGCGCTGTTCCTGGCCCTGCTCGGCGGCGGCCTGGCCATGACCTCCCGGCTGCCCGGCTGGCCGCTCTGGGGGGCCTGCCTGTGGATCACCCAGGAGTGGGCCCGCGACCGGCTGCCCCTCGGCGGCTTCCCCTGGGGCCGGCTCGCGTTCGCCAACACCGCCACCCCGTACACCCCGCTCGCCGCGCTCGGCGGCGCGCCGCTGGTGACGTTCGCGGTCGCCCTCTCCGGCGGCCTGCTCGCCTGGGCGGCGCTGCGCCTGCGCGGGCCGGGCCGGGCCCCGAAGACCGCCGCGCTGGCGGCGCTGAGCGCGGTGGCCGCGCTGCTCGCCGGCTACCTCGTCCCGGTGCCCACCGCCGCGGCCGACACCCTGAAGGTCGCCATCGTCCAGGGCAACGTGCCCAACCCGGGCATGGACTTCCTCGGCCGCCCGATGATGGTCCTCAACAACCACGCCTCGGCCACCGAGCGCCTGGCCGCCGACATCGAGGCGGGCAAGGTCCCGCGCCCGGACGTCGTGATCTGGCCGGAGAACTCCTCCGACCTCGACCCGTTCAGCGATCCGCTGGCCCGCGAGCGCATCGACGAGGCCGTGCGGGCGGTCGGCGTGCCCACCCTGGTCGGCACCCTGGTGGACGGCCCGGACGCGCAGCACGTCCAGAACGAGGGCATCGTCTGGGATCCGCAGACCGGCCCCGGCGCCTCCTACACCAAGCAGCACCCCGTCCCGTTCGGCGAGTACGTGCCGTTCCGCGCCCAGCTGATGAAGGTGATCACCCGCCTCCAGCGGGTCGCCCGCGACTTCTACCCGGGCGACCACAACGGCGTGATGCAGCTGGGCCCGGCCCGGATCGGCGACGTGATCTGCTTCGAGGTGGCGTACGACGAGATCGTCCGCGACACCATGGACAGCGGCGCCCGCGTCCTGGTCGTCCAGACGAACAACGCGACCTACGCGAAGACCGGCCAGCCCGAGCAGCAGCTCGCGATGAGCCGGCTGCGGGCCGTCGAGCACGGCCGGGCGGTGCTGATCGCCGCCACCAGCGGCATCAGCGCGGTGATCGCCCCGGACGGCACCGTCCAGCAGCGCACCCGGGAGCTGACGGCGGCAGAGCTGTCGGCGACCGTCCCGCTGCGCGACGGCACCACGGTGGCCGACCGGGTCGGCGCCGTCCCGGAGTGGACGCTGGCGATCGGAGGCCTGCTGGCCTGCGGCGCTGCGGTGCTGGTCGGACGGCGTCGCAAGGCCGCAGACCGACCGGCCGCCGGAACACCCGCCGAGCAGGAATCGTTGGACCAGTTGGTGCCGTAGCCGGCCCGGACCTCCCGTGCGGCGCGCAGAGCACCGCCTGGAGTGGATTCGTACCGTGACCCAGCAAGCGACCCCCACCCGTCCGGCCCCGCGCGGAAAGCTCCGCCGAGTGCTGCCGCTGCTGATGACCGCCTGGCTGGTGCTGGAGATCTGGCTGCTGGTCCAGGTCGGCTCGTGGCTGGGCGGCCTGGTCGTCCTGCTGCTGCTCGTCGCGGGCGCCGTGATCGGCAGTTCGCTGATCAAGCGGGCCGGGCTGAAGGCCTTGTCGGCGGCGATCGAGCAGAGCAGGAACCCTCAGTCCCAGCAGCCGCAGACCGGCACCAGCATGACGGTGCTGGCCGGCCTGCTGCTGATCGTCCCCGGCTTCGTGTCGGACCTGGTGGCCCTGACCCTGCTGTTCCCGCCCACCCGGGCGCTGTGGCGGATGGGCGGGCGCAGGGTCGCGGACAAGGCGCTGCGCAGTGCCTCCCCCGCCGGCGCCGACCCGTTCGCGGACGCGATGCGGCTGCAGGAGCAGCTGCGGATCCACCGCCCGGACGGCAAGGTGGTCCAGGGCGAGGTCGTCGACCCGGAGGCCGGCCCGAGCGGCCCGCAGGGCCCGGACACCACCTACCGCCCGCCGCTCAACGGCTGACGCGGGCCGGCGGGCCGGGCGACCGGCCCGACCGGCCCGGCCGATCCGGCCGCCCCCGACAACGCGAAAGGAACCCTGGAGACCAGGGTTCCTTTTCGTGTCTCCCGCTCGGAGCGGGAGCGAAATCAGGCGCTCTTACGGGTGTCCCGCGGGTGCACCGCGAGGTTCATCCCACCGGAGCGGAGCACGGCCAGCCGTTCGGCCAGCACCTCCTCCAACTCCTCGCGCGTCCGGCGCTCCATCAGCATGTCCCAATGGGTGCGCGTCGGCTTGACCTTCTTCTCCTCCGGCTCGTCGCCGTCGAGAAGTGCCGCCTCCTGGCCGCAGAAGCGGCATTCCCAGGTGGCGGGGATCTCTGCCTCGACCGAGAAAGGAACCTCGAATCGGTGTCCGTTCTGACATGCGTACTCGACGGTCTGGCGGGGAGCCAGATCGATACCACGGTCGGTCTCGTAGCTAGTGGCCCCGAGTCGCGTGCCGCGGAGAGCTCGCTCGCTCATGAATCGTGCCTCCCGGGCTTATGGCCCACAGGACTAGTGGTCGCTGTTCTTCGTCGTTCGGTCAACGCTCGGCTTCCGACGAAGATTCCCGTCCCGGGACATGCGTCGTCTTGTTGTGCCGCCCCTGTTTGTACCCACCTGCGCCCGATTTGTCACATCTGACCGGTGATATCACCCTAGGTGTCACCTATTTCACATCTGGTGATCGTGCGGACTTTCTGTGACGAGCGTACCGGGACGGCTTTCGACAGCGGTCGCCGACCCCGGTCCCCGGCCGGTGTTCCGCCGGGGAGCGCCCCGGGAGGCCGCCGCAGGGGCGCCGAGGAGAGCGGGAGCGCGCGGTCAGGAGATCGGACGCGAGCGGATCATCGGCTCGCCCTTGGCGAGGTCGACCGGGCGGGCCGGCGGGGCCGGCTCGCCGGGCGCGACCACCGGGGGGCGCTCCGGGCGGGGCGGCGCACCGGCCGCCGCCTCGGTGCGGGTGTCCCGGTGCGGCAGCAGGGCGATCACCGCGTCCCGCAGCTGGGCGGCGGCCTCGTCGTCCAGCGGGTCGACGGTGGCGGGCACCTGCAGTCGGACCGGGGTGCCGGTGCCGATCCGGGCGTAGCCGCGGCCGACCGGGGCGTGGGCGGCGGGCACGATGTCCAGCGGCGCGCCGAGCGCGGCGCGGCCCTCGTCCGGGCCGGCCGGGCCGAGCACCACGCGGGCCCGGGTGGTGGCGCGGACGGTCGGGGTGATCCGGTCCCTGGCCTCGATGTCGTCGGCGATCACCACGGTGACGCGGGCGGCCCGGCCGTGCCGCAGCGGGAGTTCCAGCAGGTCCTGGGGGTCGGGGCGGCCCTCGGCCTGGGCGAGCTCGCTCAGCTCGGTCGGATGGTCCAGCAGCAGCCACAGCGGCCGGACGGCGTCCTCGGGCGGGGCGCTGCCCGCGTGCCGGGCGGCGTTGAGCGCGGTGAGCCGCCGGTGGGTCTCCTGGGCGGCCCACTCCAGCGCGGCCAGCGCGCCGTGCAGGCTGGTCTCCACGGTGTGCACGCCGGGCCGGTTCACCAGGCAGGCGTGCTCGCCGGTGCCCGCGCCGTCGACCACCACCAGGTCGCCGTACGGGAGGGCCTGCAGGGCGACCGAGCGGAGCAGGCTGGAGGTGCCGTAGCCGGTGACGCCGAGGGCCAGCAGGTGCGGCTCGGAGGAGCGCGGGCCGGTGCGCCAGACCACCGGCGGCTGCTGCACGGTCGTACCGCCCTGGCTGACCGGGATGGTGCGGGCGCTGCCGTCCTCGTCGGTGAAGCCCAGCACGATCTCGCCGGGGGCGGCGACGAAGCGCTGGGCGACGATGTCGGTGGGCAGCGGGGCGAGCGAGGCGATCCGCAGCCGGTTGGACTCCTCGTCCCAGTCGAAGCGGTACTCCCGGGCCCGGCCGGCCTTGCCCTGGACGACCTGCTCGATCCGGGCCCGGGCGGCCGGCTCGGTGTCGGTGAAGTACGCGGGGTAGGTCAGCTCCAGCCGGGAGAGCCGGCCCTCGCCGTCGAACTCCCAGGCGCCGAAGGCGTCCTGGTAGCTGCCCTCGAAGCGGTACAGCGGGTTGACGTCCTCGGGGCCGCACAGGTACGGGGTGAGCGCGGCGTAGAGGGCGCTCAACTTGACGTCGGCGACGTCCGGCGTGGGCGGGGCGGGCGGCGTCCTGGGGGCCCGGCCGGCCCAGGCGGCGCTGGCCATCAGGGCGATCAGGGCGAACAGCAGGCCGTGCGGCAGCAGGTAGATGCCGACCAGCATCGCGGCGGTCAGGAAGAGCGTCGGGCCGCGGCGCTCCTTCGGGGTGGCCTGCCAGCGGGACTTGGCCCAGCCGGCCTGGTGGCGCAGGCCGCGGCCGATGACGGAGAGCGGGGCGAACATGTCGGAGGCGTGTTCCCCGGCGGTCCGGGCGACCTCGCGGCCCTTGCTGAGGTGGCGGTGGAGCGGCATTCCTTGACTCCCCGGGCGAGTGGGACGGGTGGGGGCGGGGTGGGGTACGACGGGGCCCGGGGCGGTGGGATCCGCGCCCGGGCCGGTACGGGGGAGTGGCGGCGGCTAGAACTTGATGCCGCTGAGCAGGCTCGCGAGGCTGGCGCCGCCCGCGGTGATGCTCGGGGCGATCGAGGAGCCGGCGATGTAGAAGCCGAGGAGGGCACAGACGATGGCGTGGGAGACCTTCAGTCCGTCTCGGCGGAAGAAGAGAAAAGCGATGGTGCCGAACAGGACGATGCCGGAAATCGAGAGGATCACGTTCCGCTCCTCAGGAGGGGGGACAAGCGGGGGTGTTACGGAAAGTGCACTAATCGTGACAAAAAGTAATAGATGATGGAACGGCGCAAATGGGTGGTTCCGCCGTCCAGTACCGCTCCTGACGCCGGATGGCGGTATGCGAACCGGTCTGGGTGGGGCCGGTCGCCGCGGGGATTCGGTGCGGCCAGGCATTCCCGCCGGGCGGGCGGGAGTTTTCCGGGGGTCGGCGAAGTCGCTCGAATGGCTGCGCGCCCGGGTGGCCGTGTGTCGTGGCGGGCCGGGCCGCCATCCGGATCACGGACACCGGGTGGCCCGCTCCCGCACCGGCCGCTACCGTGCCCTGGACGCAGCCCGTGACCGTCCGACGAACCGACCGGAAAGGCCGCCCGCCATGACCGACGCCGCCAGCCAGCAGCCCGCCGACGCCCCCGACGCCGAGGTGATCGCGCTGGCCGGGAAGCTGTTCGACGCCGCCCGGGCCGGGGAGACCGCCACCCTGGCCGCCTACCTGGACGCCGGCGCCCCGGCGGACCTCACCAACGACCGCGGCGACACCCTCGTCATGCTCGCCGCCTACCACGGCCACGCGGCCGCCGTCGAGGCGCTGCTCCAGCGCGGCGCCGACCCGAACCTGGCCAACGACCGCGGCCAGACCCCGCTGGCCGGCGCCGTCTTCAAGGGCGCCGAGGACGTGCTCACCGCGCTGCTGGCCGGCGGCGCCGACCCGCAGGCCGGCACCCCGAGCGCCCTGGACACCGCCCGGATGTTCGGCAAGGTGGACCTCGTCGCCCGGTTCGAGGCGCGCTGAGCGGGGACCGTAGGCTTTTCGACCATGGACACCACCGCGACCACCGCCGCCAAGGTCACCGGCACCGTCGAGTTCCGCATCACCGGCTACGCCCACGCCGACGCCCAGGCCCTGTCGGCGGAGGTGCAGCAGGAGTACGTCCGCCGGTACGGCGACCCGGACGAGACCGTGCTGCACCCCGAGGACTTCGAGGCGCCGGCCGGCCTGTTCCTGATCGCCTACCTCGACGGCCGGCCGGTCGCCTGCGGCGGCTGGCGCGCCAAGCAGGCCGGCCCGCACGGGCTGCGCGACGGCGACGCCGAACTGAAGCGCATGTTCGTGATCCCGGACGCCCGCGGCCGCGGCCTCGCCCGCGCGGTGCTGCGGCGACTGGAGGAGACGGCGGTCGAGGCCGGCCGCACCCGCTTCATCCTGGAGACCGGCACCGAGCAGCCCGAGGCCATCGCGCTGTACGGATCCGAGGGCTACGAGGCCGTCCAGAAGTTCGGCATCTACCGCGAGCACCCGCAGAGCATCTGCCTCGGCAAGGAACTCGTCGCGGCGGCCTGACTGCTCGCCCCGCCGGGTAGGCTCCCATCGCCCTGACGACTGGCCCTGGGGGGCGGGATGAGCCACCGAGCACCCGGACGAGCACCCGGAGCCGACCGGCTCCCCGCCCTGGCCGCCCCGGGCGGGGAGCTGGACGGACTTGTCCGCGCGGGCGTCCGCAGCGTCGGGGCGGGCGCCGTATGGGCCGTCGGCGACGCCGGGGGCGCCCTCGGCGGCGGCAGCCACGGCGCGCTCGGGCAGGGCCCGTACGCGCGGCTCGCGCCCGGGCCGGACACCCTGTACGACCTGGCGAGCCTCACCAAGGTCGTCGCGCTCTGGCCGTGCGCCGGGGTGCTGTGGCAGGCCGGGCGGCTGCCGCTGGACGAGCCGCTCGGGCACTGGTGGGCGCCGGCCGCCGGCCGCCCCGTCGGCGCGGTGACCGCCCGCCGACTCCTCGCCCACACCGCCGGGATGCCCCCCTACACCCGCTTCGAATCGCTCTACGGGCGCCGGCCCGCGGCGATCCGGGCCGGCGTGCTCGCCGCTCCTCTGCACCGCGAGCCCGGGACGGTCGTCGAGTACACCGACCGCGCCGCCGTGCTGCTCACCTACCTGGTCGAGGACCTCGGCGGCGCGCCGCTGGACGAACTCGCCGCGCGCTGGGCCTGGCGCCCGCTCGCCATGACCGACACCCGGTACGGGCCGCTCGACGCCGCGTCCACCGCCCGGACCGCGCCCACCGAGTACGACGAGCAGGCGGGCGGCCACCTGCGCGGAGTCGTCCACGACCCCTCCGCCCGGCTGCTCGGCGGCGTCAGCGGCAACGCCGGGGCCTTCGCCACCGCCCGCGACCTCGCCCGGTTCCTCGCCGCGGCGCTCGCCCCGCCGGCCGGACTGCCGTGGGGCGAGCCGTGGATCGAGGAGTCACTGCGCGAGCAGACCGGCGGACTGCGGCCCGCCCGCGGCCTGTCCTGGCTGTACGCCCCCGGCACCGAGCCCGCCGAGGGCACCTTCGTCCACTACGGCTTCACCGGCACCGGCTGCTGGCTCTCCCGGCGGCTCGGCCGCTGGGCGCTGCTGCTCACCAACAAGGTGCACCACGACCGGGTCACCCAGCCGCTCACCGACCTGCGCAACGCCTTCCGGCGCGCGGTGTTCGGCTGACGCGTAGCCGGGCCATCCGCACGGGCACTCGTTCGGGTGATGGCGTGCGAACCACCGTTTGCGGGGCGGGGATCGCGGCAGAGTGTCCCCGAGGACGGCACTCGGCGGAGGAGGCGCGATGACGGACACCTGCGACACCTGGGCACTCTCGGAAGAGGAGTGGCTCGCCCGGCTGGTGCGCGCCTACGTCGGCTGCAGCGTGCTGCTGACCGACGAATCGGGCAACGTCCTCCTGCTGAAGGTCAGTTACCGTGACCAGTGGCAGTTCCCCGGCGGCGGGATGGACCAGGGGGAGGGGCCCGCCGAGTGTGCGGCGCGCGAACTGCACGAGGAGACCGGGCTGGTGGCGGGGGAGCTGCGGCTGCTCGTGGTGGAGTGGCGCGACGCCATCCCCGACCAGGGTGAACACGCTCACCCCGCCGTGCAGTTCATGTTCGACGGCGGGACGGTCGAGGCGGGCGCGGCGGTCCGGGTGCAGGCCGAGGAGATCGCCGACTACGGCTGGTTCACGCCCGCACAGGCCGCCGCCCTGCTGCACCCCTGCGCGGCGCGCCGGCTCACCGGGGCCCTGGAGGCCCGGCGTACCGGCGCCGCCGCTCTGCTGCACTCGGCGGGGTACGTGGGGTGACAGGTGATCAGACCAGCGTGCTCCAGTAGTACCAGAAGCGGTTGAGGACCAGCAGCGCGATCACGGCCGCCCACAGCACCGGCAGCGCCCAGTGGTAGTGGGCCGCCTCCCGGACGACCACCCGCAGGCGCGGGCCCACCGGGATCACGCCCGCGCGCAGGTTGTGCAGCGTCGTGTACCAGAACAGCACCACCACCGTCGCCCACACCGCCATGCAGTACGGGCACAGCGCGCCGATGTCGTACAGCGCCTGGTCGGCCAGCCAGTGCACGAACACCACGCCCAGCGCGGTGCCCGCGTGCAGGCCCAGCCAGAACCAGCGCCGGTACGCGGCACCGGAGAGCAGCCCCGCGCCGATCGCCGCCAGCGCGCCGAACGCGACCAGGCCGAGCAGCGGGTTCGGGAAGCCGAAGACCTCTGCCTGCTCGGTGCGCATCACCGAGCCGCAGCTGATCACCGGGTTGATGTTGCAACTGGGGACGTACGACGGGTTCTCCAGGATGCGGAGCTTGTCGAAGGTCAGGACGGCCGAGGCGGCCAGCCCGACCAGCCCGCCGAGGAACAGCAGGAACGCGTAGGCCCGGCCGGCGCCGATCGGGGCCCGGCCGGCGTCGGGGGCGGGGTGGGAGAGGTGCACGGTGGTCGCGGCAGACATGGCAGCACACTCCGGTGGCTGACGGGGAGGGGCGGCCCGGCCGGGAGTTCGGCCGGGCCGGTGGTGCCGTGCGAATGCGGGGCGGGGCCGGGCCTACTGCAGGCCGGCGGCCTGGTTGACCTGCGCGGTGAACTGCTCCGGCGAGACCACGGCCTTGCCGCTGAACAGGGTGACCGGCCTGCCGTCCACCCTGACCGTCGGGGTGCCGGTCACCCCGCTGTCGTTGAACGCGTCGGCGACCTTGGCCGCCCACGGCGCGTAGGTGCCGTCCTGGACGGCCTTGACGAAGGCGTCGGTCTTCAGACCGGGCACCTGGCCGGCCAGGTCCAGCAGGTGGTTCACGTCGCCGAAGGCGTCCTGGCGCTCGTCGGGCTGGTTGGCGTACAGCACGTCGTGGAACTGCTTGAACTTGTCCACGCCCTCGTTCAGCGCGGCGCCGGCGGCGGCCAGCGCGGTGCGCGAACCCCTGCCGCCGAGGTTCTTGTCCAGGAAGGCCGCCAGGTGGAACTCCACCTTGACCCGGCCGTCCTCGGTGAGCTTCTTGACGGTCTCGCCGTTCGCCGCCTCGAAGTGCATGCAGATCGGGCAGCGGAAGTCCTCGAAGACCTCCATGGTGTGCGGGGCGTCGGCCTTGCCGTAGGTGATCACCGTGCCGTCCGGGCCGGTGGCGTTGGCCGGGACGACCAGCGGGGCCGCGGCGGCCGCCACGGGGGCCTTGTCGTCCTTGTGCGAGGCCGAGCCGATCGCGACGGCGGCGCCGCCCGCGAGGGCGAGCACGGCGACGGCGGAGACCGTCACGACGATCCGCTGACGGCGCTTGGCGGCCTGCTGCTCGCGGAGCTGCGCCTCCTGGATCCGTTCACGGGCACTGATGCGCTGGGCCTGCTGCTTGCCGGGGGTCTGAGCCATGGGGAAGTCAACTCCTGTACGCGGCGCGCGGGTGCGCGCGGAAAACCGCACCGGGTGCGGCGGGGGTCGGTGGACGCGGGAGTCGTGCGCACTGCCTGCGGGCGTACGGGGGCCGTTCGGCCGGGTACGGGGACGATCGGGTCCGGGGTGCCCGGGGGCAGCCGTAAGGAAACGATCAGCAGGCAGGCGCGAAAGCCGGCGGGCCACGCCGGGGTGCCGGGCTCAGCACCACGTCCTCGCGGCGCGGCCGCGGGTGGTCCGACACCGGCAGTGGCACCCGCAGCACCGGAAGTACCGGGGCCGGGAGCAGCAGGACGAGCAGGGCGCGCAGCGAACGGGCCGGCGACTCGCGCAGCGCGCGCATCGCCCGGGCCAGGCCCGACAGCGCCGCATCGCCCAGCCGCAGCCAGGCAGCGGCTGCCAGCGCGATCACCAGGTGCACCAGCAGGAGCAGCAGTTGGGTCGCGGCCGGCGCCAACTGCCCGGCGTGGCCCAGCGGGCCGGACAGCAGCGAGCCGTCCATCGAACCGCCGCCGCAGACCAGCAGGTTCACCCCGCGTGCGGGGACCTGCCCGGACAGCATCGGCCCACAGCCGGTCTGGCCCAGGTTGAAGGTGGTGTTGAGCAGCAGCTCGACCGGCACCATCACCCCGCAGACGTGCAGCATCCGCCGCTCCCCGCCGGCCAGCGCGGCCGTGACTAGGAAGACGGCGGCGCACGCCGAGGCCACCAGCGACAGCGGCAGCGGGCGGCCCGTGATGACCACCTGGCCCAGCGCGGCCAGCGGCACGGCGAGCGCGGTGAACACCGCGGCCCGCAGGGCCCTGGTCGCATGGGTGGAGGTCGTCACGCTCCGGAGTATGCCATGACGCTCACACCCGGCACGAGGGTGCCTGCGCGCTGTCCCGGCTGACCCCCGCTCAGCCGGGCGCGGGGGCGACAACCGCCGCGGCCGGACTAGCCTGGAAGCGTCCCCGGCGACCCCGACGGAGGGGCGAGCAGATGGCGAAACCCGAGACCACGGTGGGGCAGGCGGTGCTGGCCCGCATCGAGTCGCAGGCGGCGGTGCTGGCCGGCCTGGACGACGCCGTCCGGGCGGACGAGCCCGACGCGGTGCACCGGATGAGAGTCGCCTGCCGGCGGCTGCGCAGCGCCCTCCGGACCTTCCGCCGGCTGTTCGCCCCAGGCGCGACGGACGAAATGGTCGCGGAGCTGCGCTGGCTGGGCGGCGCCCTCGGCGGCGCCCGCGACCGTGAAGTGCTGACCGCACGGCTGGCCGCCCAGGCCCGCGAACTGCCCGCCCCAGGCGGCCCGGAACGGGTCGCCGCCAGCCTGGAGCGGTGGGGCGCCGCCGAGTACCGCGCGGCCCGGACCGAGGCGCTCGCCGCCCTCGACAGCCCCCGCCGCCGCGCCCTCGGCGACGCCCTCGCCACCCTCGTCGCCGACCCGCCGCTGCGCCACCGCGCCGCCCGCCCCGCCGGCCCCGAGCTGTCCCGGATCGCCGCCCGCGAACAGCGCCGCACCGCCGGACGCGTCCACACCGCCCTCGGCGCCGCCGCCGACGACCGCAACCAGGCCCTCCACGACGCCCGCAAGGCGGCCAAGCGCGCCCGCTACGCCGGCGAGACCGCGGCCCCGGAGATCGGGGCCCGGGCCGAGCGCTACACGAAGCGGATGAAGGCCGTCCAGCAGATCCTCGGCGAACACCAGGACGCCGTGGTCGCCGCCGCCGCCCTCGCCGCCCACGCGCCGACCGGCGGAGAGCCCTTCGGCTACGGCATCCTCTACGGCCGCCAGCTGGCCGAGGCGGCGGAGGCCCGCGAGCACCTCCCGAAGGCGTGGCACCGGGCGGGCAAACCCAAGCTGGCGCGCTTCGAGTAGCGGCGTCGCACGGAGCCGGCCGTCCGGCTGCCGGGAGCGGCTACACAGTGCCGAGTCCCGCCGAGTGCGCCGCGTCGCGCAGCAGGTCCCTCAGCATCGCGGTGGTCAGGCGGCCGGTGTTCGTGTTGCGGGGACTGACGTGGTAGCAGCCGTAGAGCCGCAGCGGCGGCCCGCCGTCCTGGGCCGGCAGCTCGACCCGGGCGGCGTGGCCGAAGACGGGCCGCGGGCGGGGAACCTGCCAGCCGGCGTCCGCGATCACCGGGAGCATGGCCTGCCAGGCGAAGCCGCCGAGGGCGACGATAGTCCGCACGGTGGGGCGCAGCAGCCGCAGTTCGCGGGTGATCCAGGGGCGGCAGGTGTCGCGTTCGGCGGTGCTGGGCTTGTTGTCGGGCGGGGCACAGCGGACCGGATCGGTGATCCGCACGCCGTACAGCTCCAGACCGTCGCCGTAGCGCACGGATTCGGGGCGGTTGGCGAGTCCGAGGTCGTACAGGGCGGCGTAGAGCAGGTCGCCGGAGGGGTCGCCGGTGAAGATCCGGCCGGTGCGGTTGGCGCCGTGCGCGGCCGGGGCGAGACCGACGAGGACGAGCGGGGCGTCGGGCGGGCCGAAGCCGGGGATGGGGCGGGCCCAGTAGTCCCAGTCCTGGTAGGCACGGCGCTTCGTACGGGCGGTCTCCTCGCGCCATTCGACCAGACGGGGACAGGCCCGGCAGCCGGTGACCACCCGGTCCAGCGCGGCCAGTCCGCCCGTCCGGGCGGCGGCCTCGGCGGCCGCGGCCGGGTGTCGGGGGTCTCCGGGGTCGTCAGCGGGAGAGGGCGGCGGGGCCACGATCGGCATGCGCCCGAGCCTAGGCGCCCCGCCGTGCGGCTGCTCCGTGGTCCGGGCCGCCCCGTCGTCCTGCCCCCGTCGTCCGCCGGTCCGTTCGGTTCGATCGGGCTCGGCCGGGGAGGCGTAGCGTGGAAGCAGTTGCTCCGGTGGCCCCCGGCCCGGCCGGGTCGGCGGTGGCCGGACGCACCGGTATGCGCGGAGGCCGCGAGGAGGCCGCGATGATCGTCGATGCGGTGCTGGGCGCCATCGGGGGATTGGCCGGGCTGGGGGCGATCTGGGCGGGCTTGAGCATCAGGGTGGTCCAGCAGTTCCAGAAGGGCGTGGTGTTCCGCTTCGGCAGGGTGCGCGACGAGGTGCGCCAGCCCGGGCTGGTGGCGCTGGTGCCGATCGCGGACCGGCTGCGCCGGGTGAACGTGCAGATCGTGACGATGCCGATCCCGGGGCAGGAGGGCATCACCCGGGACAACGTGACGGTGCGGGTGGACGCGGTGGTCTACTTCCGGGTGCTCGACCCGGTGAAGGCGACGGTCAACGTCCAGGACTACAACTTCGCGATCTCCCAGGTGGCGCAGACCTCACTGCGCTCGATCATCGGCAAGAGCGAGCTGGACGACCTGCTGGCCAACCGCGAACCGATCAACCAGGGGCTGGAGTTGATGATCGACAGCCCGGCGTTGGGCTGGGGCATCGAGATCGACCGGGTGGAGATCAAGGACGTCGCGCTGCCGGAGTCGATGAAGCGCTCGATCGCCCGCCAGGCGGAGGCCGAGCGTGAGCGGCGGGCGCGGATCATCACGGCGGACGGCGAGTACCAGGCCTCGCAGCGGCTGTCGGACGCGGCGGCGGTGATGAGTGCGACCCCGGCGGCACTCCAACTGCGCCTGCTGCAGACCGTGGTGGAGGTGGCGGCGGAGAAGAACTCGACGCTCGTGCTGCCCTTCCCGGTGGAGCTGCTGCGCTTCCTGGACAGCGCGACGGAGGTGCAGCAGCGGAACCTGCTGACGGCCGCCGCGGTCGCCGCCGGGGCGAAGGCCGCCGAGGAGGCAGTGGAGAGCGGCGAGATCCCGGAGGGCGAGCTCGACCAGGAGCCGCCCCAGCACGAGGTCGCGCCGCTGGAGGAACTGCTGGAGCACTCACCGCTGGAGGGCTCGGACGCGCCGGACGGGCATGCCGAGTCCGGCACCGGTGCCGGCGGCGTGCCGAAGCCGGAGCCCGGGCCGGAGGCCTGAGCGGTGCCAGGTGGCGTCGGGCACCCGCCCGGACCACGATGGACTGAGGAAGCAGGTCAGGAGGCGGACCATGACCAAAGCCAGCGACATCATGCACCCGGGCGCGGAGTGCATCCGCGAGCACGAGACGCTCGCCGCCGCCGCCCGGATCATGCGGGAACGCGACGTGGGCGCCCTGCCCATCTGCGGGCCGGGCGACAAGCTGCTGGGCATCGTGACCGACCGCGACATCGTGCTGCGCTGCGTCGCCGAGGGCCGCGACCCGGGGTCGGTGTCGGCGGGCGAGCTGGCGCAGGGGCGGCCGATGACGGTGGAGGCGGACGAGGACACCGAGCAGGTGCTGCGGGTGATGGAGCAGTACCAGGTGCGCCGGCTGCCGGTGATCAGCCACCCGGAGCACAAGCTGGTCGGCATGATCAGCGAGGCGGACATCGCGCGCGGTCTGCCGCAGTCCCGGGTCGCCGAGTTCGTCTCGGCGGTCTGCTCGGAGGAGACGCCGGCGGCGACCTCCCAGGGCTGACCCCGCCGTACGCACGCGGGCCGCAGGCCCGTCCCGGACACGGCCCCCACCCCGGCGGTGGGGGCCGTCGCCGCGTTCGGACCGCCGGGGTCTCCGGTGGCCCGGCGCCGGCCTCGGGACACGGAGCCGGTCGAGGCCGCCAGCCTTAGTCCGTCGGTTCCCGCAGGGCCCGGGCGATCAGCTCCGCCAGGTGCAAGGCCTGCCTGCCTCCGGCGAGTTGGGCGATCTGGGTGCGGCAGCTGAAGCCGTCGGCCAGCACCACCGTGTCCGGCCCGGCCGCCCGGACCTCGGGTAGCAGGACGCGCTCCGCGATCGCTTCGGACACCTCGAAGTGGCCCCGTTCGAAGCCGAAGTTGCCCGCCAGGCCGCAGCAGCCGGAGTCCAGCACCCGGTTGTCCAGCCCGAGTCGGGCCTCCACCCGGCGGTCGGCGGCGGAGCCGAGTACCGCGTGCTGGTGGCAGTGGGTCTGGGTGACGGCGGTGAGGGGGACGCGGGGGAGCGGCGCGTCCGGAGCGTACTCGTCGAGGAACTCGGCGAAGGTGCGGGTGCGTTCGGCGAGCGGGAGGCCGTCCGCGCCGAGGAGTCGGGGCAGGTCCTCGCGCAGGGTGGCGGTGCAGCTCGGGTCCAGGCCGACCACGGGGGTGTCGGCCGGGAGTCCGACGCCGGCCGGCCCGGTCGCCGCGAGCGACCGCAGGCTGCGCCGCAACACCCGGCGGGCGGTGTCGAGTTGGCCGGTGGAGTACCAGGTGAGGCCGCAGCAGACCGGGCCCGCGGGCAGCCGGACGTCGAAGCCCAGGTGCTCCAGCACCTCGACGGCCGAGCGCAGGACGTTCGGCTGGAGGTGGTCGGAGAAGGTGTCGGGCCACAGCAGCACCGGGCGCGTGCCGGCCGGCGCGGGGTGCGCGGCGCGGTGCCGGCGGTGCCAGGCGGTGAAGGTCTCCGGCGGGAAGACCGGCAGCACCCGGCGCGGGTCGATTCCGCCGAGCCGCTTGAGCAGCCCGCCGAGCGGCGAACGGACCAGCGTGTTGGCGGCCCCGGGCGCGTGCGCGACGGCCCGCAGCCAGAGCGGCAGCCAGCCCATCGAGTAGTGCGAGAGCGGGCGCGGCCGGTGCCGGTAGTGCTGGTGCAGGAACTCGGCCTTGTAGGTCGCCATGTCGACGTGGACCGGGCAGTCGCTCGCGCAGCCCTTGCAGCTCAGGCAGAGGTCCAGCGCCTCCCGGACCTCCTCGGACCGCCAGCCGTCCGGGATCGCCTCCCCCCGCAGCATCTCGGCGAGCAGCCGGGCTCGCCCCCGGGTGGAGTGCCGCTCCTCGCCGGTGGCCATGTAGCTCGGGCACATCACCCCGGTGGTCGGGTCGACGCATTTGGCGACGCCCACGCAGCGGTGCACCGCCGTGGTCAGGCTGCCGCCGTCCTGTTCGTACGGCAGGGCCAGTGGCAGCGGGCGGCGCGGGGCGGTGACGAAGCGCAGGTCGGCGTCGAGCGGGCGGGGGTCGACCAGGGCGCCCGGGTTGAGCAGGTTCTCCGGATCCCAGATCCGTTTGAACGCGCCGAACAGGTCGATGACTTCGGGCGGGTACATCCGCGGCAGCAGTTCGGCCCGGGCCTGGCCGTCGCCGTGCTCACCGGAGAGCGAACCGCCGTACGAGACCGCCAGATCGGCCGCCTGCTCCAGGAACTCCCGGAAGACCAGCACCCCTTGGGGCTCGTCCAGCGGGAAGTCGATCCGCAGGTGTACGCAGCCGTCGCCGAAGTGCCCGTACGGGACGCCGTGCAGGCTGTGCCGGCGCAGCAGGGCGCGCAGGTCCCGCAGGTAGTCGCCGAGCCGTTCGGGCGGGACGGCGGAGTCCTCCCATCCGGGCCAGGCCTGCCCGCCGCCGGGGAGGCGGGTGACGATCCCGGCCCCGGCCTCCCGGACGGCCCAGAGCTGGCGCTGCTCGGCGGGGTCCGTGACCAGGGCGACGGTGGCCGAGCGCTCGCGGCGCACCGCGTCGGCGAGTCGGCGGGCGTCCTGGTAAGCGGCCAGTGGGGTGGCGCCGCCGGTCTCGAGGAACAGCCAGCACGCGCCGGCGGGCAGCCGGTCCAGCGCGGGCGGGCGGGGGCCGGCCGCGAGCAGTGCGGCGATCAGGTCGGCCGCCATGCCCTCGGCGGTGAGCGGCCCGAACGGCAGCAGCGCGGGGACGGCATCGGCGGCGGCGCCCTCGTCGGGGTAGCCGGCCACGACCAGGGCGCGCGCGGGCGGGTCCTCGACGAGGCGGACGGTGGCGGCGAGCAGCAGCGCGCAGGTGCCCTCGGTGCCGGTGAGCGCCCGGGCGAGGTCGTGGCCGTGTTCGGGCAGCAGCGCGTCCAGGGGGTAGCCGGAGGTGCGGCGGGGCAGTCGGGGCATCCCCTGGCGGATGACGGCGAGGTTGCGGTCGGTGAACTCCCGGAGCTGCCGGTGGAGTTCGCCGGGCCGTCCGGGCAGTTCGGCGACCGCCGCGCGTTCCCGGCCGGTGAGCGGGCCGCCGACGGTCAGCTCGGTGCCGTCGGCGAGCAGCAGCTCCAGCCGCTCGACGTTGTCGGCGGTGCGCCCCCAGGCGAGCGAGTGGGAGCCGCAGGAGTCGTTGCCGATCATGCCGCCGATGGTGCAGCGGCTGTGCGTGGACGGGTCCGGGCCGAAGCGCAGCCCGTACGGCTTGGCGGCGCGCTGCAGGTCGTCCAGGACGGTGCCGGGGCGGACGCGCGCGGTGCGGGCCTGCGGGTCGATCTCCAGCACCTCGCCGAGGTGGCGGCGGAAGTCCAGCACCACCGCGCCCGGGCCGATCGCCTGCCCGCCGATGCTGGTCCCGGCTCCGCGGGCCACCACGGGCACCCGGTACCGGCGGCACAGCGCCAGCGCGGTGCGCACGTCGTCCGGATCGGCGGGCTTGACCACGCCGAGGGGCAGGTGCCGGTAGTTGGACGCGTCGTGGCTGTAGACGGTCCGCTCGGCGGTGCCGAAACGGACCTCCCCGCGCAGCACGGCGGCCAGCTCACGGGCCAGCTCGGCGCCGGGGACGGCGGACGGACGGCTCACCAGGGCCTCCCGGAGGGGGTGCGACGACGGCTGCGCCGATCATGGCAGCCGCGGCGCTCCCGGGGTACCGGGCACGACGGGGGTAGGGCGACGGGTTGTGGGGCGCGAACGGCCTACCGGGCCCGGCACGGCTTACCCGGCCCGGCGGGGGCCCGGCTCACTTCCGCCCGGTGAGCGTGCCGCGCGCGATGTGCGAGAGCTTGGCGACCTCGAACGCCGGGTAGGCGCCGCCCGCCAGCAGGGAGAACTTGACCCCTTCGCGGCCGCTCGGCCGCCGGTGGCCGGGCGGCTGGAAGCGGCGGTGGTGCTCGGCGGCCCGGTGGAAGAACTGGGGCCGCTCGGCGCGGGTGACGCAGCCGGCGAGGTCGAAGACGAACAGGTAGTGCCGGATCATCCGCACGAACAGCGCGTCGCGCACCGCGTACAGGTGCGGCTGGTCCTCCACCAGGGCGAAGCTGCGCTCGTACTGGTCGAAGAGGTCGAAGACGCTGTTGCCCGGCCCGCTCGCGGGGTGGACGGTCTCCCGGCGGCGCAGCTGGACGCACTCGCGCGCCAGCACGGCGGCCGTCTGGGCACCGAGCAGCGCCGCGTGCGCCACCGGGACCTCCTCGTAGCGGCCGGGCGGGAAGGCGAGCCCCAGGTTCTCCCAGTGGCCGCGGCGGATCAGCCGGTCCCAGACCAGCGGCGGCGCACCGAACAGCGCGGGCCGGTCGAAGGGCGCGAACACCTCGGGGCCGGCTTCGGCGAGCAGCGCCTCGGCTCCGCCGGGCCAGTCCCGGTCCTGGTGCCGGCGGGAGTGGCCGAACAGCAGCACGTCCACGGGGCCGGTCTGCTTGAGGCGGTCGGCGAGCGTCCGCAGGGCGTCCCGGGGCAGCAGGTGGTCGGCGTCGAGGAACAGCAGGTAGTCGCCGGTCGCCCGGGCGGCCCCGGCATTGCGGCTCACCCCGACCCCGACGGCCGCGTTCAGGTGCAGCACGGACACCCGCGGATGCCGGGCCGCGTACGTGTCGGCGAGTGCGCCCGCGGTCTCGGGGGAGCGGTCGGCGACCACGATCACCTCGACGTCGGCCAGGGACTGCGCGAGCAGTGAGTCCAGGCAGTCGGCGAGCTGTTCGTGCTGGTCGTAGGCGGGGAGCACGACGCTGATCAGGGGTGAGGCCATGACGCCGGAGCGTAAGAGGGCCCGCGAACCGTGGCAAAGCCCTGACGGTGCGTAATTCCTAGCAATTAGCGGCAAATCGTACGACCGCACGCCATATCTTCACGTCGCCTTCCGGACGCGTCCACGCCAGGCCGGTGGCCGGCAGGGGGTCGGAACCGGAGCCCGGAAGGGGGCCCGGGCCGGAACGGGCCGGGGCCCGCGACGCGGAGGTGCGTCGCGGGCCCCGGGGGCGCCGATCGGGTGGGGTCGGCTCAGTACCAGTGGTGCGTCTGCCAGAACGACCACGCGGCGCAGGGGCTGCCGTAGCGGGTGTTCATGTAGTTCAGGCCCCACTTGATCTGGGTGGCAGGGTTGGTGCGCCAGTCGGCGCCCGCGGAGGCCATCTTGGAGCCCGGCAGGGCCTGGACCAGGCCGTAGGCGCCGGAGGAGGCGTTGACGGCCAGCGGGTTCCAGGTGCTCTCGTGGGACACGATGTTGCTGAAGCACTGCAGCTGGCCGGCCGGGACGATCTGGGCGGCGATCTGCTGCGGGGTGCCGGAGTAGGCCGGCGCGCTGTCGAGGCTCGGGCGCTCCTGGGAGCGGGAGGCGGCGGCGTCCGCGTCGGCCTTGGCCTTGGCGTCCGCCTGGGCCTTCGCCTCGGCTTCGGCCTGGGCCTGGGCCTGGGCCTGGGCCTGCGCCTGGGCGGCGGCCTCCGCCGCGGTCCTGGCCTGGGCGTCCTGAGCGCCCTGGGCGGCCTGCTGGTCAGCGGCAGCGGTGTCAGCCTGGGCCTGGTCGGCAGCCGGCTTGCCGTCCACCGAGACGGCGGCCGCGGGGGCGGCGGCGTCGACGGCGTTCCCGGCCTGCGGGATGGCGAGGGCGGCGGTGGCGGCGCTCGCGACCACGAGGGTGGCGATGCCGGTGATCAGGGAGTTGCGGCGGGCATGGCTGAGCTGCATGAAGCGGGCGTTCCTTCTCCGTCGGGGCCCGCGCCGGTGTGCCGGGCACGGGGGCGTCGCGCGGGCTCCGGGTGGGCGGGGCCCGCGCGGCCGTCCGGGACGGCCGTGGCGCCCCGCGGAAGCGGCGGGGCGGGCGGGCTGCGCGGCGGACCGGCTGGACCGGCTGGGCCGCGCTGCCTGGCGACGGGCCATTCTTGGCAGGGCCCGGGACGGGTGGCAAAGCCGGTCGCTACTACGCCGCGTAGTGGCTATGGGGCGGCTGAGGGCGGACCTGCCGGTGAGTTAAAGGGCATTTGCCCGAATTGCACACCTGGAAGATTCGTCGTCTGGCACCGGAGGAACGCCAGGGTGACAGGCGCGGTGGCCTGCGTTCTTCAGGCCGGGCGCGGTCGGACCGAGCCCGGACGGCGCGAGCCGACGGCGGTCGGCGGGGGCGCGCGCCGCGCCCGTCCACTAGCGGGGGTCGTAGATGCCGAATCCCCTGTGGGCGGCCTCACA
The DNA here is from genome assembly GCF_055664045.1 of Kitasatospora sp. NPDC023385. Lineage (NCBI taxonomy): Bacteria > Bacillati > Actinomycetota > Actinomycetes > Kitasatosporales > Streptomycetaceae > Kitasatospora > Kitasatospora sp. NPDC023385. The sequence goes on along the minus strand of NZ_JBVOOL010000017.1, from coordinate 39,621 downwards.
CATCAGGCGGCGCGGCATCGGCGCAGCGTGACCGGACGGTCACCGCTCCGGGGGGTGGGGCGGGCCGGAGACGGCACCGGGCCCGGGAGCCTCCGCAACGGCTCCCGGGCCCGGCGTTCCCGCACGGTGCGGACGGATCAGGATTCCACCGCCACCGCGGCCCGCCGCCGTCGGCCCACCACGGCCGAGGCCACCAGCACGATCGCCGCGGCGACCAGCGACAGGTACATCTGCTTGCGCCCGTCGGCGTCGGTGAACATGTACGCCACCACGAACCCGATCATGCCGATCGCCGTCCAGGTGAGGTACGGGTACAGCCACATCCGTACGGTCAGCCGCTCGGGCATCTCCCGCTCGATGATCCGGCGCATGCGCAGCTGGGAGAAGCAGATCACCAGCCAGACGAAGAGCGCGACGGCGCCGGAGGAGTTGAGCAGGAAGGCGAACACGGTGTCCGGCGAGGTGTAGTTGAAGAAGACGGCGACGAAGCCGAAGACCACCGAGGAGAGGATGGCCACCCGGGGCACGCCGCGCGAGGTCACCGTCGCGAAGACCTTCGGGGCGTCGCCGCGCTGGCCGAGCGAGAAGGCCATCCGGGAGGCCGTGTACATCCCGGAGTTGAGGCAGGAGAGCACCGCGGTCAGCACGATCACGTTCATCACCTGGCCCGCGTGCGCGATGCCCACGTGGTTCAGCACGGCGACGTACGGGCTCTCCTTGACCGCGGCGGAGTCCCACGGCAGCAGGGTGACCACGAGCAGGATCGAGCCCAGGTAGAAGATGCCGATGCGCCAGATCACGCTGTTGGTGGCCTTGGAGACCGCCTTCTCCGGGTCCTCCGACTCGCCGGCCGCCAGGGTGACGATCTCGCTGCCCATGAAGGCGAAGACCACGGTGAGCATGCCGGTGAACACGGCGCCCACCCCGTGCGGCAGGAAGCCGCCGTGGCCGGTCAGGTTCTCGGCGCCGACCGCGTGGGTGCCGGGCATCAGACCGAAGGCGGCGAGGGTGCCGATCACCAGGAACGCGGCGATCGCGACCACCTTGATCCCGGCGAACCAGAACTCGAACTCGCCGTAGGAGGCCACCGAGAAGAGGTTGGTGGCGGTCAGCACCGCCATCACTATCAGCGCCCAGCCCCACTGCGGCACGCCGGGCACCCAGTTGTTGAGGATCTTCGCGCCGGCCGTCGCCTCGACCGCGAGCACCACGACCCAGAAGAACCAGTACAGCCAGCCGATGCTGAACCCGGCCCAGCGGCCCAGCGCGCGGTCCGCGTACGCCGAGAACGAGCCGCTCTGCGGGTCGGCCGCGGCCATCTCGCCGAGCATCCGCATCACCAGCACGACCAGCACGCCGGCCAGGGTGTAGGAGAGCAGGATGCCCGGGCCGGTGGACGCGATGCCCGCGCCGGAACCGACGAACAGACCGGCGCCGATCACGCCGCCGATGGCGATCATCGACAGGTGGCGGTTCTTGAGCCCGGCCTTCAGGTGGCCGTCGCCGTGTCCGTGCGGCCCGGCCTCGTGGGGAGCCGGGTCGGCTGCCGTCGACTTGGTGGTGTTCGCACTCATCAAGGGGTGCCCTGTGCCTTTCCAGCGCGGCGACCCTCGGCTCGTCGCGCCACAGGGTGGGGGGACAGACCCGCGCATTGCGGTGCAACCTAACTTCTACGCCCGGGTATCGGAACAAGCCTTTGATAACTGTTCGCTCACCGGACGTAAAAGGCCAGGTCACAGGGGGTGGGCCGACGCGAACCGGGGCGCCGGAAAGCTCAGATCTGACGCATCGTCAGCCCGGAGGGGGTCGGAGCTCCCGCAGGCCGAGCACGACGATCCCGGGCTCCCGCCCCGGCGGGCGGCCGGTGAGCCGGGCGGCCAGGATCCGCGGGATGTCGCTCTCCCGCGAGTACCCGGGCACCACCGTGACCTCGTCCTCGCGCACCTCCCCGAAGGCCCGGTAGGTCACCCGGTACGTCGTGCGGTCCGGTGGTGGGACGTGGCCGGGTCGCTGTGTGACGGTCATCCGCATCGACCTCCTCGGCTCATTGTCGGCCCGTCGTCGGCCCGGTGCCGTCCGGTCGTCGTCCCGTCGTCGGCGCGGTGTGGCCGATCAGGGCAAATCCGGGCACAGTGGGATTCTCGGGGCATTTCTCGGAGCATCCCCGAGCGTTCTCGGCGCGGTCCGTTCCCGGCGCCGGTCAGGAGCGACCCCATGCAGACCACCTGGAAGGGGACGATCAGCTTCGGGCTGGTCAGCATCCCCGTCCACCTCTACTCCGCGACCCAGGAGCACGACGTCCCGCTGCACCAGGTGCACGCCAAGGACGGCGGCCGGGTGCGGATGAAGCGGTACTGCGAGCGGGAGGAGAAGGAAGTCCCGTACGCGGAGATCGCCAAGGGCTACGAGTCCCCCGACGGGCGGACCGTCACGCTCAGCGACGGAGACCTCGCCGACCTGCCGCTGCCCAGCAAGAAGATCATCGACGTGCTCGCCTTCGTCGACGAGAGCGAGATCGACCCGCTGATGTTCTCCAAGGCCTACTACGTGGGCGTCGCCGACAAGGCTGCCGCCAAGCCGTACGCGCTGCTGCGCGACGCGCTCACCGAGTCCGGGCAGATCGCCGTCACCAAGATCGCGCTGCGCACCCGGGAGTCGCCAGCGGTGCTGCGGGTGCACGACAACACGCTGGTGCTGCAGACCTGCATCTGGCCCGACGAGGTCCGCCCGGCGGCCGGGATCGCGCCCGAGGACGACGTCACCGTCCGGCCGCAGGAGCTCAAGATGGCGCGGTCGCTGATGGACACCCTCTCCGAGGACTTCGACCTGTCCCAGCTGCACGACGACTACCAGCAGGCGCTGCAGCAGGTGATCACCGCGCGGCTGGAGGGCGTCGAGATCCCGCACGAGGAGGAGTCCGGCGAGGCGCCGGACAACGTCATCGACCTGATGGAGGCGCTGCGCAGCAGCCTCAAGCAGGCCAAGGGCGGGCGGGGGCCGGGAGGCGCGGCGAAGGACGAGGCGGAGCCGGAGGAGGATTCGGAGGAGGAGCCCGCGCCGCGCAAGCGCGCCCCGGCGAAGAAGAGCACCGCGACCGCCAAGAAGACCGCGTCGAAGGCCGGTTCCAAGGCTGACTCCAAGGCTGACTCGAAGACCGACTCCAAGACTGACTCGAAGACTGCTTCGAAGACCTCGTCGGCGAAGAAGACCACCACTCGGAAGTCCGCGGCTCCGCGCAAGGCCTCCTGACCCCTCCCAGGGCCAGGCTTTCCTCTCCCGTCCAGCATTGGAGGCGACCCCGATGGACCTGCTGACCTACAAGGAACTCGAAACCGGCCCCGACGCCCCGAGCGACCCGAGCCTCGGGCACCGGGCCTGGAGCTGGCTGCTCACCCTCAGCCCGACGGTCGTGACGTTCATGATCGCGCTCTCGGTCGGCCTCGGCATGATCGCCACCCAGGTGAACCTGCTGCCGATGCTGGTGGTGATGGCGATCTTCTGGGGCCTGACGGTCCTCGCCATGGTCGGGGTGATCGCCCGCTGGATGACCCCCGGCCGGGGCAGGCACCGGATGGCGGCCTGACCCCGGCGGAGGTGAGCGACGGGCCGGGAGTGCTCAGCCGATCCACACCGTGGTGACGTTGCAGAACTCCCGGATCCCGTGCCCGGACAGCTCCCGCCCGAAGCCGGAGCGCTTGACGCCGCCGAAGGGCAGCGCCGGGTGGGAGGCGGTCATCCCGTTGAAGAACACGCCGCCCGCCTGGATGTCGCGCACGAAGCGCTCCTGCTCGCCCTCGTCCGTGGTCCACACGTTGGCGCTGAGGCCGAACGGGGTGTCGTTGGCGAGAGCCACCGCCTCGTCCAGGTCGGCGACCCGGTAGACGGTGGCGACCGGGCCGAAGGTCTCCTCCTGGTGGATCCGCATCGCCGGAGTGATGCCGGTCAGCACCGTCGGCTCGTAGAACCAGCCGGTGTCCCAGCCCTCAGGGCGCCCGCCGCCGCACTCCACCCGGGCGCCGTGGGTGCGGGCGTCCTCGACGAGCTCCTCCAGGTCGTCCCGGCCCTGGCGGCTGGCCAGCGGGCCGACATCGGTGGCGTCGTCCATCGGGTCGCCGACCCGCAGCGCGCTCATCGCCTCGGTGAAGCCGGCGGTGAAGCGGTCGTAGACGTCGGCGTGCACGATGAAGCGCTTGGCGGCGATGCAGGACTGGCCGTTGTTCTGCACCCGCGCGCGGACGGCGGTGCGCACCGCCGCGTCCAGGTCGGCGCTCGGCAGCACGACGTACGGGTCGCTGCCGCCCAGCTCCAGCACGGCCTTCTTGACCTCGTCCGCCGCGGTGGACGCGACCGCCCGTCCGGCCGGCTCGCTGCCGGTGAGGGTGACCGCGGCGACCCGGCGGTCCCGGATCACGTCCTCGACCGCGCCCGAGCCGATCAGCAGGGTCTGGAAGCAGCCCTCCGGGAAGCCGGCCCGCCGGAACAGGTCCTCGAGCGCCATCGCCGTGCGCGGCACGTTGGACGCGTGCTTGAGCAGGCCGACGTTGCCCGCCATCAGGGCCGGCGCGGCGAACCGGATCACCTGCCAGAACGGGAAGTTCCACGGCATCACGGCCAGTACCGGCCCGAGCGGGCGGTAGCGGACGTAGGCGCGGGCGGCGCCGGAGTCGGAGACGTCGTCCGGCGCCGGGTACTCGTCGGCGAGCAGTTCCTCGGCGTGGTCCGCGTACCAGCGCATCGCCTTCGCGCACTTGGCGGCCTCGGCCCGGGCGGCGGCCAGCGGCTTGCCCATCTCCTCGGTCATGGTGCGGGCGACCGCCTCCAGGCCCTCGTCCAGCAGGTCGGCGGCGCGGCGCATCAGCCCGGCGCGGGTGGCGAGCGGGGTGGTGCGGTAGCTGTGGAAGGCGGCGTCGGCGCGGGCCAGCCGCTGCTCGATGCCGTCCGCGTCGAGCGGTTCGAAGGTCTCCAGGGTCTCGCCGGTCGCGGGATTGACGCTGGCGATGGGCATGCGGGGCTCCCGAGGGGGTCTTGGGTCCGGTGCGTCTGCCCTCACACCCTCCCCGACGGCCCGGCCCCGGGCACGCCACCGCTGTCCGGCGTGTCCCGCCGGACAGCGGTGCCCGCGTCAGTCACGTCGGCTCCGTCACTCCGGCAGTGACTCCACCCGGGCCGCCGCCTCCCGGGCCCGGGCGCCGGCCCTGGTCCGCCCGGCGGTCACCTGACGGGTGGGGAAGCGGTGCAGGTATTCGGCCTCCAGTTGACCGGTTCGCAGCGTGTGCCGCTTCAACGCCTCCTCCGAGCCGTACAGGAACGTCTCGTGGCGCGTGCGGTGCAGCTGCTCCAGTTCGTGCAGGAGCGTGTCGTTGCCCAGAGCGTGCGGGGAGATGCCCTCGGGCCGGATGTGTGTGGCGTCGGCATGCCGCATCTCGGTACCTCCTCGGCGGATCCCCCTGCTATCCGGGTGCCCGGTGTCCGGCGGCGGTACACCCCGTTCGGGCGAGGAGGCATTGGACAAGGGAGGTTGTGAAAGAACTGTCGTACAAGAGCTCTTGTTGATATTCTTCCGCCATGGACGACACGACGAGCCGCAGGGCCGACACCACGGACCGTCCGCGCGGCGCCCGGGAGATCCAGGACTCCCGGGTGCTCGCCGCCCTCACCCATGCGCTGCGCCGCCGGCTGCTCGACCTGCTCAAGGTCGAGGGCCCGGCCACGGTCGGGAAGCTCGCCGGGCGCACCGAGCAGGCCGTCGGCAACGTCAGCCACCACCTGAAGGTGCTGGCCGAAAGCGGACTGATCGAGGAGGCGCCCGAGCTCGCCCGGGACCGGCGGGAGCACTGGTGGCGGCTGGCCGATCGCGAACTCAGCTGGACCAGGGCCGACTTCGACGGCGACCCGGTCACCGAGGCGGTCGCGGACGCGGCCGGATCGATCCTGCTGGAACGCCAGGTCGAGCTGGTCCGTGAGTGGTCCGCGCGGCGCGTCGGGTACGGGCCCGACTGGCGGGACGGCTGCTCGGTGGCCACCCAGACCTGGCTGCGGCTGACCCCCGAGGAGGCCCGGGAGCTGGCGGCGGACCTGCACGAGGTGATCCAGAAGTGGGCGCACCGGCCGGTGCCCGAGGACGGGCGGGACCGCGAGACCGTCCTCGCCTTCGCCCACAGCGTCCCGGCCAAGCCGTGACCGCCACTCTCGCCCGGTCGCCCGAAAGTCCCGAAGTCCGGCCCCGCTGGGGCCTGTTCGCCCAACGGGACTTCCGGCTGCTGTGGGCGGGGCAGACCGTCAGCCGGCTGGGCAGCAGCGTCACCACCGTCGCGCTGCCGCTCGTCGCGGTGCTCGCCCTGGACGCCGGGCCGCTCGCCGGCGGCCTGCTGACCAGTGCGATCTGGCTGCCGTGGCTGCTGTTCGGCCTGCCGGCCGGGGTGTGGGTCGGGCGGGTGCCCCGGCGGGCCGTGATGATCGGCTGCAACCTCGGCTCCGCCGTGCTGTTCGCGAGCGTGCCGCTGGCGGCCCGGCTCGGCGCGCTCACCCTCGCGCAACTGCTGGCCGTGGCCTTCCTCAGCGGGGTCTGCTCGGTGTTCTTCGACGCCGCCGACCAGGCGTACCTGCCCGAGCTGGTGGCGGCGGACGACCTGATCGAGGGCAACGCGAAACTGTCGGGCGGCGGCTCGGCGGCCGAGGTCGCCGGGCGCGGCCTGGCCGGTATGACCGTCCAACTCGTCGGCGCGGCAGCCGGATTGCTCATAGACGCGGTGAGCTTCCTGATCGCGGCCGGCGCCCTGCTGCGGATCCGCGCCCGGCCGGAGCCGACGCCCCTGGAGCAGACGGCCGCGCGCGAGCAGGCCGACACGCGCGGGCAGGCGGCCGTGCGCGGGCAGATCCGGGAGGGTCTGGCCTTCCTGCTGCGCGACCCGTACCTGCGCGCCTTCCTGTGCTTCGGCGCGGCCGCGAACTTCGCGCTCATGGGCTACCAGTCGATCCTCGCGCTGTTCCTGGTCCGGGAGGCCGGGATCGCCCCGGGCTGGGTCGGCGCCCTCGCCTCCGCCGCCGCGGTCGGCGGCGTGCTCGGTGCGCTGGCGGCCCGCCCGCTGTGCCGCCGGTTCGGGACGGCGCGCGGGGTACGGATCGTGCTGCTCGCCGTCGTGCCGTTCGGGCTGCTGATGCCGCTGGCCGGGCCGGGCGCCGGGACGGCGCTGTACGTGGTCGGGTCGCTCGCCGTCGTCGCGGCGGTGGTGCTCTGCAACATCGTGCTCGGCAGCTTCCGGCAGTCCTACACCCCGCCCGGACTGCTCACCCGGGTGACGGCGGGCTCGATGTTCGCCGTCCACGCCACCATTCCGCTCGGCGCCCTGACCGGCGGCGCACTGGGCGCGGTGATCGGTCTGCGGGCGACGATGTGGGTGATGACCGGTCTGCTCACGCTGTCCGGCACGCTGCCGCTGTTCTCGCCGTTGCGCACCCTCCGGGACCTGCCCACGGCACCCCGGGGATCGGCAAGATCGTAGGATGAATCCTTCCGTACCGTACCTCCCGGTTCCTCCCGCTACCGCTCGGACAGATCGCACATGCCGCTTCCCAAGGCCGAACTCCACCTCCACATCGAAGGCACCCTGGAGCCCGAACTCGCCTTCGAACTCGCCGCCCGCAACGGGGTCTCGCTGCCCTACGCCGACACCGAGGAACTGCGCACCGCGTACTCCTTCAGTGACCTGCAGTCCTTCCTGGACCTCTACTACGCCCTGATGGCCGTGCTGCGCACCGAGGACGACTTCGCCGACCTCGCCGACGCCTACCTGGCACGCGCCGCCGACCAGGGCGTCCGGCACGCCGAGATCTTCTTCGACCCGCAGGCGCACACCGCGCGCGGAGTGCCGCTGAACGTCGTGGTGGACGGGCTGACCCGGGCGCTGTCGCGCAGCGAGGAGCGGTACGGCATCAGCACCCAGCTGATCATGTGCTTCCTGCGGGACGAGACGGCCGAGTCCGCGCTGGAGACCTTCGAGGCCGCCCGCCCGTACTTCGACCGGATCGCGGGCATCGGCCTGGACTCGGCCGAGGTCGGCAACCCGCCGGCGAAGTTCCGCGAGGTGTACCGGCGGGCCGCCGAGGCCGGGCTGCGGCGGGTCGCCCACGCGGGCGAGGAGGGCCCGCCGTCGTACATCACCGAGGCGCTGGACGTCCTCGGCGTGGAGCGGATCGACCACGGGCTGCGGTGCCTGGAGGACGGCGAACTGGTCGCCCGCCTGGTCCGCGAGCAGGTCCCGCTGACCCTCTGCCCGCTCTCCAACGTCCGCCTGCGCTGCATCGACACGCTCGCCGACCACCCGCTGCGCGAGATGCTGGACGCCGGGCTGCTGGTCACCGTCAACTCCGACGACCCGGCGTACTTCGGCGGCTACGTGGAGGACAACTTCCGCGCCGTCCACGCGGCCCTCGGCCTCGACCAGGAGACCCTGCGCCTCCTGGCCGCCAACTCCTTCCGCGCCTCGTTCATCAGCGAGCAGCGCCGGGCCGAACTCCTGGCGGAGGTCGAGGCGTTCGCCTTCTGACCGGCAGACCCGCGGGACGCCGGCAGATTCGCGGGCACGCGCGCGGACATGCGTGCGGACATGCGCGCCGGGCGGTCCGTCACCCGTCGAGGGGTGACGGACCGCCGCGTGCGTAGTGGAGCAGCGTCACGCCGTTCGTGAAGCGGTGGATCCTCTTCACGGTGAGGGGGACGGGGTGGTCGGTCGGGCGGAAGAGGAGGGTGCCGCGGCCGAGGACGACGGGGTGGACGAGGAGGTGGAACTCGTCGATCAGGTCCTGGGCGAGGAAGGACGCGGCCAGGTCCGCGCCGCCGAGGGCGAGGTCTCCGCCGGGCCCGTCGGCGAGGGCGGCGACCGACGCGGGGGTGACCTCGCGGACGACGCCGGTGCTCCAGTCGGCGTGGTCGAGGGTGCGGGAGAAGACGGTCTTCGGCATCGCGCGCCAGATGCCGGCGAACTCCACGACCGTCGGGGCTGCGGCCGGGTCCTGGTCGGCGGTGGGCCAGTACGCGGCCATCAGTTCGTGGGTGCGCCGGCCGGAGAGGAATCCACCCATTCGGGCGAGCTCGCGGTTGATGGCGGAGTGCACTTCGTCGTCGACGAGGTTCCAGCCGAGGTCGTGGTCCGGGCCCTCGAAGTAGCCGTCCAGGGACACGGACATGAAGAGGACGATCCTGCGTCGCATCGACGACCTCACCGGAGAGGGGCCGCCGCCCCCGGTATCGGGCGGGGGCGGCGGACGGGGATCAGATCAGGGTGCTCCAGTAGTACCAGAACCGGTTGAGGACCAACAGCGCGACGACCGCGTACCCCAGGGCCGGGACGACCCAGTGGTAGCGGGCCACCTCCCGGACGACCACCCGCAGGCGCGGGCCCACCGGGATCACGCAGGAGCGCAGGTTGTGCAGCGTGGTGTACCAGAACAGCGGGATCACCGTGGCCCACACCACCATGCAGTACGGGCAGAGCGCGCCGATCCGGTAGAGCGCCTGGTACATCAGCCAGCTCACGAAGCCGATCCCGAAGACCGTCCCGGCCTGCAGGCCGAGCCAGAACCAGCGCCGGTACGAAGCCCCGGCGAGCAGCCCGGCGCCGACCGCGACGACCACCCCGAAGGCGACCAGCCCGATCAGCGAGTTGGGGAAGCCGAAGGCCTCCGCCTGGTCGCTGCGCATGATCGAGCCACAGCTGATGATCGGATTGATGTTGCAGCTGGGGACGTACGACGGGTCCTTCAACAGCCGGAGCTTGTCCAGCGTGAGGACCGCCGAGGCGAACAGGCCGACCGCGCCGCCGATCAGCAGCAGCCAGGCGAACGGGCGGCTCGCGCCGTGGGTCCGCGCGGCCGGGCCGGCGGCCGTCACCCGGTCACCTGCTTGACCATCGCGGTGAACTGCTCGGGCGAGACGGCCTTGCCGTTGGAGAGGACGTCCAGCTTCCTGCCGTCCAGCTTGACGGTCGGGGTGCCGGTCACGTCGCTCTTCCCGAACTCCTCGTCGACCTTGGCCGCCCACGGCGCGTAGGTGCCGTTCTGGACGGCCTTGACGAAGGCGTCGGTCTTCAGACCGGGCACCTGGCCGGCCAGGTCCAGCAGGTGGTTGACGTCGCCGAAGGCGTCGCTGCGCTCGTCGGGCTGGTTGGCGTACAGCACGTCGTGGAACTGCTTGAACTTGTCCACGCCCTCGTTCAGCGCGGCGCCGGCCGCGGCCAGCGCGGTGCGCGAACCCCTGCCGCCCAGGTTCTTGTCCAGGAACGTCGCCAGGTGGTACTCGATCTTGTACGTGCCGCCGTCGGCGAGCTGCTGGACGGCCGTGCCGGTGGTGGTCTCCAGCTGCTCGCAGAACGGGCAGCGGAAGTCCTCGAAGACCTCCAGGGTGTGCGGGGCGTCGCCCTTGCCGTAGGTGACCACCGTGCCGCCGCCGCTCGCGTTGGCCGGAACGACCAGCGGGCCGCTCGCGGCGGCGCCCGAGCCGGAACCGGACGAGCCGCCGACGGCGAAGGCCACGCCCGCGGCGAGGGCGAGCACGGCGGCGGAGGCGGCGCCGACCACGATCCGGCGGCGGATCCGGTCGGAGCGCTGGGCCTGGGCCCGGGCGGTGCGCATGCGCTCGGTGGCGGAGGCCTGGTCGGTCTTGCGGGTGTTGCTCATGGGGTGTCGTCCTGTGCTCTCGAACGTGCGGAAGGCAGGCGCGGCCCGGGGGACGGGGCCTGCGCGGGCAGGGAGAGGACCGGGCTGGCCGACGGGGCGCAGGCGCGGGTGGCGCGGGCGGCGAGGGGCTCAGACGGCCGGGGCGAACACCGGCGGACCGCGCCGGACAGCCGGACGGACGACGACGTCCTCGGCGGGGACCAGCACTCGACTGGCCCGGGGGAACGGCACCCGCACCACCGGGCGGGCCGGGACGGGTGCGGCGAGCAGCAGCAGCCAGCGGGCCGCGGCCGGGAGGTGGCGGTGCAGGAACTCGCCCAGCGTCCGGACGGCCCGGGCGAGGCCCGCCAGCGCGGCGTCCGCCCGGTGCAGCCAGTACGCGCCGACCAGCGCGATCACCGCGTGCAGCAGGGCGAGCAGCAGCACACCGGTCTGCTGGGAGACACCGTGGCCGAGCAGGAAACCGCCGAGCGAACCGCCGCCGCACAGCAGCGGCTGGAGACCGTGCCCGGCGCCGGGCGGCAGGGACGGGCAGGCGGACTGGGCGACGTCGAACAGCGCGCCGGCGCCCAGCTGCAGCGGCAGGAACACCGCGGCGATCGCCGGGTACCCGTGCTCGCGGCCGGCGAGCATGAAGGCCGCCGCGAACACGGCGGCCGACGCCAGGAGCATCGTGCCGACCGGCAGTGTGCGGCCGGTGACCAGCACCTGGCCGAGCCCGGCGAGCAGCACGACCAGCGCGGCGAAGACCGCCGCGCGGAGCGTCCTGGTGACCGGGCCGATGTCCATGGCATCCGAGTCTGCCACAGGTTGAAAGTGGAACGGTCGGGTCGGCGGGGCGCTGTGAACAGCCTCACCACCCGCGCTGAGCTGGTCTTATCCGCTCCTTATCGGTCGGCTTCGCCCGCCGGTGGGTGGTGGTCGGCCGCGCTCACCCGGGCCTCGACCAGCTCCCGGAAGTGCTGCAGGTCCTCGCGGACCGTCCGCTCGATCGCCCCGGCCTGGGCGAAGCCACGCGGCCCGCCGAACACCTGGTGCACGGCGTCCGGGTCGTATTCCACCCGGATCTGCAGCCGGGTGTGCCGGGCGTCGAGCGGCAGCAGCGCGAAAGCACCGCTCAGCCGGAGGGAGTCCAACGTCCGCCAGGCCATCACCCGCCCCCGGCCCCGGTCGGTGATCTCGGTGTCGACCGAGCGCTCGGTGCCGTCGACCTCCACCCCGAGGTGGGCGAGGTTGCGCCCGTGCGGCTGGGCGCTGCGCACGCCGTCGACGAATTGGGGGTACTCGTGCACGCGGTGAAGCTGCTCCCAGGCGGCGAGGACGGGGGCGGTGATGTCGATCTGTTCCTCAAGGGTGCTCATGGCGGGGCGGCACCTCCTCCGTTCCAGCCTGCGCTTCGGGGTGGGGGTGGGCAAAGGGGCGGCAGGCGGCCGGCGGCGGGGTGGGGGAGACTGGGCGCATGCCGGAGCTGCCCGAGGTCGAGGCGTTGAGCGCCTTCCTGTCCGAGCGGCTGACCGGGCGCGTGATCGCCCGCGTGCAGCCGGTGGCGATCAGCGCACTGAAGACGTACGACCCGCCGGTGACGGCGCTGGAAGGGCGCACGGTCGGCCCGGTGACCAGGCGCGGCAAGTTCCTGGACATCGAGGCCGACGGGCTGCACCTGGTGGTGCACCTGGCCCGGGCCGGCTGGCTGCGCTGGAAGGACAGCCTGCCCACCGAGCCGCCGCGCCCCGGCCCGAAGAACCCGCTGGCACTGCGGCTGCGCCTGGACGGCGAGGCCGGAGACGGCTTCGACCTCACCGAGGCCGGCACGAAGAAGGGGCTCGCCGTCTATGTGGTGGCGGACCCGGCCGAGGTGCCGGGCGTCGCCAGGCTCGGCCCCGACCCGCTGGACCCGGACTTCGCCCTGGACGACTTCGCCGCCCTGCTGCGGAACGATCGGCGCCGGATCAAGGGCGTGCTCCGGGACCAGAGCGTGCTGGCGGGCGTCGGCAACGCCTACTCGGACGAGGTGCTGCACGTGGCCCGGATGTCGCCGTACAAACTGGCGTCCGGCCTGACCGAGGAGGAGACGGCGCGGCTGTACGACGCACTCGGCAGCACGCTGCGCGACGCGGTGGAGCGCTCGCGCGGGCTGGCGGCGGGGGAGCTGAAGGCGGAGAAGAAGATCGGGCTGCGGGTGCACGGCCGGACCGGTCAGCCCTGTCCGGTCTGCGGGGACACAGTGCGGGAGGTGTCCTTCGCCGACTCCTCGCTGCAGTACTGCCCGACCTGCCAGACCGGCGGCAAGCCGCTGGCGGACCGGCGGATGTCGCGGCTGCTGAAGTGAGGCCGGTCGGAGCGGGGCTGGTGGGAGCGGGGCCAGCTGGAGCCGCGCCCGCCACCGGCCCGGCGGCTCAGTGACGCGGCGGCTCAGCGCTTGATGGCGACACCGCCCCAGTAGTACGCGGCCTTCGGGTCGGCCGGGAGTTCGCCGTCCGGGCGCCAGGCCAGGACCGGGGCGACGCCCGGTTCGACCAGCTCCCAGCCGTCGAAGAACCGGACCACGTCGTCGTAGCCGCGCGGCACCAGGGTCATCCCCCCGGCCCGGGCGGCCTCGGCGACCTTGCCGACGGCCTCCGGGTCGAAGTCCGGGGTGGGGGTGGTCAGGGCGATGCAGCTCCCGGCGGGCAGGGCGTCGCGCAGCGCGGCGACCCGGCCCCACGGGTCGTCCTCGTCGGCGATCAGCATCAGCACGGCGATCATCAGCAGGCCGACCGGCTGGGTGAGGTCGAGGGTGGAGGTGAGCGCCGGGTCGGCGAACAGCTCCTCGGGCTTGCGCAGGTCGGCGTGGATGTAGGTGGTGCGGCTGGCCGGGCTGGAGACCATCAGGGCGCGGGCGTGGGCGAGCACGATCGGGTCGTTGTCGACGTAGACGACCCGGGTGCCGGGGCTGACGGCCTCGGCGATCTCGTGGGTGTTGGGCGAGGTGGGGATGCCGGTGCCGAGGTCGAGGAACTGGCGGATGCCGTGCTCCCGGGCCAGGTGGCGGACGGCCCGGCCCTGGAAGGCGCGGTTGGCCTTGGCCATCTCCTTGATGCTCGGCACGGCCTGCTCGATGGCCTGCCCCATGGCGCGGTCCGGCGGGAAGTTGGTCTTGCCGCCCAGCCAGTAGTCGTACACACGGGCCGAGTGCGGGGTGGTGGTGTCGACGCCGAAACGTTCCCACTGGGTGGGCTCGGTGGCGTCGTCGTCCTGCGGGCCCGGCTGGGGGGAGTCCTGACTTGTCGTCATGGCCACGTCCTCTGATGGCAGATCATCACACTGGCGAAGGCACAGCGTAGCGGTCCGGTCGGGAGGCCGGGCGTCCGGGCGGGGAAGGTCGGCGGGAGGTCGACGGAAGGGTCTGGGAGGCGCGGTGGACGGGCCTGGAAATGCGGTGGGCGACCCTGGAAGCGCGGTGGGCGCACGGTCGGTCTTGGGCCGTCGGAGTGGTGATCGGGTCCGTCGGAGTTGCCGCCGGGGAGTGGCGGTGACGGCCGGGGGAAGCATTCTCCATGCTGTCAGATCGTCAGATTACTTCGCGAAGATTGCTGCTGGTCGCGGCCGGGATGTCCCTGCTGGGGGCGGCCACCGGTTGCCGGAGCCCCTGGAGCGGCGGGGAGGGCGACGTCGAGGCGGGCGTGACCGAAAGCGCCCTCCCGGTGGCGCAGGCCGGGCCCGAGGGCGCGCCGGGCGCCGCGCCGGCCACGTCCGCCGCCGGCGCGGCGACCGCTCCGTCCGCGACGCTCTCGCCGGCGCCGCCGTCCGGTTCCCCCTCGGCCGCCGCCCCCGCAGGCGCCTCCCCCTCGGCCGCCGCGCCGACCGCGGTGCCCGTGCACAAGGTGCTCACCGAGGCGGAGAGCAAGCCGGTGTACGAGCTGGACGCGGCGCGGCGGGTGGTGGCGCTCACCATCGACGACGGGCCGGACCCCCGGTACACCCCCACCGTGCTGACGCTGCTCCAGCAGCACGGGATCCGGGCGACCTTCTTCCTGATCGGCGAGAACGCCGTCGAGCACCCGGAGCTGGTGCGGGAGATCGCCGACCACGGCCACCACATCGCCAACCACACCTGGACCCACCCGGACCTGCGGCACCTGTCCGACACCAAGGTGCGGGACGAACTGGAGCGCACCTCGGACCTGCTGCACCGGACCACCGGCCGGCTGCCCGCCTGGTTCCGCGCGCCGGGCGGGGACTGGTCCCCGGTGTCGCTCAAGGTGGCCGCCGAGCTCGGGATGCGGAACATGGGCTGGTCGGTGGACCCGAGGGACTGGGCCCGGCCGGGGACCTCGGTGATCACCGACCGGATCCTCAAGGACGTCCGGCCCGGGTCGATCGTGCTCAACCACGACGGCGGCGGGGACCGGTCGCAGACGGTGGCCGCGCTGAAGACGTACCTGCCGGTGCTCATCGACTCGGGGTACTTCTTCACGGCCCCGCCGAACTGAGAGCGGTGAGCGCGGTCTCGTGAGCGGCCGCGAGGTCATGGCTTTTCCGTCTAAACCACCCGGACGAGTGGATTGGGAGAACCGTTTCTGCGGATTTTGGGCTTCTAGGGTGATATCGCACCACTTCATACCGGTACCGCCCCGGTGCCATCTGAAAGGCCCTCACTCATGCGTCTCCGCAACACAGTCCTCGCCGTCGCCAGCGCCGCCGCCCTCGTCCTCGCCACCCCGGTCTCCGCGAACGCCGCCACCGGCGACTTCCTCTACAAGGTCGGCAAGGGCATTCCGGCCGGGATGGCCGACCCGGAGAGCGGCAAGTGCGTCAACCTGTTCGGGGCCACCGAGAAGGACCCCGCCTTCGCGCCGGAGAACCTCACCGGCTCGACGGCCACGGTCTTCCTCGACTTCGACTGCGACGGTGACGTCTTCTACGTGATGAACCCCGGCAAGAAGCTCGGCGACCGGCTGAAGCTGCGCTCCGTCGTCTTCTCCTGAGTCCCCTGAGGCCGACGGAACCGTTTCACGCCCGGGGGGCCCGGTGATCGGTGTGACCGATCGCCGGGCCGCTCGCCTGTTGGGGCGCTCGCGGCGTCGGGGCCGGGGGCGCGGCACCCGGCCCGGGGTGGCGAGGGATGGCCACGGGCGGCCCGGGGTGGCCCGGGCGCGGTGGGCGACGTACGTTCGAAGTGTCCGGCCCGTTCGCGGTGCGCCGGTGCGTGTGCGCCCGGAGGCCCGGTCCGTACCGCCCTGGGCGGAGTGAAGGAGGGCGCGGGATGAGCGGCAACGGCTACGCACACCCCGAGACGCTGGTCGGCACCGGATGGCTGGCCCACCACCTGGACGACGGGACGGTCCGGGTCGTCGAGGTGGACGAGGACACCACCGCGTACGACCGGGACCACATCCCCCGCGCGGTCGGCTGGAACTGGACCACCGACCTGCACAGCCGGGTCGGCCGCGACTACGTCGACCGGGAGGGCGTCCAGCACCTGCTGCGGGCGGCCGGGGTCGAGGACGACACCACCGTGGTGCTGTACGGCGGCAACAACAACTGGTTCGCGGCGTACGCCTACTGGCTGCTGCGGCTGCGCGGCTTCGGGCCGGTCCGGCTGCTGGACGGCGGGCGCAAGAAGTGGGAGCTGGAGGGGCGCGAGCTCACCCAGGAGGTGATGGACTACCAGCACACCGCCTACCGGCTGAGCGGGCCCGAGCGGCCGGAGCTGCGGGCGCTGCGGGACGAGGTGCTGGCCAAGGCCGAAGTGTTCGCCAAGCCCGGGGCGGACGCGGTGCTGGTGGACGTCCGCTCGCCCGCCGAGTTCCGGGGTGAGCTGATCGCACCGCCGCACCTGCCGCAGGAGCAGGCGCAGGTGCCCGGGCACATCCCGGGGGCGGTCAACATCCCCTGGTCGCAGACGGCCAACGACGACGGATCGTTCCGCTCGGCGGAGGAGCTGCGGGCGCTGTACGAGGGCAAGGGCGTGGAGGCGGAGCGCGAGGTGATCGCCTACTGCCGGATCGGCGAGCGGTCCGCGCACACCTGGTTCGCGCTCACCGAGTTGCTGGGGTACCCGCACGTCAAGAACTACGACGGCTCGTGGACGGAGTACGGCTCGCTGGTGCGGGCGCCGGTGGTGCTCGGGACCTGAGGGGCGGGGCCTGCGTGGCCTGCGTGATGGGCGTGACGGGTGGGGTGGTGTGACGGCGTCGCGGCACCGTTGCGACGACGTCATTTCGGCGCGTTTCTTTTCATGAACATCTCACAATATGGGAGTGGACCGGGGACCACCGGGACAAGGATCGATCCGACCCATCGTTCCGGTGATCCTGGAGGACCACGTGCGCAAGAGACTGATCGTCTCCGCTGCCAGCGCCCTGAGCCTGTTCCTGGCCGTCCCCGCCTCGGCATCCGACTTCCAACCCGGCGCAGCCGGGGTGGGCGACTCCTACTACCCGACCTACGGCAACGGCGGCTACCGCGTCTCGCACTACGACATCCGGCTGAAGTACCAGCCCGCCACCGACGAACTCGAAGGCACCACCACCATCCTCGCCACGGCGACCCAGGACCTCTCCCGGTTCAACCTCGACTTCGCGCTGAACGTCTCGGAGGTCCGGGTCAACGGGCGGCCCGCGACCTTCACCACCAGCGGCGAGCAGGAGTTGCAGATCACCCCCGCCCGGCCGCTCGCCAAGGGCAGCCAGGCCACCGTGGTGGTCCGTTACAAGGGCGTGCCGTCCACGGTGAAGAAGTACGGCTTCACCGCCTGGCTGCGCACCCCGGACGGTGCGGTGGCGGCCGGCGAGCCCGAGTCGGCGTGGTGGTGGTTCCCGAGCAACGACCACCCGAGCGACAAGGCCACCTTCGACGTCTCGGTGCTGGTGCCGGACGGCAACCAGGTCATCAGCAACGGCATCCTGGCCGGCACCGCCTCCCAGGCCGGCTGGACCCGCTACAGCTGGCGCGAGACCAAGCCCCAGGCGACCTATCTGGCCACCCTCGCGGTCGGCAAGTTCGACGTCACCACGGACACCACGCCCAGCGGACTGCCGGTCTACAACGCGTACAGCAAGGACCTCGGCGACAACGCGGACGCGGCCAAGGCCAGCGTCGAGCGCACCGGCGAACTGGTCGACTGGCTGAGCGGCTACTTCGGCGACTACCCGTTCAGCTCGGTCGGCGGCTACGTCCCCAACGTCACGACCGGCTTCGCGCTGGAGACCCAGACCCGGGTCTTCTACAGCCCCCGGCAGTTCGCGAAGGGCTCCAACACCTCGGTGGTCGTGCACGAGTTGGCCCACCAGTGGTACGGCGACAGCGTCTCGCTCTCGCGCTGGAGCGACATCTGGCTGAACGAAGGCTTCGCCCGGTACGCGCAGTTCCTCTGGTCCGAGCACGAGAACGAGGGCACCGCCCAGGAACTGGCCGACTACGTCTACGCCTCGCACCCGGCCGACGACCCGTTCTGGACCGTCAAGCCGGGCGACCCGGGCGCCGACAACCAGTTCGCGGGCGCCGTGTACGACCGGGGCGCGGTGGCCATCCAGGCGCTGCGCAACGCCGTCGGGGACGAGAAGTTCTTCCGCATCATCAAGGGCTGGCCGACCGAGCGCCGCTACGGCAACGCCACCATCCCGGAGTTCCAGGCGTACGCCGAGAAGGTCTCCGGCCAGAAGCTCGGCGGGCTCTTCGACACCTGGCTGTTCACCGCCGCGAAGCCGGCCGCCGGGCCGGTCCCGGCGGGCGCTCCGGCTGTCGCCTCGCTGGCACCGGGCGCGGGGCAGGCTGATGGGCAGGTGCTGGTGGAGCCGAAGTCCTGGAAGAAGATCCAGGAGACCAACTCCCTGCACGACGCCGGGCACTGACGCCAGGCGCTGAGCACTGATGCCCGGCGCGCACTGAGGTGACGGGCGTGGCCCGGTCGGCCGCTCGCGCGGGAGCGCCGACCGGGCTACGCCACTGCGGAGCCGTCCGCCGCCAGCAGCTCGGTGAGCCGGCGGACGGCGAACGGTATGAGGTCGCGGACCGGGACCAGCCGGCACGGCGCGCTGCCGACCAGCACCTCGCGGATGCCCGACCGCGCCTCGAACTCCCGCCCCACGACCGGGAAGTGGGTGTCGTTGTCATCGCCCACGTCCGGCGCCTCGATCCAGACCCGCTCGCCCTGGATCGCCATCGGGAAGCGGCGGAGCTTGAGGCGGCGGTTGGGCGCGAAGGTCTCCGCGTAGTGCAGGAAGGTGTTGCGGTTGTGCCCGACACCGATCAGCAGGACGTACCCGCCGAGGTCGTGCAGCGCGCCGAACGGCGACTCGCGGCCCACGGCGAAGCCGAGCGAGCGGCGGGCGGTGACCTCCTTGGCGTGCGCCCCGACGGCGGCGACCGACACCTGCGGATGCGTACTGCGCAGGCTCTCCGGCAGGGCGCGCAGGGCCTCCGCCACCGCGCCCATGCGGGAGGGGAGCGCGGCGTGGAACAGCGGGACGGCAGACCGGAGTTCGGCGATCTCGGGGGTCGGCGGGCCGGGGTGCCCGGGGGCGGGGTCGCAGACCGTGTCGGTGGTGAAGGTGGGCACCGCGACGGTGCCGGCCGGCCCGACCGCCTCGCGCAGGGCGGCCACCACGGCCGCCGCGCCGCCCTCGACCCGGCCGAGGCTGGCGAGCGAGGAGTGCACGATCAGCGCCATGCCTTCGCGGACGCCGACCCGGCGCCAGCCCTCCACGAGGTCGGTGGTGGTGAGCGAGGTGGTGTCCGGTGTGGCCATGGTGCTCCCTGGCGGTGCTGGTGTCGGTGCCCGGTGCGTCGGCGCCCCGTGCCTGGTGCCGGTGCCGCTGCTGGTGTCGCTGCCGCTGCGCCGGTGATGCGCCGGTGGTGTGGTCCGGTTGGGATCGTTCGGGGCCGACCATAGCGGCTGCCAGTGACAACCGGTCAGGGCAGGGGCACCCTCCGTCAGTCGGCGGCCGGGGCGGGAGTCATCGCGGGGCTGTCCCGGTCAGTACCAGTACCTCCTGCTCGGGTGTGAAGCCGTGGCCGAGCGGTGGTTCGCCGCGGTCGCGGTCCCAGGCGAGCACGTCGGCGGCGGTGACCGCCAGCGGGGTCGCGGGCAGGCCGGCCGCGCGGGCCCGGGCGGGGTCGCGCTGCTGGCCGGGCCAGAGCGGCCGGGCCCGGACCAGTGGGAAGAACGGCGGCGGGGCCGTCTCCGGGGGCACCGGGACGATCTCCACTTCGGCGCCCGCGACCTCGGCGCACGTGGCGATGAGGGCGCCCAGGGTGGTCGGTTCGGCCGGGCCGACGGCGTGGAAGGCGCCCGGGCGGTCGTCCTGGAGCAGCCGGAGCACCAGCCGGGCCAGGTCGCGCGCGTCGACCACCTGGACCGGCTGCTCCGGACGGCCCGGCAGCGCGATCCGCCCGCCGCGCGCCGTCCGGCGCACCCAGTAGGTGAGCCCGCGCTGCTCGTCGTGCGGCCCGGCGACCTTGCCGGGCCGCACGATGGTCGCCCGGCCGCCGTAGCGGGCGGTGACGTCGTCCTCGCAGGCGACCTTGAGCCGGCCGTAGGTCTCCTCGGTGAGCTGCTCGGCCTCGCGCAGCGGCGCGCGGCGCGGGGCGGACTCGTCCGAGCCGGGGGCGAGGCCGTCCCGCCGGTAGACCGCGTGGCTGGAGATGAAGAGGTAGCGGCCGACCCGGTCGCCGAGGGTGGCCATGGCCTGGTCGACCTGGTGGGGCCGGTAGCCGCTGACGTCCACCACGGCGTCCCAGCGGCCGTCGCGCAGGGCGGTGAGGTCACCGGTGTCGCGGTCGCCGACGAGGTGGCGGGCGTCGGGGAAGAGGCCCGGGTTGGTCCGGCCGCGGTTGAACAGGGTGACCTCGGCGCCGCCGCGCAGGGCGTCGTCGACGATCGCACGGCCGACGAAGGAGGTGCCGCCGAGGACGAGGATCCGCATGGGCCCCAGGGTAGGACTCGCCCTCCGCCGATGCGCGGGGTTTCGGGGGTTGCGCGGCCGGCCGGGGGCTTCGGTCAGCCGGTGAGGCCCGGTCAGCCGGTGAGGCTCGGGTAGTCGGTGAGCGTCGGGTAGTCCGTGAGGCCGGTGGCCGTCTGGCCGTAGAGGTGGGTCGGGTCGACGGGAGTCAGCGGGGCATGGGCGGCGAATCGTTGCGGCAGGTCCGGATTGGCGATGAAGGCGCGCCCGTAGGAGACCAGGTCGGCCAGTCCGGCGGCCAGCACCGCCTCGCCGCGCTCGCGGTCGGTGGCGGCGCGGTTCTCGCCGACGTTGGCGATCAGCGGGCCGGACCAGCGCGGGCGCAGGTCGGCCAGGGCCGGGTAGTCGTCGTTGTCGGTGAGGTGCAGGTAGGCCAGGCCGAGGCCGCCCAACTCGGCGAGCAGCGCCCGGTAGACCGGCGCCGGGTCGGCCTCGTGCATGCCGAACTGCGGGTTGCCGGGGGACAGGCGCAGGCCCAGGCGGTCCGGGCCGATGGCGTCGGCGACGGCGGTGACCAGCTCGATCGGGAGGCGCAGGCGGTCGGCGAGGGTGCCGGGGCCGTACTCGTCGGTGCGCAGGTTGGTGTTGTCGGCCAGGAACTGGTGGATCAGGTAGGAGTTGGCGCCGTGCAGTTCGACGGCGTCGAAGCCGGCGGCGAGCGCGTTGCGGGCGGCGTCGACGTGGTCGGTGACCGCCTGGCGGATCTCGTCGCGGGTCATCTCGCGCGGGGTGACGGCCTCGGCCTTGCCGCCGTCCCTGACGTGCACCGGGCCCGGCGCGGGGACGGCGGAGGGGCCGGCCGGGAGGTCGCCGAGCAGCCGGTTGAGCGGGTGGCCCTGGCGGCCGCCGAGCATCAGCTGGGCGACGATCCGGCCGCCGGCCGCGTGCACCGCCTCGGTGACCGCGCGCCAGCCGGCCGTGTGCGCGGGCGTCTCCAGGCCCGGCAGGAACCAGCCGGACTGGCCCCGGCTGCTGGGCCAGATCCCCTCGGTGACGATCAGGCCGGCGCTCGCGCGCTGGGCGTAGTACTCGGCGACGACGGGCAGCGGCGTACCGTCCTCGGCGGCCCGGTACCGCGTCATCGGGGCCATGACGACGCGGTTGGGCAGGTCGAGCGAGCCGAGGCGGTACGGGCTGAGCAGGGATTCCGTGGTGGTCATGCCGGTACGGTAGAACCTGACGCATGTGTCAGGTTCAACCGTCAGCGGGCCGTGCCCGCGGCTGTGCCCGCGGACGCCTCGGTGAGGACCAACTCCTCGATACCGTACAGAAAACGCTCCATCGCGGGGCGTGGGAGCACGGCCGGGTTCGCCGTCATGGCCAGGCTCAGGGCCTCGCGGGACTGCAGGGCGTCCAGGGCGTAGGTCAGGCCGGGGCGGGGCTCGAACTCCACCGGCCAGATGAGGGTCGTCCGGTCGTCGCCGGGGCCGGGCGCGGCCGGGAGTAGTTCGCGGGTGTCGTTGAACACGCAGGAACGGTCGGCGAGTTCGATGCCCTCGGCGGTCAGCTGCTCGATCTCGGCGGCCAGGGCGAGCCGGTCGTAGTAGGCGTGGCGGTAGGTGCCGATCGCGGCGGCGTGGGTGCGGCGCACGACCTCGCCGAACTCGGCCGTGGCGTCCGGGAGATGGAACAGGCCGTCGCCGGTGACCACCTTCACCGCGTTCGCCAGCCCGGGCAGGAATCGGTTGTTCACCACGACGTTCAGCACGGCCTCGGTCGTCCCGGCGAGCCTGGCCGTCATCGCGGCCGTCGCGGCGAGCAGCACGGAGCCCGTACTGACCCGGTGGAGGGCGGCCACCTGCTCGACCGCGCGGCCCAGGGCGGGGGAGCGGAGCACCGCGTTCGGGAACGGGGCGGGGGAGCGGAGCACCGCGTTCGGGAACGGGGCGGGGCCGTCTGCGGCCGGCGGGAACAGCCGGGGCGGGCCCAGCCGCAGCTTGCGCAGGAACTGCTTGCGGGCGGCCGCGTCACGGCGAACGCCCCGCTCGGAGGCCTGGAACTCGGCTTCCTCCAGCGGCTGTTGGGCGCTCTCGCGGAGCTCGGCCAGGCCTTCGGCGGAGTTGCCGAGGCAGAGCGCGGTCAGATCCGCCACCAGCCGGCTCATCCCGGAGCCGTCGACCGCAGTGTGGGAGAGTACCAGGCTGATGTGCCGGGCCAGCCCGTCCGCCACCACCACGCCGACCCGGACCGGCCAGCGCGCGGCGGTGTCGAAGGGCTGCGCCACCAGTTCCTCGTGCAGCCGGGCGCCGAGCTCCGCCGGGTCGCCGTCGCCGTCGCCGGCAGACCGGACCTCGACGTCCAACGACCCTTGCCCGTCGACGACTTGGCGGAGGCGACCGTCCTCGCCCGGGAGCAGTCGGGTGTGCAGCGAGTCGTGCAGGTGCAGCAGCCGCTCCAGCGCGTCCAGCAGGACGGGCAGCGGCAGGCCCGGGTCCAGGGGGGCCTCGGTGGCGATGTTGTAGCGCGGCGCGTCGGCCGGGCCGAGTCGGTGGACGGCGTCCCGGATGGCCCGTTGGCCCCAGGTGGCCGGTCCGGACCCGGCTCGTCCGGAGGAGAAGGCGATCTGCAGCAGTTGACGAGTGGTCACCGTGTGGCTCTCCGTGATGCGGTGGTCATGGCGTGGTGCCGGTGCGTTGGGAGCGCGGGTGCTGCTGGGGAGAGTGTGGCGCACCGCCCGCCGCACGTCGAGGCCCGAGCCGCCCCCGGCTGCCGTTTGCCGGTTGCCGGTCGGGTGGTTGGAGGTGCCGGTCGGCGGGCGAGACGGCTCGTTCGCCTTCCTATCGGCAATCGAGCCGCGCTCGAGCCCGCCGTTCCAGCCTGCAGGTGGCCTCCGGTGAGCTGCTCCGGGGCCTGGCGTCCTCACCGGACACCGGACACAGGCGAAAGGAACGGACTGTGACGCGACGCACGGACGGAGGCCGGCGATGACCCGGCGGATAGTGATCACCGGAATCGGGGTGCGCGCCCCGGGCGGCCCCGGTACGAAGGCCTTCTGGAACCTGCTGACCGAGGGACGCACCGCCACCCGGACCATCTCGTTCTTCGATGCCTCGCCGTTCCGCTCGCGGATCGCCGGAGAGGTGGACTTCGACGCCGGGCGGAGGGGTTCAGCCTGCGGGAGATCCGGCGGATGGACCGGGCCACCCAGTTCGCCGTCGCGTGCAACCGGGGACGCGCTCGCCGACAGCGGACTGGAGACCGAGGCGCTCGACCCGCACCGGATCGGCGTCAGCCTCGGCAGCGCGGTCGCCTCCGCGACCAGCCTGGACAACGAGTACCTGGTGCTGTCCGACCGGGGCCGGGACCGGCGGATGGACCCGGGCTACCTTTCGCCGCACATGGCCGACTACCTCAGCCCCGGCGTGATGCCCGCCGAGGTGGCCTGGGTGGCCGGTGCGGAGGGCCCGGTCGTGATGACCTCCGACGGCTGCACGTCGGGCCTGGACGCCATCTCGCTGGGCGCCATCGGCTCCATCGAGATCGCGGCCAGCGCGCTCGCCATCGAGCACAACGTCGTCCCGCCGACGGCCAATCTGCACACGCCCGACCCCGAGTGCGACCTGGACTACGTGCCGCTGACGGCCCGGTCCAAGCGGGTCGACGCGGTGCTGTCGGTCGGCAGCGGCTTCGGGGGGTTCCAGAGCGCGATGGTCCTGCACCGGCCCGAGCGGGCGAGCCGGTGAAGCCGGTGAGCGCCCCGGTCGTGGTCACGGGGATGTCCGTGGTGGCGCCCAACGGGCTGGGCACGGAGGAGTACTGGAAGTCCGTGCTGACCGGTCGCAGCGGCATCGGCGAGCTGACCCGGTTCGACGTCTCGGGCTACCCGGCGCGGTTGGCCGGGCAGATCCTGGACTTCGAGGCCGCCGACCACCTGCCCAGCCGCCTGCTGCCGCAGACCGACGTCTCGACCCGGTACGGATGGTGTCCATCGTCACGGCGATCGACGCGGCCGGGGAGCCGCGTGGCCGTCCGGGGCGGATCCCGCTGGTCCCTGTCTCTCGACATGAAGTATCTTGACGTCGAGATTGATGAGCGAGCGTGTGACGGGGGCCTGCCATGCGGGGGAACGGACTGATGGCGCAGCTGCAGAAGCCGCCCGGGGGGCGGGACGCGCGGATCATGCTGCTGGCGCAGTGCGTCGACCGGACCGGGACCGGGCTGTGGGCGGCGGCCTCGGTCCTGTACTTCACCTACGCGTGCGGGATGGACGCCCGGCAGCTCGGCCTGCTGCTCGGGGTGGGCGCGGTGGCGGGGATCGCCGGTTCCCCGCTGGCCGGGCGGGCGGCGGAACGCGTACCGGTGCGGTGGCTGCTGATCGGATGCCACCTGCTACGGCTCGGGACGATGGCCCTGCTGCTGGTGGTCGACGGCTTCCCGCTGCTGCTGCCCGTGGTCGCCCTGACCTGTCTGGCCGAACGCGCGGCCAAGACCCTGGAGATGCTGTTCGCCACCCGGGTCGCGGGCGAGCGGCGCGGCACGTACCAGGCGCTGTTCCGCAGCGTGGCCAACGCCGGGTACGCGCTCGGCGCGGGCGGCGCGGCGATCGGCCTCGCCGTGGGCACCACGACCGCCTACCGCGTGCTGATCCTGGCCAACGGGCTCTCGTACCTGCTGGCCGCCGTGCTGGTGTGGCGCACCCGGGAGCCGGCCGGGCGCGGCCTGGTCGCGGCGGCGTCCGGGAGCGGGCCGAGTGAGGGCGAGTCGTGCGGTGGCCCGTCGGCGGTGCCGAGCCCCTGGCGCGACCGCGGGTACCTGCTGTTCGTGCTGCTGGACATGCCGCTGAACCTGGACGACTCGGTCCTCAACGTCGGGCTGCCGCTCTGGCTCGTCCACCACACCGGGGCGCCGCACGCCGTCGTCCCGGTCTTCCTGGTGCTCAACACGGTGCTCGTGGTGTTGCTGCAACTGCGGGTCTCGGCGTGGGCGGACGGCCCGCGCGGGGCCGCCGCGGCGGTGCGCTGGTACGGGGTGACGCTGTCGGCGGGCTGCCTGCTGATCGTGCTGGCCACCGGCGCCGGACCGTGGACGGCCTCGCTCGCGCTGCTGGCCGCGGCCATGCTGGTCACCCTGGCGGAGCTGATGCGCTCGGTGAGTTCCTGGGAGCTTGCGGTCAGTCTGGCGCCGCCGCGTGCCCAGGCCTCCTACCTGGGAGTGGCCGGGATGTCCCAGTCGGTGCAGAAGTCGGCGGGCCCGCTGCTGCTGACCGGCGTGGTGATGGCGGCCGGCCCGGTGGGCTGGCTGGCCCTCGGCGCGGCGACCGTCGGGCTCGGTGCGCTTCAGCGCCGGGCCAGCCTGGGCCGACTGGCGGCCCTCGCCGGTCCGGTGGCCCGGCCGGGGGGCGGGTCGCCGCGGAGCCGGGCGGCTGGTCTCCGTCAGAGCCGGCCGTAGACGGCGGACAGGCGGTGCAGGACCTCGGCGGCACGGTCGAGGTCCGCGTCGCCGTAGTCGCCCAGGTCGGTGTGCAGGGCCTCGGCCAGCGCCTCCTGGCGCCGGCGGTGCCGCTCGCGTCCGGCGTCGGTGAGGGTGACCACGACGGAGCGCTTGTCCTCCGGGGGCCGGGTGCGGGTGACGTACCCGGCCGCGACCAGGCCGTTGACCAGCTGGGTGGTGGCGGCACCGGTGGTCTCGGTTCCCGCGGCGAGGACGAGGCCGTCGCGCCAGGCGGTGAGGAAGGCGAGCCGGTCGGGGGTAGGTGGCCAGGGATCAGGTCAGGATTCTGATGAGGCCTCAGTAATGGACAGGTTGCCGCACGGTACTTGACGACCTCTCGTTTCCCATGGTTTTCTCCCAACACGCCGAATGTCCGACGTACAAATTGTTAGCGCTAACAATGCGTCGGCGACCTGGTGCCCCCCACCCCCCACCCCGCAGGGTCACGTCCTGCCGCCGCCTCGGTCGTGCCGTGCCCGGTCCGCGCGCACCGAGAAGAACCGACCCTGCCCAAGTCGCCCCTAGGAGGGTGCATATGAACGCTCCCGGTACAGCTCCACGAACCTCGACACGGCGAGGATGGCGGCCGCGGATGGCCGCCCTGCTCTCGATGGTCTTCGTGGCCGGCTTCCTGGCCATGGTGAACCCGTCGTCCGCCTCCGCTGCCTCGGTCGACACCGGCAAGTGGTACGTGCTGGTCAACCGCAACAGCGGCAAGGCGCTGGACGACTACAACTTCGCCACCGCCGACGGTTCGCCCCTCGTCCAGTGGACCCGCTCCGGCAACGAAGCCCAGCAGTGGCGCTTCCTGGACTCCGGTAGCGGCTACTACCGCCTGCAGAACCGTAACTCCGGCAAGGTCCTGGACGACTACAACTGGTCCTCGGCCGACGGCACCGACGTCGTCCAGTGGAGCGACCTCAACGCGACCAACCAGCAGTTCAGCCTCGCCGACTCCGCCGGCGGCTACGTCCGCCTCCTGAACCGCCTCAGCAGCAAGGCCCTCGAAGTCCAGAACGCCTCCACCGCCGACGGCGGCAGGATCGTCCAGTACGCCGACTGGGGCGGCGGCAACCAGCAGTGGCAGCTCGTCCCCGTCGCCGACGTCGGCACCGGCACGTGCGCTCTTCCGTCGACCTACCGCTGGACATCGACGGGTCCGCTGGCGGAGCCGGCGAACGGGCAGGTCGCGTTGAAGGACTTCAGCACCACCACGTACAACGGCAAGCACCTGGTCTACGGGACGACCTCCAACGGAACGTCGTGGGGCTCGACGGGGTTCAGTCCCTTCACGAACTGGTCGGACATGGCGACGGCCACCCAGACCGCGATGAACGATCCCGCGGTGGCGCCCGAAGTGTTCTACTTCGCGCCCAAGAACGTCTGGGTGATGGTGTCCCAGTGGAGTCAGTGGCCGCTCTACTACCGCACGTCCAGCGACCCCACCAACCCCAACGGCTGGTCCGCCTCGCAGCCGCTGTTCACCGGCAGCCTCCCCGTGAACGCCCAGGGCCAGAAGGACGCCCCGATCGACCCGACCATGATCGCCGACGACCAGAACGTGTACCTGTTCTTCGCCGCTGACAACGGCAAGATCTACCGGGCCAGCATGCCGATCGGGAACTTCCCCGGCAGCTTCGGCTCCTCGTACACGACGGTCATGAGCGACACAACGGACCTTCTGTTCGAGGCGCCGGAGGTCTACAAGGTCCAGGGCCAGAACCAGTACCTCATGATCGTCGAGGCGCAGGGGGCAAACCGCTACTTCCGCTCGTTCACCGCCTCCAGCCTGAACGGTCCGTGGACCGTCCAGGCCGGCAGCGAGAGCAGCCCCTTCGCGGGCCAGGCCAACAGCGGTTCCACCTGGGCGCAGGGCGTCAGCCACGGTGACCTGGTCCGCAACAACCCCGACCAGACCAAGACCATCGATCCCTGCAACCTGCAGTTCCTCTACCAGGGCCTCCCCAAGAACATACCGGCGGGCACCGGCTACGCGGCCCTGCCGTACCGGCCGGGCCTGCTCACCCTGCAGCGCTGACCCGTCTGCTCCACGGTGATCGCGATGTGGTGCGGTCCGCCGACGCGTAGACGAGCTGTCCACGGCGCGCGCAACTTCACCTGCTGACCGGTACTCACCGCACCGAGGAACCCCAGCCGCGCATCGGCTGGGGTTCCTCATCCTGTGTGCAGGCGGTTTTTTCAGGGCCTAGAGAGCCCGCTCGCCCTGGGTCAGAGTTTGAACATCGCGGCGTAGGGCTGGGTGATGCGTTCCTGCCGCGATCCGAAGTCGACGAGGACCGCGATGTCGCTGTCGCCTTCGACGCCGATGGCCCGGCCGAGGCCGTACTGGTCGTGAGTGACGCGGTCGCCGACGGCGAAGTGCTTGCGCGGTGCTTCGATCCGGGCCTTGAAGGGGCTTGTGGGCAGGACGCGGCGGACTGCTGCAGATTTCGTCATTTCCTGCAGTATGCGCCGGAAATCGCGGGAGCGGGTCCTTCCGGCGCATTCGATTTCGGAGTTCGACAGGAATGTCGCGTGCGCTGTCCAACGGGCCCCCGGATGGCGCCGGCGGACGTGGCGCTTCGCTGTTCGCGGCCAGGCCAGGCGCCCCGCGCACGCGTTGGCCGCCTTTCCCTTCCTGGAGTCGGCGGCGCTGGCAGGGCAGGAGGCATGCCCAACGAGGTTGCTCTCCAGGGGCGTTGATGGTCCTGGCGCCTCGCGATCGGCGGCCCCGGGGAAGGGGCCCGCGGAACCGGAGGTGAAATATCCGCCCGTGGCGGGCTGGGGCCTGCTAGAGTCGTCTTAGTTGCAGTAGTGGTTCCCATGAACTTTGTGTGCGCCTGCTGATGTTTCGCAGGCGCATTTTTGTTTCCCGGGTCTTCCCCGGGTGGGTGCTCATCGCGGCGACTCGGATCCCGTGCTGTGCGGGTTTCGGACAGCCCCTTGAAGGAGATTTTTTTATGGCTAATGGCACTGTGAAGTGGTTCAACGCGGAAAAGGGCTTCGGCTTCATCGAGCAGGAGGGTGGCGGTCCTGACGTGTTCGCCCACTACTCGAACATCAACGCCAACGGCTTCCGTGAGCTGCTCGAGGGCCAGAAGGTCGAGTTCGACGTCACGCAGGGCCAGAAGGGCCCGCAGGCCGAGAACATTCGTCCGCTGTAGTTTCTGCCACGGCACCCGCCTGGTAGCGAGGGGCCCGCACCGCGTACATGATGCCCGGTGCGGGCCCCTCCGCATTGCGCCACGCGCATTCCCCGGCCGCTCAGGCCCCTGGCTCCGCCACCGGCGGCCATCCCCACGCGAGACGCCCAGCGCCGCGTCCGGATCGGCGCCCTGCCGTGACATCCCACGGTTCGAGGTTCTTCGCTCCCGCCCTCCGCGGTGAGCGCCGACCTGAGGTGACGTGCCGCACGGTTTCACCGTCCACGCCCCGCATTCCATACTTTCGGCCCGTTCCTTGCGGCCTCCTGCCGGCGCCCCGCGCTGCGGAGCCTCCTCGCGACGTGCCGCTCCAGGAAGGTCTCCCATGAACCGCTCCAGTCGCTCCCCGTACCAGAACACCAACTCCCGCTCCTCGGCCTCCGCCCGCTCCGGCGGCAGCTACGGATCCCGCTCCGGCGGCAGCTCCTTCTACGGCGACCGGCCCGCCGGCGGCCGGAGCTCCCGTCAGGGATCCTCCTCGCAGGGGGAGTTCGCGATGCCGGTGAGCACCACCCCGTCGCTGCCGGCCGTCGAGTCCTTCGCCGAGCTGGACATGCCGAAGGCGCTGCTGTCGGTGCTGACCCGCCAGGGCGTCACCGCTCCGTTCCCGATCCAGGCCGCGACGCTGCCGAACTCGCTGGCCGGCCGCGACGTCCTCGGACGTGGCCGCACCGGCTCCGGCAAGACCATCGCGTTCGGTCTCGCCGTGCTGGCCCGCACCGCCGGGCAGAAGGCCGAGCCGCGCCGGCCGCTGGCCCTGGTGCTGGTCCCCACCCGTGAGCTCGCGCAGCAGGTCACGGATGCCCTCACCCCGTTCGCCCACGCGGTGCGGCTGCGGATGGCGACCGTGGTGGGCGGAATGTCGATCGGGCGCCAGGCGCAGGCGCTGAACCGGGGGGCGGAGGTCGTGGTGGCCACGCCCGGTCGGCTCAAGGACCTGATCCAGCGCGGCGACTGCCAGCTGGACGGGGTCGGCATCACGGTGCTCGACGAGGCCGACCAGATGGCCGACATGGGCTTCCTGCCGCAGGTCACCGAGCTGCTCGACCAGGTCGCCGAGGGCTGCCAGACGATGTTGTTCTCCGCCACCCTGGACCGCAACGTCGACCGCCTGGTGCGGCGCTTCCTCAAGGACCCGGTCACGCACTCGGTGGACCCGTCCGCGGGTGCGGTCAGCACGATGGAGCACCACGTCCTGCAGGTGCAGAACTTCGACAAGAACGCCACGATCGCCCACATCGCCTCCCGCGACGGCGGGGTGATCATGTTCATCGACACCAAGCACGGTGCGGACCGCCTGGTGGAGGACCTGCTCGCGAACGGGGTGAAGGCCGCGGCCCTGCACGGCGGCAAGTCCCAGCCGCAGCGCAACCGGACCCTGGAGCAGTTCCGCACCGGCCAGGTCACGGCCCTGATCGCGACCAACGTCGCCGCCCGGGGCATCCACGTCGACGGGCTCGACCTGGTCGTCAACCTGGACCCGCCGAGCGACCACAAGGACTACCTCCACCGCGGCGGGCGCACCGCCCGGGCCGGCGAGTCCGGCACCGTCGTCACCCTGGTGCTGCCCAACCAGCGCCGCGAGATGGCCCGCCTGATGACCACCGCCGCCATCACTCCCGTCACCACCCGCGTCAGCGCCGGCGACGAGGACCTGGCCCGCATCACCGGCGCCCGGGTGCCCACCGGCATCCCCGTCGTGATCGCCGCCCCCGTCGTCGAACGCCCCCGCCGCAGCGCGTCCGCGAGCCGGGGCCGCCGGGGCCGACCCGCCCACGCGGGAGCCGACACCCGTGCAACCGTCGCGGGCCGCGACAACCAGGGCTCCACCGGCCGCCGCCGGGCACCCCGCCGCGTCGCCCTCGCCGCCTAGCGCGTACGCGGGGGCCCGGACTGCCGCCGCAGTCCGGGCCCCCACCACTCACCAAGCGCAGAGCAGTCTCGGCCCGCTCCGACGGGCCCCGCCGGTTGTCCCACCGCCGGCGCCCCGACCACCGCCGGCCCCGGCGGAAACGACGCCAAGGAGTCCGCCGTGACCATCGCCCTCGAACGCCCCGTGACCACCGCCACGGTCGGCGACCTCATGAAATGCCCGGAGCTGCAGATCAGCGACGACGTCATGGTCGACATGGCGATCGACATCCTGCAGAGTTCCGGTGCCGACCACCTCCTGGTCCGCGACGACGACGGCCGCTGCGCGGGGCTGCTGACGCGCCTGCACCTGGCGCCGTTCCAGACCCGCTCCCGGTCCACCGAGCGGACCCCGGTGCGCGACATCGTCCTCGACCGCTCCCCGTTCGCCACCGCCGACATGCCCGCCGCCACCGCGGCCGCCGCCATGCGCGCCCGCGGCCTGGCCGTGTGGCCGGTGGTGGACCACGACGGCCACGCCATCGGCCTGCTCAGCTTCTAGGACCGGCGCGTCGGCGCCGCCGCGCCGGCCATCGCCGTGTCCGCCCGTAGCGCGCTTCGCGACTGCCGACGGATGCGCCTGGGTGCGAGGGTGCTCGTGCCCGGGGCGGCCTGCGGTGAGCACCTACTGCTCACCGCGGGCCGGTCTCGTCGGAGTGGATGGTTCGGTCAGGTGTCGGCGGCGGGTTCCTGGCCGTGTGCAGAGCGGCGGAGCTGCTCGTTGATGCGCAGGGCTTCCTCGAGTTGGTCTTCGAGGATGATGATGCGGCAGGCGGCGTCGATGGCGGTGCCCTGGTCGACGAGGTCGCGGGCGCGCATGGCGATCCGAAGCTGATAGCGGGAGTAGCGGCGGTGGCCGCCGTCGGAGCGCAGGGGGGTGATGAGGCCCTGGTCGCCGAGCGAACGCAGGAAGCCGGGGGTGGTGCCGGTCATCTCGGCGGCGCGGCCCATGGTGTAGGCGGGGTAGTCGTCATCGTCGAGCGAGCTGACGGCACCGAGGGTATGCGGTCGGATGGTTGCCGTGGTCACTGCACCTCTTCTTGTTGTGTCGGGGACGCGCTGAGGGGCCCCGGGGCCGTTGCGGCTCCCGGGGCCCCGAAGGGTTTTACACCATCTGCCGGCCCTGTGACCGGCTTCCTCATGTCCGCCTCGCCCCGGGGGAGGGGGCGTGCGGGGATCGCGTATGCGTGACCGGAAACCACCGTCCTTGCCTTGGGGTCTTCGGAGTCCGCCCGGGTGACTGCCTCGCGGGCCGGGCGATCCTGATGGCGCTCTGTCCCCTCCGTTCATCCTCTGTACTGACCGGATTGCTACGAACTGCGGATAGTTCCCACTACCAGGTACTGCCGAACTGCCTGTACTGCGAACTGCGCGGTAGTGCCAACTACCCGCTACTGCTGCGGCGATCCTGGTGGTCCGCCGGTTCCGGCAGCCAGCCCCGTCGCCCGTCCTGCTCAACCGCTCGGCTCGGAACCCCACTGCCGGACTCCCAGCACGCGCGCCCGCAGTCTTGAGCGCCTTCACTGGGATACCGCGTACTGCGACTGCCGGTACTGCGCAACTCAACTTCACCTGCTGGTAATGCACTTACCGAAATGCGGTACCGCTCGGTGGCGGCCCCTGATGCCTGCGGGCCGCCCGGCCCGGCCGCCAGTCCCGTCGCCGTCCTACACCTGCTGTGGCTCCGGAACTCCGCTACCGCGCCGTCTTTTTGCGTCACCTTCTTCACGCCCATCTGCCCGGCGCGTCCTGCTGAAATGCGGTACCGCTCGGTGGCGGCCCCTGATGCCTGCGGGCCGCCCGGCCCGGCCACCGGTCCTGTCGCCTTACTGCACCATCCCTGGCTTCAGGGCCCTGCAACCGTGCTGACGTGCAAACTTCTGTACTGCTCCCGCCAGTTCGTGTCTGGCGGGTACCGCTTGATCTCGTCTACGAGAGAAACCTTAACCACGAGGTATGGCAATGTCTACTCCAGCGGGCATAGATTTTTCGGCGTAGGCCGGGAAGGTATCCTTCGCTCCGCACAGGGCGGGGCGGCCGGTCGCCGCAGCCGCACCGGGCATGGAGGACGCCGCGATCACCCGACTGAATCGCCACGCTCGAACCGATGTTCACCAAGATCGATAGAGCAACGGCTTCTGACTGCCGCCCGCGCCGAAGAGTGTGAGCGCTCGGGTCAGCCCCGTTAACAGTCGCGACTAGACGTGGTTCTGATGACGCATCAGTAACCGACAGGTTGCAGCGCGGTACTTGACGTCCTCTCATGCCCCATGGTTTTCTCCCTGCAACGCGCAGGATGTCCGACTGAATTGTTAGCGCTAACAATGCGCCGGAGATCCGGCTCCCCACCCCCAGGGGTTACGTCGTGCCGCCGCCTCGGGCGTGCTGTGCCCGGTCCGTACGCACCGAGAAGGACCACCCCTGCTCAAGTCGCCCCTAGGAGGGTGCAGATGAACGCTCTGGGTACAGCCCCACGAACCTCGACACAGCGAGGGTGGCGGCCCCAGGTGGCCGCCCTGCTGTCGGTGGTCTTCATGGCCGGCTTCCTGGCGATGGTGAACCCGTCGTCCGCCTCGGCGGCTTCGGTGGACACCACCGCCTGGTACGTGCTGGTGAACCACAACAGCGGCAAGGCCCTCGACGTCTACAACTCCTCCGCCGCCGACGGCGCCAACGTCGTCCAGTGGACCCGCACCAACGCCAGCAACCAGCAGTTCCAGTTCGTCGACTCCGGCGGCGGCTACTACCGGATCAAGGCACGGCACTCGGGCAAGATGATCGACGTGTCCAGCTGGTCGACGGCCGACGGTGCCGCCATCCACCAGTGGACCGACCGCGGCGGTGCCAACCAGCAGTTCAGGCTGGCGGACTCCGACAGCGGCTACGTCCGACTGGTCAACCGCAACAGCAACAAGGCGGTCGAGGTCCAGAACGCGGCAACCAACGACGGCGCCGACGTCGTGCAGTACACCGACTGGGGCGGCACCAACCAACAGTGGCAACTCGTCAAGGTGGATGGCGGCACCGGATCCGGCCCGTGCGACATCTACGGCGCAGGTGGTACGCCCTGCGTGGCGGCGCACAGCACAACGCGCGCCCTCTACAGCGCCTACAACGGAGACCTGTATCAGGTCCGACGCTCGGACAACACAACCCGCAACATCGGCGTACTGACCCCTGGCGGCGTCGCCAACGCGGCGGCCCAGGACTCTTTCTGCGCAAACACCACGTGTGTCATCACGGTCCTGTTCGATCAGTCCGGGCATGGCAACGACCTGTGGTACCAGGGTTCGAGCGTGGTCCCGGGCTCACCACAGACCCGCCCGGCCGTAGCGACCACCGAATCGTTGACGGTCGGTGGCAGCAAGGCCTACTCGCTGTACATCAACCCGGGTGCCACCTACTGGCGCGACGGCCACCTGACGGGTATCCCGACGGGCAGCGCACCCGAGGGCATGTACATGGTCACCAGCGGCACACATGTCAACAGCGGCTGCTGCTTCGACTACGGCAACAGCGAAACCACCCGCAAGGCCGACGGACCAGGTGCCATGGACGCCATCTACTTCGGGACGAGCTGCTGGTTCGGCGGCTGCTCCGGAACCGGACCCTGGGTGCAGGCCGACCTCGAATGGGGCCTGTTCCCAGGTGGCAGCAGCACGTGGAACCCGAACCAGCAGCCGTTCAGCAGCAAGTTCGTCACGGCGACACTCAAGAACAACGGGACGTCGCGATTCGCGATGAAGGGCAGCAATGCCCAGGCCGGAAGCCTGAACACCCTATGGGACGGCGCGCTTCCCAACGAGCCCAACGTGTACAGCCCGATGAAGAAGCAAGGCGCCATCGTCTTGGGCAGCGGCGGCGACTGCTGCCCACCCGACGTAGGCAATATCAACGACAGCGCGGGCACGTTCTACGAGGGTGCCATGGTCTCGGGCTACCCGTCGGATGCGACCGAAAATGCGGTCCAGGCGAACATCGCCGCCGCCGGCTACCGATAACCAGACCCGGCCGCCGGCCTGACGGGTACAAGCGGTGCCGCCGCTCCAAGCGGCGTCCGCGCCGATGCGGCCCGTCTCATGTCGGCGATCCCCATGATGGAAGGAAGACGCTGTGTCGGTTTGGTCAGCGCGCGCCGCGAGGTGGCGTCGTCGGTGGCGGCCCCAGGTGGCCGCCCTGCTGTCGGTGGTCTTCATGGCCGGCTTCCTGGCGATGGTGAACCCGTCGTCCGCCTCGGCGGCTTCGGTGGACACCACCGCCTGGTACGTGCTGGTGAACCACAACAGCGGCAAGGCCCTCGACGTCTACAACTCCTCCGCCGCCGACGGCGCCAACGTCGTCCAGTGGACCCGCACCAACGCCAGCAACCAGCAGTTCCAGTTCGTGGACTCCGGCGGCGGCTACTACCGGATCAAGGCACGGCACTC
This sequence comes from Kitasatospora sp. NPDC023385, assembly GCF_055664045.1. NCBI lineage: Bacteria > Bacillati > Actinomycetota > Actinomycetes > Kitasatosporales > Streptomycetaceae > Kitasatospora > Kitasatospora sp. NPDC023385. The sequence goes on along the minus strand of NZ_JBVOOL010000017.1, from coordinate 4,032 downwards.
GGGCAAGATGATCGACGTGTCCAGCTGGTCGACGGCCGACGGTGCCGCCATCCACCAGTGGACCGACCACGGCGGTGCCAACCAGCAGTTCAGGCTGGCGGACTCCGACAGCGGCTACGTCCGACTGATCAACCGCAACAGCAACAAGGCGGTCGAGGTCCAGAACGCGGCAACCAACGACGGCGCCGACGTCGTGCAGTACACCGACTGGGGCGGCACCAACCAACAGTGGCAACTCGTCAAGGTGGATGGCGGCACCGGCACATGCACGCTGCCGTCGACGTACCGCTGGACATCGACCGGCCCGCTGGCGAACCCGAAGGCGGGGTGGGCCTCGCTCAAGGACTTCACCGACGTCGTCTACAACGGCCGGCACATCGTCTATGCCACGGCGCACAACACCCTCGCCGGTAACGACGGGCGCTGGGGACTGACGAGCTTCAGCCCCTTCACGAACTGGTCCGACATGGCCACCGCCACCCAGAACACGATCCCCTTCGACGGCATCGCGCCGACGCTGTTCTACTTCGCCCCGAAGAACATCTGGGTGCTCGCCTACAACGGGGGGTGGCCAGACGCTTTCTCCTACCGCACCTCGAGCGACCCCACCAACCCCAACGGCTGGTCCGCGCAGCAGACGCTGTTCACGGGCACCCTCCCGGATGGGGGCCCGCTCGACGTGACCCTCATCGGCGACGACACGACCATGTACCTGTTCTTCGCCGGTGACAACGGCAAGATCTACCGGGCGAGCATGCCGATCGGGAACTTCCCCAGCAGCTTCGGCTCCTCGTACACGACAGTCATGAGCGACACGGCGCTCAATCTGTTCGAGGCGGTTGAGGTCTACAAGGTCCAGGGCCAGAACCAGTACCTCATGATCGTCGAGGCCCAGAACTACACCGGGAGTGGTCGCTACTTCCGCTCCTTCACGGCCACCAGCCTCGACGGCACGTGGACACCGCAGGCCGACACCCTGAGCAACCCCTTCGCCGGCAAGGCCAACAGCGGCGCGACGTGGACCAACGACATCAGCCACGGCGATCTGGTCCGCACCAACCCCGACCAGACCAAGACCATCGACCCCTGCAATCTGCAGTTCCTCTACCAGGGGCGCGACCCCAGCACCGACGGCACGGACTACGGCCTCCTGCCGTACCGGCCGGGCGTGCTGACACTGCAGCGCTAGTACCGAAGCCGTTCGACGTGTGGCTACGCCGCCGAGGCCTGGAGGTTTCGGCGGCCGACAGTAATAAGTCGCCTTAACTGGGGGTCGAGGAGGCTGGCGTCGGGCGGTGGTGTCTCCTGCCCTGGGCCTGTTCGGTTGGTGCGGGCAGGCCCAGGGGTGGCCCCTGCGTCGTGCCGGTCAGAGTCGGATGGCGGTGACGACGTGGTAGTCGACGAGGCCGTCGCGCCAGGCGGTGAGGAAGTTGCGGGTCCAGTGGGAGGTCGGGACGGTGTCGGTGAGGTAGCGGTCGAGGCCGGGCCAGACGTGGGTGCCGATGGACTCGGTGGCGATGTCGGTGAAGCCGGACGCGGTGAGGTCGTCGGTGAAGGTGGTCAGGGGGTGGGCGATGTCGAGGCCGTCGGCGAAGCTGGCGAGGAGGATCTTGAGGCGTTCGGCGGCGTCGGGGCCCGGGGCGGTGAAGAAGGTGGTCACGACGAGGCGGCCGCCGGGGCGCAGGACGCGGGCGCTCTCGCGGGCGAAGCCGGTCAGCTCGCGGAAGTGCTGGGCGGTCTCGACGGAGTACACGCCGTCCAGGTAGGCGTCACGGAAGGGGAGTTCGTCGGCCGAGCCAAGGGTGTAGGCGAGCCGGTCGGGGTAGGTGGCCAGGGCTCTGGCGTTGACGGCGCGGGCGCGTTCGATCTGGTCGGGGTGGATGTCGACGCCGGTGACGGAGGCGAAGCGGAACTCCCGCAGCGCCAGCGCCGTACCCAGCCCGCGCCCGCAGCCGACCTCCGCCAGCCGTAGCCGCTCGCGCGGCTCGGGGAAGTCCCGCAGCACCCGCCGGTAGAGCTGCTCCTGGCTGCGCACCCGGTCCTCGGAGGTGGGGGCGGTGAGGTCGATCCCTTGCCAGTAACCGAAGTTGATGAACCCGCCGGCGAACGACGGGGCGGTGCTGAGGTCGTCGGCGCCGTATGTCCGGCGTACCGTCGGGGGGATGCGGTTGTGGTCCATGGGCCGCTGGATCTCCTGCTCGGTGGGCGCCCGGGCGTCGGACGCGCCGAGGTACGTACCCAAACCGGTGATGGTCCGAACACGTTACGTGATGGGCCGGTGGGGTCGGTGGGAAAGGGGCGCGGCGGTGATCCGAGGGGGCTCGGAGGAGCACCCGCGCGACCGGGGGCGGCGACCGGGGCGCTGACCAGGGGCGCCGAACGCCTGGAAGCGGTTGGGAGCGGCCGGGGAGCAGGTGGGACGGGTGGCGGCCGAGGCCGTCCGGAGAGGGCGGGCGCGCGGAAATTCTCGGCGGCGGGGGAGGCCGGTTCGCTACAGTCCGCGAGGATTCCCGACGGTCCTGACCCGAGCTTGAGGAGAACGACACCGTGAACGTCCCCGACGACCGCCCCGTACCGCCGCTGACCGGTGGTGAGCGTGAGATGCTGCGCGGCTTCCTGGACTACCACCGGGCGACCCTCGCCATGAAGTGCGAGGGGCTGACCGACGACCAGCTGCGGCAGCGTTCCAGCCCGCCATCCAGCCTGAGCCTGCTCGGCCTGGTGCGGCACATGGCGGAGGTCGAGCGGACCTGGTTCCGCCGGGTGATCAACGCCGAGGAGCTTCCGCTGGTCTGGTCCGACCGCGACTACCAGGTCGCGTACGACGTCACCGACGCCACCCGGGCCGAGTCCTTCGCCGCGTGGCAGGCCGAGGTCGAGCACTCCCGGCGCATCGAGCTCGCCGCCGAGACCCTCGACGTCACCGGGCACCAGCCCCGGTGGGACGCCGACGTGTCGCTGCGGCTGGTGATGCTGCACCTGATCCACGAGTACGCCCGGCACAACGGGCACGCGGACTTCCTGCGCGAGGCGATCGACGGGGTGGTGGGGGCGTAGGGGCCATCGGGGGCCGGAGGGGCGGCAGGCCCTACCAGCCGAGGAGGTGGGTGCGGCGGGTGAGGGCGGTGCGGACGGACTCGGCGGCGCTCTCGGCGGTGAGGTCGCCCGTGTCGAGGGTGTGCGAGGCGCCGTCCGGGGCCGGACCGGCGTGCAGCACGACGTAGTGGAGCGCGGCGCCGGTGGCGCGGCTCTCGCGGCGGAAGGTGTCGAGCGCGGCCGGGACGGCCGGGGACTCCACCACGACCTGGTAGCCGCGGGTGGCGTACGCGAAGGCGGCCTGCGCGGCGGCGGCCAGGGCGGTGGCGTCCTGGCGCCGGGCCTCCGGCAGGTGCGGTGGCAGCCGGCCGCCGCCGATGACCCGCAGGAAGTCGTCCGTCCGCAGGTGGACGCTCGGGTTCAGCTCCCGCGCGAGCAACTCCGCGACCGGGCTGTTCCCGGCCCCGGACGGGTCGACAAGGACGAGGACGCCACCGGCACCCCGGCCGCCCCCGAGCTCCGGCCCACCTACGGTCGTACGGTTCACAGCTGCTGATCCCTTCGCGGGCCGGGGAGGGGGGTAGCCGGGGCGGTCGGAGTGCGAAGGAGCTGGTCGGCCCCTATCCGGACAGCCGATCGCCTCGTCCCTACGACTGATGCGTTTCGGGGATCAACCTAGTCCAAACGGGTGCCCCGAGTCGTCCCCGACCCGGTGGGCGGACGGGCCGCCCGCGTGCTCCTAGAAGTTCACTGAAAATCAGGGGTTCTGGCCCCGCGTCACTCGGTGTGGGGTCAGACTGCTGGTGTGCTGGGACAGTGGGATGGGGAGTTGGTCGGGCCGGACGTGTGGGAGACCTGCCGGGAGTTGATCCCGGTGGGGAGCGTCTTCGCGTTCCTGGCTGAGCACCGGGAGACGCTATTCCCGGGGTCGATGTTCGCAGACATGTACCCGTCGACGAACGGGCGGCCGAGCATGCCGCCGCAGGTCCTGGCCGC
>NZ_JBVOOL010000016.1:0-171912 GCF_055664045.1 Kitasatospora sp. NPDC023385 | reverse complement strand
GACCTCGTCCGCGGCGCCATCGGAGCCGTCGTCCTCGTCGACACCCGCCGCCTCGCCGACTGCTTCCCCGCCCTCGACTACTTCGAGAACAGCGGACTCCCCTTCGTCGTCGCCCTCAACGGCTTCGACGGACACCAGCCCCACACCGCCGACGAAGTCCGCGAAGCCCTCCAACTCGGCGCCGACACCCCCGTCATCACCCTCGACGCCCGCCGCCGCGACAGCGCCAAAAGCGCCCTCATCACCCTCGTCGAACACGCCCTCCTCGCGCGACTGCGATGACCGCGCGGCCCTGCGGCCCACGGGACCTCGTACGGAGTCCGGTGGGCCGCGGGCAGAACGGGCGCTGACAGCCCGGGGCTCCGGCCGACTACTCGGTGGGCTCCAACCCGGCCCGGACCAGGCCGTAGGTGTACGCGTCCTCCAGCGCCAGCCAGGAGGCCGCGACCACGTTGTCGGCCACGCCCACGGTCGACCAGGTGGTGGTGCCGTCGGTGGACTCGATCAGCACCCGGGTCTTGGACCCGGTGCCGTGCTGGCCCTCCAGGATGCGCACCTTGTAGTCCACCAGCTCGAAGGTGGCCAGCGGCGGGTAGATCCCCTCCAGCGCGGTGCGCAGCGCCTGGTCCAGCGCGTTCACCGGGCCGTTGCCCTCGCCCACGGCGATCCGCCGCTCGCCCTTGGCCCACAGCTTGACGGTCGCCTCGTTGCCCGAGACACCCTGCGGGCCCTGCTCGCTGATGGTCCGCCAGGACTCCAGCCGGTAGAAGCGGTCCCGGCTGCCGCGCACCTCGTCTCGCAGCAGCAGCTCGAAGGAGGCGTCGGCGGACTCGTAGGTGTAGCCGAGGTTCTCCTGCTCCTTCACCTTGGCCACCACCCGGCCGGCCAGGTCCCGGTCGGTGGAGAGGTCGTAGCCCAGTTCCTTGCCCTTGAGCTCCACGGAGGCCCGGCCGGCCATGTCGGAGACCAGCATCCGCATGGTGTTGCCGACCTGCTCCGGGTCGATGTGCTGGTACAGGTCCGGGTCGATCTTGATCGCGGAGGCGTGCAGGCCCGCCTTGTGGGCGAAGGCCGAGTAGCCGACGTACGGCTGGTGGGTGGAGGGGGTGAGGTTGACCAGCTCGGCGATCGCGTGCGAGATCCGGGTCATCTCGGCCAGCCGGCCCTCGGGCAGGACCCGGCGGTCGTACTTGATCTCCAGCGCGCCGACCACCGGGAACAGGTTGGCGTTGCCGACCCGCTCGCCGTAGCCGTTGGCGGTGCACTGCACGTGGGTCGCGCCGGCGTCCACCGCGGCGAGGGTGTTGGCGACCGCGCAGCCGGTGTCGTCCTGGGCGTGGATGCCGAGCCGGGCGTCGGGCCGGTAGGTGCGGCAGTGGGCGAGCACGTCGGCGACGATCTCCCGGACGCCGGCCGGCAGCATCCCGCCGTTGGTGTCGCAGAGCACCACCACGTCCGCCCCGGCCTCGTGCGCGGTGCGGACCACCGCGAGGGCGTACTCGCGGTTGGCCCGGTAGCCGTCGAAGAAGTGCTCGCAGTCGATGAACACCCGGCGGCCGCGGGAGCGCAGGAACTCGACGCTGTCCCGGACCATCTCCAGGTTCTCGTCCAGCGTGGTGCGCAGTGCCAGCTCCACGTGCCGGTCGTGCGACTTGGCGACCAGGGTGACGACGGGGGCGCCGGAGTTGACGAGGGCGGCGAGCTGCGGGTCGTCCGCGGCCCTGCCGCCGGCCCGCCGGGTGGCGCCGAAGGCGACCAGCTGGGCGTGGGCCAACTCCAGCTCGGCGGCGGCGCGGGCGAAGAACTCGGTGTCGCGCGGGTTGGCCCCGGGCCAGCCGCCCTCGATGAAGCCGACCCCGAACTCGTCCAGGTGCCGGGCGATGGCCAGCTTGTCCGCCACCGTCAGGTTGATGCCCTCGCGCTGGGCGCCGTCGCGCAGCGTGGTGTCGAACACGTGGAAACTGTCGTCGGTACGGCTGACCTCGGTCATGACCCCTGGTTCTCCGTTCGGGGAGGTTCGTACTGCTCTGGCCGGATTCCGGTCCGGCTCCACTGTCCAGGATCGCGCGCGCTGCCCCGGTGTCCCCGAGCCCTTCGTGGGGGCTCCCGGCCGGTCCGGGGGTGTGCTCGATGGGGCGGTGCCCAAAAAGCGAAAAGACCCCTCGCGGGTGCGAGAGGTCTGCGCGCGGGTCTGGACGCTCGTGGTCGCTCCGCGGAGGGTCCTGCGGAAGCGGTCACTGCGGACCGGCGCGCCTGCTGCTAATCATCAGCGAAAGCGAGGACACGTCGGCAGTCTGGCACAGGGCCCGGGATCCGGCCCGCCCGTCTCGCGATGCGGAACGGGCGGGCCAGGGGGGCCGGGCGGCGTGCGGGCCGCTCAGGCGATCTTGTGCATCCAGTTGTGGGTGTCGGGGCTCTGGCCGCCCTGGATCGCCAGCAGCGCCTTGCGCAGCTCCATGGTGATCGGGCCGGGCTCGCCGGTGCCGACGGTCCAGTCGGCGGCGGCGGACTTCACCGAGCCGACCGGGGTGATCACGGCGGCGGTGCCGCAGGCGAAGACCTCGGTGAGGGTGCCGTCGGCGTTGGCCTGCTGCCACTCGTCGGTGGAGATCCTGCGCTCCTCGCCGGCGTAGCCGAGGTCGGCGGCGAGCTGCAGCAGCGAGTCACGGGTGATGCCGGGCAGCAGGGCCCCGGACAGCTCCGGGGTGACGATCTTCGCGTCCTTGCCCTCGCCGAAGACGAAGTACAGGTTCATGCCGCCCATCTCCTCGACCCACCGGTGCTCGGCGGCGTCGAGCCAGACCACCTGGTCGCAGCCCTTCTCGGCGGCCTGGGCCTGGGCGACCAGCGAGGCCGCGTAGTTGCCCGCGCACTTGGCGGCGCCGGTGCCGCCGGGCGCGGCCCGGACGTACTCCTTGGACAGCCAGACCGAGACCGGCTTGATGCCGCCCGGGAAGTAGGCGCCGGCCGGCGAGGCGATGATCATGAAGAGGTAGGAGTTCGCCGGGCGGACCCCCAGGCCGACCTCGGTGGCGAACATGAACGGCCGCAGGTACAGGCTCTGCTCCGGCTCGTTCGGCACCCACCCCTGGTCCTGCTGGACGAGCAGCTCGACGGCCTCGACGAAGGTCTCGACCGGCAGCTCCGGCATCGCCAGGCGGCGGGCGGAGGCCTGGAAGCGGGCGGCGTTGGCCTCCGGGCGGAAGGTCGCGACGGAGCCGTCGGCCTGGCGGTAGGCCTTCAGACCCTCGAAGATCGCCTGGCCGTAGTGCAGCGTCATGTTCGCCGGGTCGATCTCCAGCGGCGCGTACGGCGCCAGCTGGGCGTCGTGCCAGCCCACGCCCTCCGTCCAGCGGACGGTGACCATGTGGTCGGTGAAGACCCGGCCGAAGCCGGGGTTGGCCAGCCGGGCCTCCCGCTCCGCTACGGGCAGCGGGTGGGCGGAGGGCTTGAGATCGAACGTGATGGGCGCCTGGGTGGGCGTGCTCATGGCTGTTTCCTTCACCGTGGGGTTGGTCCGGGCCGCCACCGCCGGCGGTGCGTTCCGGCGATCGAACGCCGGAATGAACGCACAGCGGCACGGCCCACTGTCGATACTCGCATCCAGAGGGCCGTGCCGAACAGCTGTCCGCTCCTTTGAGAGCTGCAAGCTGCGGTTATGCGGTCCGGCCCACCTGGCCGGAAACCTTGTCGGATCCGGCCGCCCGGCCGGAATCCCGCTGTCGGATCCGGCCCGCTACCCGGATACTCGGCCGACGAGCGCGTCGCCGACCTGCGAGGTGCTGCGGGCGCCGGAGCGCGCGGTCAGGTCCGCCGCGACGGCGGCCTCGACCCGGGCGGCCTCGGCGGCGAAGCCGAGGTGCTCCAGCAGCATGGCGACCGACAGCACGGTGGCGGTCGGGTCGGCCTTGCCCTGGCCGGCGATGTCCGGCGCCGAACCGTGCACCGGTTCGAACATCGACGGGAACTCGCCGCCCGGGTTGATGTTGCCGCTCGCGGCCAGGCCGATCCCGCCGGTGACGGCCGCGGCCAGGTCGGTCAGGATGTCGCCGAACAGGTTGTCGGTGACGATGACGTCGAAGCGCTCCGGCTGGGTGACGAAGAAGATCGTCGCCGCGTCGACGTGCAGGTAGTCGGTGGTGACCTCGGGGAACTCCTCGCCGACCGCGGCGAAGATCCGCGTCCACAGGTGCCCGGCGTGCACCAGCACGTTGTTCTTGTGCACCAGGGTGAGCTTCTTGCGCGGCCGCGCCTGCGCCCGGCGGTAGGCGTCGCGCACCACGCGCTCGATGCCGTACGCGGTGTTCAGGCTGACCTCGGTGGCCACCTCCTGCGGCGTCCCGGTGCGCAGCGAGCCGCCGTTGCCGACGTACGGACCCTCGGTGCCCTCGCGGACGACCACGAAGTCGATCTCCGGCTCGCCCGCCAGCGGCGACTTCACCCCGGGGAAGAGGCGGCCCGGCCGCAGGTTGATGTGGTGGTCGAAGGCGAACCGCAGCTTGAGCAGCAGCCCCCGCTCCAGCACCCCCGACGGCACGCTCGGGTCGCCGATGGCGCCCAGCAGGATCGCGTCGTGCGACTTCAGCTCCGCCAGCACGTCGTCCGGCAGCGTCTCCCCCGTCCGGTGGTAGCGCCGGGCCCCGAGGTCGTACTCGGTGGTCTCCAGCTTCACGTCGGAGGGAAGCACGGCGGCGAGGACCTTGAGGCCTTCGGCCACCACTTCCTGGCCGATGCCGTCACCCGGGACGACTGCGAGACGAATGGTGCGAGACATGCTCGGACCCTACTCCGCCGTCCCAGGGGCTGACACCTGGCGTCCACGATCCGGACAGGGTCAGGTCAGGTCGATCTCGACCGGGAACGGCTGATCGACCTTCAACTGCTTGTGGTGGATCCCGGTCGGGAAGTACCGCGTGGATGCCGGCTCAAGCTCGTCCTCTACCGTGTAGCCACCAGCAGGAGGCCGAATCCAGTCGGGGTACGGCGCGATGCTCATGGTTCCTCCCATACGGGCATCCTGATGGCCCTCTCAGGCTACTCGGCAGCGCCTCCTCTGACGCCACTCCTTCGATGGAGCGCGTGCGTCGAATTCCGCGCCGGGGGCGCGCTTAGGGTGGCGAGATCCGGGGTCATCGGCAGAACGGGGCGCGTGGGTGAGGGCCGAGCGGCGGCGGGAGGTGCTGGTCTGCGGGGGTGCGGCGGGGCTGGCGACGGGCGGGTACGCGGTGGCGGCGGGGCTGCGGGGGCGGTGGCCCGCCGGGGCGGACGCGGTCGCCGTCCCGTACCACGCCCACCTGTGGGACCTGCTGCACGGGCAGGCCGCCGGGGACCTGTTGTTCGACTGGAACAGCGGGTACGGCGTCCCGTTCCTGGCGGACTTCTTCGCCTATCTGATGAACCCGTTCTCCTGGCTCGCCGCGCTGCTGCCCCGCGACCGGGGCGAACTCGCCGTCTTCCTGGTCACTCTCGCCACCATCGGCCTCGGCACCGCCCTGATGGCCCGGCTGCTCGGCCGCGTCCACCCCGGCCCGCGCCGGCTGCGGGCGCTCGCCGCCGTCGGGTACGGGCTGTGCGCCTGGGTGCTGGACGTCGGCGGGGCCGCGCCGATGTGGCTCTGGGGCCTGGTCTCGCTGCCGCTGCTCGGCCTCGCCGCCGACTGGTGCCTGCACGAGCGGCGCTGGGTGGCCGGCTCGCTGTGCGTCGCCGTCGCCTGGGCCGGCAACCTGTACACCGCCGCCCTGGCCACCCTGGTCGCCGGACTCCTGTTCGCCGTCCGGCTGTTGGCCACCCCGCGGCCGTTCCGCCACCGGGTCCGGGCCACCGGCCGGGCCGTCACCGCGGTGACCGCCGGGGTGCTGCTCGCCGCCCCGGTGCTGTTCGTGGCGGTCAGGGCCGCGCGGGGCGCCCAGCCGGAGTCCCCGGTGCAGCCGCTCGGCCCGTCCGGCGTCGGCGGCCACCTCGCCCAGTTGCTGCCCGCCACCCACGGCGGGTCGGCGCTGCCGGACGTGGCGATCGGCCTGTTCGGGCTGCTGCTGGTGTGCGGGCTGCCGTTCAACCGGCGGGTGCGGGTCCGGGAGCGGGCGGTGTGGTGCGCGGCGCTGGCGCTGGTGGTGCTGGGCTTCGTCTGGACGCCGACCGTCCTGGTCTGGCACGGCCTGGCGATTCCGGCGGGCGGGCCGTACCGGGTGGCCTTCGTGCTCAGCGGGCTGCTGGTGCTGGCCGGCTGGGTGTCGTTGGCGCACCGGCCGGACGCCCGCACGCTGCTGGGCGGCGCCGCCGTGGTCGCGGTGGTCGCCGGGCTGGCGGCGGGCCGACATGCGGTGCGGCCCGCGACCTGGGTGCTGCTGACCGTCGGCGGCGCCGTCCTGTTCGCCGCGCTGTGGATCCTGGACCGCCGGCACGCCGACCGGCGGGCGAACGCCGTCGCGACCTGGGTGGTCGGCGCCGTGGTGCTCGGCAACGCCGTCTGGTCCGGGTACTCGGCGCTCGGCGCGGCGCCCTCCGACGGGGTGCGTCCGGCGGCGGTGCGGGCCGGCCACGCGGCGGTCCGCGGGGCCGACGACTGGCCGCGCGGCCGCAGCGACCCCGGCCCGCACGCCTTCACCGCGAACGACCCACTGCTGCTGAACGGTCAGGGCGGCGGCTACTTCAGCAGTTACCTGCCGACCGTCACGGCCCTGCTGCTGCACGACCTCGGCGCGGGCTGGACGGCCGGCGGCCGGCAGACCGCGAGCGTCGCCGACCCGGTCGGGCAGTCCCTGTTCGGCGTCCGCGCGCACCTGGCGGACGGGCCGCCGCCGTACGGCTTCGCTCCCGGCCGGGCGGCCGCGCCGCCGCTGGTCACCGTGCTGCCGCCGGGTGCCCGGCCGGACACCTCCTCGGTCTGGTCGCGGCAGGATTCGCTGCTCGGCAGCCAGGTGTACGACGCCCCGCTTCCCGTCCCGGCCGGCGGGCCCGCGCCCACCCTGCACGGCACGAGCGGCTGGTCGGTGCCGCCCGGCGGGGAGGGCACCGTCCTCACCGCCGCCTGCACGCCCGGCTCGACGGCGTACTTCCACGGCGTCTGGTACCGCGGCACGGTCAGCGGCCTCGGCACCGCCTACCGCAGCGACGGCGAGCAGCCCACGACGGCGGTGGCGATCCACCGGCTGGGCACCGTCCCGGCGGACGGCGTGGTCCGGGTGACGCTGCGGTCCGACACGGTGAGCCAGGTCCCCGCCCGGCCGATCGGCTGCCTGCGGGCGGACGCCCTGGACGCCGCCGTGGCCCGTCTCTCCGCCACCGGCGCCACTTGGGTCGAGGCCGGCGGGCACAGCCTCGCGGCGGCCCTCCCGGCGGGCTCCACCGGTACCGCGCTGCTCTCCGTCTCCGCCGCCGAGGGCTGGACCTGCGCCGTCGACGGCGGCCGGTACACCGCCCCCACCTCGGTGCTGGGCATGATCGGTGTCCCGCTCGGCCCGGGTGCGTCCCGCGTCGCCTGCGCCTTCCGGCCGCCCGGCCTCACCGAGGGCCTGACCGTCGCCTCCGCGGCCGCCGCCGCCCTCGTCCTGGTCGCCGCCTTCGCCTTCCTCGCCCGTCGCCGCCCCGCGCACACGTCCCGCCGCGACCGCCGCCGGTCCGCCGCCCAGAGGTCGGCCGAAGGGTCGGCCTGAGCCTGCGGCCGGGCGTGGCGGTACGCGAAGGGCGGCCCGCGGTGGTCGCCGGGCCGCCCTCCTGCACGCCGCGGGGGTCAGGGCAGGGTCACCACCTGGGCCCGCCGCTCGCCCGGGTTCAGGTGGTGCAGCAGCAGCACCTTGGAGGTGTCACCGGCGGCGCGGTGCACGGCGAGGACGCTGCCGGGCCCGACGGGGGCCAGCACCGCCGGGGGCCCGGTGAGGCCGGCCCGGGCGGCGAGGGCCGGGTGTAGGACGTCCAGCGGGACGGCCGGGCGGGTGCCGTGCAGGCCGATGGCGGAGTAGGCCTCGGCCACGTCCGGGGTGCCGGGGGCGGGGGTGCCGGTCCAGACGCCGTAGTGGACGGTGCTCTGCCCCGGCCGGACGCCGGGCAGGGCGCTCAGCCGGACGGGCAGGACGAGCACGTCGCTGTCCAGCAGCGCGGTGTCGGTGTCGCCCCAGCGGGCGTTCAGCGGCTGGACGTCGAGTTCGGCGCCGGTCCGGGCGTCGAGGGCGCGGGAGACCAGGACGTCGCTGCCGCGCAGCCGGTCGGCCTCGAGGATGACGTCGGTGGTGCCGTCCCCGTCGGTGTCCAGCGAGACGCGCACGCCGAACAGCCCGACCGGGCTCGCGGCGGGGGCCCACAGCTGCGCGCCGACGTACAGCAGGTCGGGGTCGACGGCCGCGCCGACCGCCCGCAGGTCGGCGGACCGCTCACCGGGGTGCTCGACGCAGACGTCCTGCGCCGGGTCGCCGCCCTCCCCCGCGCCCTCGGGCCGGATGCCCGCGCCCGGTCCGACGGCGGCCCCGCTGCCAGCCGGGCAGTCGGCCCAGCGGGCGCCTTCGCCGCCGAGGGCGAGGGCGGTGACCAGTCCGGGTGTCGCGCCGGGCGCGGCGCTGCCGCCGAGTGTGACGAGCGTGCCGTCCCGCGCGGTGCGGGCGGTGGCCGTCGCCGCGAGGCCGCTCGCGGGCCGCGGGGCGGCGAACACCGGGATCCGCAGCTGCGGCAGGGTGTCGTCCGCGGCCGGGGTGAGGAGCACCCGCCCGGAGAGTTCGCCCCGGTAGCTGCGTGCCTTGCCGCCCTGCTCGGTGTCGATGGTCGGGTCGGGCGCGCGCCCCAGCCCGCCCGGGACGGACAGCGTCACCCGGACCCGCGCGGTGCCGCCCGCGGGGACGTCGACCCGGGCCGGGGACACCTCGTACGCGGCTCCCGGCAGTTCGGTGGCCGCCGCGTAGCCGGTGCGGTAGGCCAGCGGCGCGGCGGAGAGGTTTCGGACCTCGATGTCCCGTCCGAGTGCCGTCGGCCCGTCGACCTCGACCGGTCCGAAGGAGACTCCGACGGCGCCCTCCTCGGCGCCGTCCCCCGCCGCGTAGGCGACGGCGGGCGTGCGCACCGCCCGGTCGACCCGGACTCGCCCGGCCCCGGTGCGCTCGGGCCCGTAGACCGGCCCGCCGTGGTCGTCGCCGAGGTAGGTGTCCGCGGTGGTGTTCATCAGCGCGGCCTTGAGCTGTTCGACCGGCCAGTCCGGGTGCGCGGCGCGGACCAGTGCGGCGAGCCCGGCGACGTGCGGGGTGGCCATCGAGGTGCCGCTCTCGCGCTGGCCGCCGGCGCCGCTGCCGACCAGCGCGGACCAGATGCTCTCGCCGGGGGCCGCGAGGTCGGGCTTGACCACCCCGGGCACGCCGAGGCCACGCGAGGTGAAGTCGGTGAGGGTGTCGGCCCGGGCCGGCTGGTCCTGCGCGACCGAGCCGTGCAGCGGGTTGCCGGGCGCGGCGAGCCGGACCCGTACCGGCCCGGCGGCCGTGGCCTGCCGCAGCCGCTCGCCGTCGGCGTGGGCCAACAGCGCGGCCGGGATGCGGTCGTCGCCCGCGATCTCGGCGAGGTGGTCGGTGTCGGCGGTGTAGAGCGCGCCGATCGCGCCGGCGTCGGCGGCGTGGTCGGCGCGCGGGCCGGAGTTGCAGGCCCGGTCGGCCTCGGCGGTCTTCCAGGCGAGTACGGCGATCCGGCCGGCCAGTCGCTGCCGGTCGGCCTCGCTGAAGGCGGTGCAGCCGTCCGACTGGTCGGCGGGCAGGGCTAGTTCGCCGTTGACGTCGGCGGTGGACCAGCCCTGGTAGCGCTCGCTCCAGTGCGCCGGGACGACGCCGGCGAGGTCGGCGGGGGCGAGCACGGTGAGGCCGTCGACGTCGGCGTGCCCGTGGACGGAGGCGGCGACGGTGATCGCCCGGGCGGCGGTGCCGGGGCTGCCGCCGATGCCGTACACGTCGCCGTCGTTGCCCGCGGCCGCGACCACGACGGTGCCGAGCGCGGTGAGCCGGTCGACGGCCAGCGCGTCGGTGTCGTCGGGGCTGCCGAAGCGGCTGCCGAGGGAGAGGTTGACGACGTCCAGCCGGTCGCCGAGGTCGCCGTCGCCGTTCGGGTCGGCGGCGAGGTCGAGGGCCTGGGCGAGCCGGTCGGTGGAGCCGTCGCAGCCGAACACCCGGATCGCGTACAGCTGGGCGCCGGGGGCCGCGCCGGGGCCGACCCTGAAGGCGGCCGGGTCCAGCCCGGGCCCGTACGGGCCGGTGTACGGGTGGCCGTCGGCGGTGACGCCGTACCCGGCCGCGGTCCCGGCGACGTGGGTGCCGTGTCCGTTGCGCACGCAGTCGAGCGGGTTGTCGCCGGGGTGCGGCACGGGCTGGTGGTGCGGGGAGCTCGGGTCGGGGTCGTAGTCGTCGCCGACCAGGTCCTTGCCGCCGACGACCTTGGCGTTGGGGAACAGTGCGGGCGGCGCCGGCTTGCCGCGCTCGACGGAGCGGAAGGCCTCCTCGGTGCCGGGGCCGCCGAAGTCGGCGTGGGTGTAGTCGATGCCGCTGTCGATGATCCCGATCCGCACGCCCTTGCCGGTGTTGCCGTCGGGCGCGGGGCCGTCGGCCCAGACCTGCGGGGCGCCGGTCAGCGGGACGGAGTGGGCGTTGTCCCGCCGCTTGTTGACGATCGGGTGGACGGCCCGGACGCCGGGCAGTGCCCGCAGGGCGGGCAGCCGGTCGGCGGGCGCGCTGACGGCGAGGCCGGTGAGCAGGGTGCGGGTGCGGTAGAGCTCGCGGGCGGCGGGGGCCGCCCGCCGGACGGCTCCGGCGAGCCGGTCGAGCGCGTCGCCGGTGCGGGCCCGCTGGGCGGCGCCGGCCTGCGCGGCTTCCCGGCGGACGGCCTCCGGGGAGCGTTGGGCCCGGCGGGCCCCGTCGGCGGCGCGCTGCCAGGCGGGGCCGGCCGCCTCGGTGGTGAGTTCGAGCAGGACGGAGGCGGTTCGGCCGGCCCCTGGCGGCCCTGCGGCGGGCGGCCCTTCGGCGGGGCGGCCGCCTGCCGCCGGGGCGGCGGCGAGGGCGACGCTCCCGGCCAGCAGGGTCAGGGTGAGGCCGATCCGGGCGATGGGTCGGCGGACGGGTGGCAGGCGCACTGGGCCCTCTCCCCCGGCAGGGGGGACTGATCCGCACTCCGTGTCGCTGGCGCCCGCCCGCGCGGACGCCGATCACCCTTCCGGGGGCCCCAAATTAGGATGATCGCGCCGACGGGGGCGAGCAACTTCCCTCGGACGGACCGCGGTTGCACTCTACGGAGTGACACACCGTCAGCCCGTTCGGAGCAGTAGCCCGATGAACGCCACCCGCGGCGCCGCTCAGCGGTGACGGCCAGAGATGGCCGCTCAGCGGTGGCCGGTCACGCCGCCGTTGTCCCGGCGGTCCAGCGCGCGCTGCAGGGCATCGGCCGCGAAGGGGTTCCGCTCGGCGGCCCGGCGGCGGCGCGGGGCGCGGACGGGGGCGGCGGAGGGAGTGGGGGTGGCGTGGCGGTCGGCGGTGGAGGGCATACCTGGCTCCTTGGAAGCGGCGCTGCGGCACAGCGCGGGAGGGAGAAGGAGGTGCCGTGTGCGGCGTGCCCCCGAGGGGGCGGCGGTGCGCGGCGGGTGCGCGCGGGGCAGGGGTCGCCCGCCCGTGACGGCGCACGCACACACGGGCCGCGCGCCCTGGCTACAGGGGCGGCTCACCGTGTGGCTCTTCCACGGTACGACCAGGCCCGGATCGTGTCTGCACGAATACTCGGATTTCCTACTATCTGAGACGGGAGCCTCCCCTGGGAACGCAGCGGGGCCCGGACCGCCGTTGGAACGGCGGTCCGGGCCCCGCGGGGCGTCAGTCTCAGCCCAGGTCGACCGACCGCGCGAAGTGGGCGCCGATCTCGGCGGCGATCACGGTCAGCACCTCGGCCGGGATCTCGCTGTCCACGGTGATGGAGGCCAGCGCGCTGCCGCCGTCCCGCGCGACCTGCATGCCGGCGATGTTGATGCCCGCGTCGCCGAGGTGGCGGCCGAGCACGCCGACCACGCCGGGGCGGTCCTCGTACTTGAAGAAGGCCATGTGGTCGGTGAGCGCCACGTCCACGTCGAAGGCGTCCACGCCGACGATCTTCTGGATCTGCTTGGGGCCGGCCAGCGTGCCGGAGATGGCGATCTCCTCGCCGTTGCCGAGCGTGCCGCGCACGGTGATCACGTTGCGGTGCTCGGGGCTCTCACTGGAGGTGGTCAGGCGGACCTCGACGCCGCGCTCCTGGGCGAACAGCGGGGCGTTGACGTAGGACACCGTCTCCGCCACGACGTCCTCGAACACGCCCTTCAGGGCGGACAGTTCGAGCACCTTCACGTCGTGCTGGGTGATCTCGCCGCGGACCTCGACGTCGAGCCGGACGGCGACCTCGCCGGCCAGCGCGGTGAAGATCCGGCCGAGCTTCTCGGCCAGCGGCAGGCCCGGGCGGACGTCCTCGGCGATCACGCCGCCCTGGACGTTCACGGCGTCCGGCACCAGTTCGCCGGCCAGCGCGAGGCGCACCGACTTCGCGACCGCGATGCCGGCCTTCTCCTGCGCCTCGTCGGTGGAGGCGCCCAGGTGCGGGGTGGCGACCACGTTGTCGAAGGCGAACAGCGGGGAGTCGGTGCACGGCTCCTTGGCGTACACGTCCAGGCCGGCGCCGGCCACCCGGCCCTCGCGCAGGGCGCTCGCGAGCGCCTCCTCGTCGACGATGCCGCCGCGGGCGGCGTTCACGATGCGCACGGTCGGCTTGACCTTGTGCAGCGCCTCGTCGCCGATCAGGCCGATGGTCTCGGGGGTCTTGGGGAGGTGGACAGTGATGAAGTCCGCGACCTCCAGCAGCTCCTCCAGGGAGACCAGCTTGACGCCCATCTGGGCGGCGCGGGCGGCCTGGATGTAGGGGTCGTACGCGACGATCTTCATCCCGAACGCGGACATCCGCTGGGCGACCAGGACGCCGATCCGGCCGAGGCCGACGACGCCGAGGGTCTTCTCGCTCAGCTCGACGCCGGTGTACTTGTTGCGCTTCCACTCGCCCTGCTTGAGCGCGGCGTTGGCCGGCGCGATGTTGCGGGCGACGGAGATCAGCAGGCCGCAGGCGAGTTCGGCGGCGGTGACGATGTTGGAGGTCGGCGCGTTGACGACCATCACGCCGGCCTTGGTGGCGGCGGCCACGTCCACGTTGTCCAGGCCGACGCCGGCCCGGGCGACCACCTTGAGCTTGCGGGCGGCGGCCAGCGCCTCGGCGTCGACCTTGGTGGCGGAGCGGACCAGGATCGCGTCGACGTCGGCGATCGCGGTCAGCAGCTCGTTGCGGTCGGCGCCGTTGCAGTGGCGGATCTCGAAGTCGGGGCCGAGGGCGTCGACGGTGGCGGGCGACAGCTCTTCGGCAATCAGTACGACGCCGGTTTTCACAGTGGTCGCAGTGCTCACGACAGTGTTGTCCTTAACTGTCCGGTTCCCCCGGCACGTAGGTGGCGTGGAAGGGCGGGGGAAGGTGGCATGCCGCGTAGGTAGACGCACGACGCTGTGGGCCTGACGCGCACTCGGAAGTGTATCGACGGGCTGGGTGCCAGGCTGCTCCCGTCCGGCGAAATCACCCGGACGAGAGCAGCCTACTTGTACAAGGGAGTTACCGGACCGAGCCGACGGGGAAGGGGGTCAGGCCTTCTCGTTGACCCAGCTCATCAGCGAGCGCAGCTTCTTGCCGGTGGTCTCCAGCAGGTGGTCCTCGTCGGCCTTCTTGTACTCGTTGTACTTGGGCAGGCCGGCCTTGTACTCGGCGATCCAGGTGTTGGCGAAGGTGCCGTCCTGGATCTCGGTGAGGACCTTCTTCATCTCGGCCTTGGTGTCGGCGGTGATGATCCGCGGGCCGGTGACGTAGTCACCCCACTCGGCGGTCTCGGAGACCGACCAGCGCATCTTCTCCAGGCCGCCCTCGTACATCAGGTCGACGATCAGCTTCAGCTCGTGCAGGCACTCGAAGTAGGCGATCTCCGGCTGGTAGCCGGCCTCGACCAGGGTCTCGAACCCGGCCTTCACCAGGGCGGCGGTGCCACCGCAGAGGACGGCCTGCTCACCGAACAGGTCGGTCTCGGTCTCCTCGGTGAAGGTGGTCTTGATGACGCCGGCCTTGGTGGCGCCCAGGCCCTTGGCGTACGACAGCGCCAGGGCGAAGGCGTTGCCGGTGGCGTCCTGCTCGACGGCGACGATCGCGGGGACGCCGCGGCCCTCCTCGTACTGGCGGCGGACCAGGTGGCCCGGGCCCTTCGGGGCGACCATGCAGACGTCGACGTCCGCCGGGGGCTTGATGAAGCCGAAGCGGATGTTCAGGCCGTGGCCGAAGAACAGGGCGTCGCCGGCCTTCAGGTGCGGGGCGATGTCGGCCTCGTACACGTCGGCCTGGATCGGGTCCGGGACCAGGATCATGATGACGTCGGCCTCGGCCGCCGCCTCGGCCGGGGTGACGACGCGCAGGCCCGCCTCCTCCGCCTTGGCGCGGGACTTCGACTCCGGCTTCAGGCCGACCCGGACGTCGGCGCCGGAGTCGCGCAGGGACAGCGCGTGGGCGTGGCCCTGGCTGCCGTAGCCGATGACCGCGACCTTGCGGCCCTGGATGATGGACAGGTCGGCGTCGTCTTCGTAGAACAGCTCGGCCACGGGGGCACATCTCCTTGCGTGATGGGTGCCGGGTACGCGGTGACTACCGTATGCGCACCCGACGGGGGTGTGGGTCTTCGCTTCAGAAGGTGAGACGGTCGTCGTCTCGCGCGGGCTACGCGCTGCGGTCGAGGGCGCGCAGCGACCGGTCCGTGATCGAACGGGCGCCGCGGCCGATGGCGACCAGGCCGGACTGGACCAACTCCTTGATGCCGTAAGGCTCCAGCATCCGGAGCATGGCCTCCAGCTTGTCCGAGCTGCCGGTGGCCTCGATGGTCACCGCTTCCGGCGACACGTCCACGGTCTTGGCGCGGAACAGCTGGACGATCTCGACGATCTGCGACCGGGTCTCGTTGTCGGCGCGGACCTTCACCAGGACCAGTTCCCGCTGGATCGCAGCGGCCTGGTCGAGTTCGACGATCTTTATCACGTTCACGAGCTTGTTGAGCTGCTTGGTGACCTGTTCCAGCGGGAGGTCCTCGACGTTGACCACGATCGTCATCCGGGACACGTCCGGGTGCTCGGTCGGGCCGACCGCGAGGGAGTCGATGTTGAAGCCCCGACGGGAGAACAGCGAGGCGATACGGGCGAGCACGCCGGGCTTGTTCTCGACCAGGACGGAGAGGGTGTGCTTGGACATGTGGTTCCTCAGTCGATCCGGGTTGGCAGGGGCTGTCACTCGGAGTCGTCGCCGAAGTCGGGGCGCACGCCCTTGGCGAACTGGATCTCGTCGTTGCTGGTCCCGGCCGCGACCATCGGCCAGACCATGGCGTCCTGGTGGACGATGAAGTCGATGACGACGGGGCGGTCGTTGATCTCCATCGCCTGCTGGATGACCGCGTCCAGGTCCTCGGGGCGCTCGCAGCGCAGGCCGACGCAGCCCATCGCCTCGGACAGCAGGACGAAGTCGGGGATCCGGGTGCCCTGGGCCGGCGGCTCGATGCCGTCGTGGTCCGGGCCGGCGTGCAGCACGGTGTTGGAGTAGCGCTGGTTGTAGAACAGCGTCTGCCACTGCCGGACCATGCCCAGCGAGCCGTTGTTGATGACCGCGACCTTGATCGGGATGTCGTTCAGGGCGCAGGTGACCAGCTCCTGGTTGGTCATCTGGAAGCAGCCGTCGCCGTCGATGGCCCAGACCGGGGTCTCCGGGCGGCCGGCCTTGGCGCCCATCGCCGCGGGGACGGCGTAGCCCATGGTCCCGGCGCCGCCGGAGTTGAGCCAGGTGCCGGGCTTCTCGAACCGGATGAACTGCGAGCTCCACATCTGGTGCTGGCCCACGCCCGCGGCGTAGATCGCCTCGGGGCCGACCAGCCGGCCGATCCGCTCGATGACCTGCTGCGGCGAGAGCTGGCCGTTCGGGGCCGGCTCGTAGCCGATCGGGTACGTCTTCTTCCACTCGTCGAGCTTCTCCCACCACTCGGCGTAGTCGCCCTTGTGGCCGGCGTCGAACTCGGCCTGGACGGCGACGATCAGGTCGGCGAGCACCTCGCGGGCGTCGCCCACGATCGGCACGTCCGCCGGGCGGTTCTTGCCGATCTCGGCCGGGTCGATGTCGGCGTGGACGATCTTGGCGTACGGGGCGAAGCCGTCCAGCTTGCCGGTGACCCGGTCGTCGAAGCGGGCGCCGAGGGTGAACAGCAGGTCGGCCTTCTGCAGGGCGGTGACGGCCGGGACGGAGCCGTGCATGCCGGGCATGCCCAGGTGCTGGGGGTGGCTGTCCGGGAAGGCGCCGAGCGCCATCAGGGTGGTGACCACCGGGGCGCCGGTCAGCTCGGCGAGGATCCGCAGCTCGGCGGTGGCCTGCGCCTTGATCACGCCGCCGCCGACGTACAGCACCGGGCGCTTGGCGCCGACCAGCAGCTTCGCGGCCTCGCGGATCTGCTTGGCGTGCGGCTTGGTGACCGGGCGGTAGCCGGGCAGTGCGGTCTCGACCGGCCAGCGGAAGGTGGTGGTCGCCTGCAGCGCGTCCTTGGCGATGTCGACCAGGACCGGGCCGGGGCGGCCGGTGGCGGCGATGTGGAAGGCCTCGGCGATCACCCGGGGGATCTCCGACGGGTCGGTGACCAGGTAGTTGTGCTTGGTGATCGGCATCGTGATGCCGCAGATGTCCGCCTCCTGGAAGGCGTCGGTGCCGATCGCCTTGGAGGAGACCTGGCCGGTGATCGCGACGATCGGCACGGAGTCCATGTAGGCGTCGGCGATCGGGGTGACCAGGTTGGTCGCGCCCGGGCCGGAGGTGGCCATGCAGACCCCGACCCGGCCGGTGGCCTGGGCGTAGCCGGTGGCGGCGTGGCCGGCGCCCTGCTCGTGCCGGACCAGGATGTGGCGCACCTTGGCGGAGTCCATCAGCGGGTCGTACGCGGGAAGGATGGCCCCGCCCGGAATGCCGAACACGGTGTCCGCGCCGACGGCCTCCAGGGAGCGGATGAGCGACTGGGCGCCGGTCATGGTCTCGACGACGTGCTGGGGAGCGGGAGCGTTGGCGGCCGGGTTGTCCCCGCGGCGGGGGGATGCGGCGTGCTCGGTCATCTGCCTGTCTCTTCTCGGGTTTTGCCGACCTGGTACTGCGGGCCCCGTGCTGCGAGGTGGGGTCCCGGTCCGGGCCGATCGCCGGCTCTGCCTCCATCGTCCCGCTCGATCCGACAAGTCGGACGTTCTGGGGCGGTGAGGCCAGGGGTCTTGCGGGGTGGAACAGCGTCAGTGCAACAAAAAACCCCTCGTGCCCAAGGGCATGCGAGGGGTGGCGCGTCGGTCTGTCACGAGCAGGGCTTGTGTGCCCTGTCAGCCGACGCGCCCGCCAAGTACGAGAATTCGGGTGCGCATGGCAACGACCATCCTCCCGTCCGGGGTGGCGTGTCAAGCAGGTGGGACGACCGTCTCGCCATGCGGACCTCCGCCCGGACCGCCGGCGGCACGGTGTTCGGGCAGGTCAGAGCCGCTGTGGTGACGTACGACACGTCCCGGCGCGGCGTCCGTCCGGCCACTCGTCCGGGCGTCCGGGGCCGGGTACGCGCGGCGGGCGGCGAGCGCGCCGAGCGGCGTCGGCAGCGGGTAGCCGCGGCGGGCCAGCGCCCGGCGCAGCCGGGGCTCGTCCAGCGGCGGGGCGAAGGCGGAGCCCTGGGCCTGTCCGCAGTCGAGTTCCTGCAGTGCGGCGACCTGCCGGGGCAGGTCCACCCCCTCGGCGGCGGTGGCCATCCCGAGGTCGCGGCCGAGCCGCAGGGCGTGCCCGGCGAGCGTGCGGGCGAGCGAGGACTCGCCGAGGTCCTGGACGAGCGTGCGGTCCAGCTTGAGGCCGTCGAGGGGCAGCCGGGCGAGGGCGCCGAGCGAGCCGCCGCCGGCGCCGTAGCCGGCCAGCCAGACGCCGACGCCGAGGCGGCGCAACGCGGCCAGTCGGCGGCCGAGTTCGTCGGCGAGCGCGTCCGGCCCCGTCCGGGCCACCTCGATCACCAGCTCGCCGGCCGGCAGTCCGCTGTCGCGCAGCGCGGCGGCCACCGTCTCGTACAGGCCGGGCGAGCAGAGCCGCTCGACGGAGAGCCGCACGGCCACCGGGACGGGCTGCGGCACGCCGCGGCTGCGGCCGACCGTGCCGCGCCGGTCGACGGCCGCGGCGACGGCCTCGCGGACCAGCCAGCGGGAGAACCGGGTGGCCGCGTCGCCGTGCTCGGCGGAGCGCAGGAACTCGGCCGGGGTGAGCAGCAGGCCGCCCGCCGAGCGCCAGCGGGGCTGCGCCTCGACGCCGGTGACGGCGCCGCTGGCGAGGTCCACGACGGGCTGGTGGAGCAGGGTGAAGCCGCCCTCCCGGACGGCGAGTCTCAGCCGTTCCTCCAGTTCGGTGCGGCGCTCCAGGTCGGCCCGCATGGCGGGGGTGTAGAGCACCACCCGGCCCTTGCCCTCGGACTTGGCCCGGTACATCGCGAGGTCGGCGTTGCGCATCAGTTCGTCGGCGGCGGCCCTGGGGTCGGCGGCGGGGCCGCGTTCGGGGGTGCCGAAGGCGATGCCGATGCTGGCGGCGACGCTGAGTTCGGCGCCGCTGATCCAGTACGGCGCGGAGAGCGCGATGCGCAGCCGCTCGGCCAGTTCCTGGACCTGGAGGCGGCCGAGCGGTCCGCAGACCAGTGCGGCGAACTCGTCGCCACCGAACCGGGCGACGGTGTCCCCGGAGCGGACGGCGCCCTGCAGCCGGCGGGCGGCCTGCACCAGCAGTTCGTCGCCGACCTGGTGCCCGGCGCTGTCGTTGACCGCCTTGAAGCCGTCCAGGTCGAGGAAGAGCACCGCGATCCCGGCGCCGGTCCCGCCCTGCTGGCCGCGAGCGCCGAGGGCGCCCCGCAGCCGCTGGGTGAACAGCGCCCGGTTGGGCAGGTCGGTGAGCGGGTCGTGGAAGGCGTTGTGCTGCAACTGGGCCTGGAGCATGACGCGTTCGGTGACGTCGCGGCTGTTCAGCAGCAGGCCGTCGCGGTGCCGGCTGACCGTGGACTCGACGTGCAGCCACTCGCCGCCGCCCGAGCTGATCCGGCACTCCACCCGGGCCGAGGGCTCGGCGGTGCCCGGGACGCGGTGGGCGGTGAGCCGGACCCTGGCGAGGTAGCGGCGGACCTCGGAGAGCACCCGGTCCACGTCCTCGGGGTGGACGAGGTCCAGCAGGTTGCCGCCGACCAGCTCCTCCGGATCCCGCCCGTAGACGCCGAGCGCGGCCGGGGAGACGTAGGACAGCACGCCGTTGGCGCCGGCGATCATGATGACGTCGCTGGAGCCCTGCACCAGGGAGCGGAAGTGCGCCTCCTTGTGGGCGAGTTCCTGGGCCAGCGACAGGTTGTCGAGCAGCATCACGCCCTGTCTGAGGATCAGTGCCAGCCCGACGGTGCAGGCGGCCGCGGCCACCACGCGGTCCAACGCGCGCCCGCCGAGGGCGTTGTAGAGGATGCCGGCGGTGCAGACCGCGGCGGCCGCGTACGGGGTGAGCGCGCTGAAGGTGGTGGCCACCCGGCGGCGCGGCAGGCCCCCGGCCGAGGGGTGCTCGCGCAGCGGGCGGCGCCGGCGCGGTGACCACGGGGCCCAGGCCAGCAGCAGGCTGCCGGAGAACCAGCCGGCGTCCAGCAGTTCGCCCGAGTGGTAGCTGTTGCGCAACTCCGGGGAGGTGAACAGGGCGTCGCACAGCACGGTGACGGCGAGCGCCAGCATCGCGGTGTGCACGGCCGCCCGGTTGCCGTCCCGGCCGCCGAAGCGCAGCCCGACGACCAGGCTGACCAGCAGGATGTCCAGCACCGGGTAGCCCAGGTTGAGGGCCAGGCGCAGCGGGGAGCCGTCCTCGCCGGCCGCGATCCGGCCGAGTGCCAGGCTCCAGCTGAGGGTGAACAGCGAGCCGGCGATCAGCCAGCCGTCGAGCAGCAGGCAGAGCCAGCCGGCCGCCGAGCGCGGGCGCTGGGCGAGCACCAGGACGCCGGTGATGGCGAGCGGGGCGAACAGCAGGAAGGCGTACTCGGCTAGCGAGTCCTGCGGCAGCGGGGTGCGCAGGACCAGTTCGTACCAGCCCCAGGTGCCGTTGCCGAAGGCGACCATCAGTGAGGAGAGGCCGAACAGCAGCCAGGCCGGGCGGGTGTGGCCGCCGGCCGTGCAGCCGTACACCAGGCAGGACAGCGCGGCCGCGAGGGCTGCTGCGGCCAGGCCGAAGTCGCCCATGAAGATGGACAGTTGGCGGGATCCCCAGCCGGTGGCGGCGCCCGTGGCGTAGGCCACGCAGAGTGCGCCCAGGGCGAGGCCGGGCACGGTGCGGCTCTCCTCGAGCGGGCCCCGCCGGCCGGTGTCGGCGGGCGCGGGCAGGTCGGTGGCGGTCGTGTCGGTGGCGGACGTGTCGGCGGGCGGTGCGCCCGGGCGTCCGGCTCCGGGCAGCACCGTTTCGGTGGAGCTCACTCGGCCTCTCCCCCTCCAGCCCGGGGCCTCGCGCCCCGGCCACGGGCCACCGGTCGCGTACCTCTTGGCCGTACGCGGGGGCCTGGTGCCCCGTCAGGACGGCGGCCCAGGGGGTGGGCGGCCTTCCGGCCGCCGCACCGCACCGATGCTCCCGAACTGGACCCTACACCAATTCCGTCACTCAATGACACGCACATTCAACTTAGAGTAATGGCGGAAGGGTGGGGGAATGCCCCCGATTCCGACGGATCGGCCCGGTTGGCGGCGGCGCGCGGACAGGGGCTCACGCGGCGCGCACGGGAGCACGCGGCGGCGCCCCCGCCGCCGGGCGCCGCGTCGACGGCGGTCCGGGCCCGGCGGCGGGGGCGGGTTCAGCGGCCTGACAGGGCCTGATCGTCCGGGAACAGCCGCAGTCGGTGCGCCAGCGCGGCCGCCTCGCCCCGGCCGGCGACCGCGAGCTTGCCCAGGATGTTGGAGACGTGCACGCTTGCGGTCTTCGGAGAGATGTACAGCTCCTCCGCGATCTGCCGGTTCGTCCAGCCGCGCGTGAGCAGCCGGAGCACGTCGCGCTCACGGGGGGTGAGGTTGAAGGAGTCCCCGGCGGCCGCGGCCGGCGCCTCCTCGACGGCCGCCCGCTCACGGGGGGCGAGGTTCACCCCGGCCCGCTCGGCCAGGCCCGTGATCTGCGCCAGTAGCGGCCGGTCGTCCCGTACGGCCGCCAGTTCGACCGCCTCGCGCAGCAGTTCGGCCGCGCCCTCGCGCCGCCCGGCCCGCACCTCCGCCTCGCCGGCCCGCAGCAGGGCGAGCGCCAGCGGGTACGGCAGGCAGGTGGGGCGCAGCGCCTCGACCGCGGCGGCCCACTGCGCGGGGGTGTCGGCGCCCCCGGCCCGGGCCAGTTCGGCCTCCAGCAGCCGGGCCCAGCCGTGGTGCAGCGGCGCCCGGGGCCGCAGCCCGGCGGCCGCCGCGGCGATCGCGGCCAGCGCCCCGGCCCGGCCCGCCTCGGCCTCCGGCAGGCCGCGGCTGTCCGCCTCCGCCGCGGCGGCCTCGACCAGCAGCGGGTAGACGTCGGACTCGTGGCTCAGCCGCCCGTCCTCGGCGAGCGCGGCGAGCAGTTCGGCCCGGGCCTCCAGCGGCCGTCCGCCGACCGCGGCGAGCCGCACCGCGAGCCGGCTGATCGGCACGCTGTGCTGGACCTGGCCGACCCGGTTGGCCGACCGGGCCCGCGCCAGCATGGTCGCCGCGCCGGGCAGGTCCCCCTTGAACAGGGCGAGTTCGCCCCGCATCCGGTCCAGGAACTCGGCGTGGGTGCCGCTCAGGCTGATCAGCTCGCAGGCGGCGAGCACCTCCTCGGCCTCCCGGACCCGCCCGAGGTCGGTCAGCGCCTCGACCAGGTTGCCGGTCAGGATGGTGCCGATGTTGCGCAGCAGGCCGCTGCCGTCGGCGAACTCCAGGCCCTCGCGGGCCAGCTTCACCGCGTCCTCGGCCCGGCCCAGCCCGCGCTGCAGGCTGGACAGGTTGTTGATGCCGCGCAGCAGCAGGTCGGGCACGCCCAGCCGGCGGGCCCGCTCGACCGCGCCGGCCAGCTCGGCCAGCCCGCCCTCCGCGTCGCCCTGCACGTCGTAGCGCAGGCCGCCGAGGGTCATCCGGGCGTGCACCTCGACGGAGTGCGCGCCGACCTGCTGGGCGATCCGGATCGCCCGCTCGGCGAGTTCGAGGTGCTCGGGCCCGGGCTTCTTGAGCATCGCCGAGCCGGCGCCGAGCGCGAGCACCTCGGCCTGGACGGCGGACGGCGGCAGGTGCTCCACCAGCCGCAGCGCGTGGTTGATCTCCTCCTCGTCCCCGGAGCGGCGCAGACTGCCCAGCATCCGGGCCCGGTTGATCCGGAACCAGGCCGCGCGCACCGGGTGCACCGTCTCGTCGACCAGCCGCAGCCCGCGCTTGGCCAGGCTCAGCCCGCGCTCGCGGTCGCCGCAGCGCCGGGCCGCCACCACCGCTTCGGCCAGCACGTCCTCCAGCTGGATCCGGTCGCAGTCCTCGTCGGCGGCCTGGTGGTCGCAGGCGCCGGGCGGGTAGGTCTCGGCCCAGTCGTACGGGCGCAGGGTGTGCGCCAGCACGTCCTCGGTGACCATGTCCCACAGCTCCAGGGCCCGCTCCAGCATGCCCAGCTGCTCGGCGAAGGCGTTGCGGCGGCGGGCCGCCCGGGCGGCGTCCAGGGCCGTCGGCAGGGCGCGGGCCGGGTCGTGCGCGTGGTACCAGTAGTTGGCCAGCCGGGCGGGCAGCGCGTCGCCGGGGACCAGCTGCGGCTGCGCCTCCACGGCGAGCGCGAACTTGCGGTTGATCCGGTGCCGTTCGCCGGGCAGCAGGTCGTCCGAGACCGCCTCGCGGACCAGCGCGTGCCGGAACCGGTAGCCCTCGCCCTCGGAGTCCGGGCGCAGGATGTTGGCGCCGACGGCCGCCCGCAGCGCCTCGATCAGCGCCTCCTCGTCGTCGTCCAGGACGGCGGCCAGCAGGGCGTGTTCGACGTGCGAGCCGCCCTCGGCGGCGATCCGCACGACCCGCTGGGCCTCCTCGTCCAGGCCTTCGACCCGCACCAGCAGGATGTCCCGCAGCGAGTCGGTCAGCCCGGCGCCGCAGCCATCGTCGAAGGCGGTGGCCAGCTCCTCGACGAAGAAGGGGTTCCCCTCCGAACGGCGGTGGATCCGGTCCACCAGCTGGCGTTCGGGGACGGCGGTGCCGAGGATGCCGGCCAGCTGGGCGGCCACCTCGCGGCGGTCGAACCGCGCGAGTTCCAACCGCTGGACGGTGCGCAGCCGGTCGAGCTCGGCGAGGAAGGGGCGCAGCGGGTGCCGGCGGTGCAGGTCGTCGCTGCGGTAGGTGGCGACCAGCAGCACCCGGGAGCGGTGCAGGGTGCGCACCAGGAAGGCGAGCAGCTCGCGGGTGGAGCGGTCGGACCAGTGCAGGTCCTCGACGGCGAGGACGAGGGTACGGTCCGCGCCGAGCCGTTCGAACAGCCTCGCGGTGTGCTCGAACAGCCGGGCCCGGCTGTACTCGTCGTTCGGTTCGCCGTCCGCCTCGCCCAACTCGGAGAGCAGCCGGGACAGATGGCCCTCACTGCCGGCCGCGGCGGCCTCCAGTTCGGCGCCCAGCGAGCGGTGCAGCCGGCGCAGCGCGGTGGCCAGCGGCGCGTACGGCAGGCCTTCGGCCCCGACCTCCAGACAGCTGCCGAGCGAGGTGACCGCTCCCCGGTCGGCGGCGCGCTGCAGGAACTCCTCCAGCAGGCGGGTCTTGCCGACGCCGGCCTCCCCGCCGATCAGGATGGCCTGCGGGCTGCCGGTGCCCGCCCGGCGCAGCGCGTCGGTCAGTTCGGTGATCTCGCTGCCACGGCCGACGAAGACGGGGCTGACCGATATCTGCTGCATGGAGGCGAGCATGCCATAGCCGGTGGTGACCGGCCGAGAGGATATCTCCCCGGGCGAACGCCCGGAGGGGGAGACGCTGACTCGCAGCGTCTCCCCCTCCGGAACTCCGTCGGCACCGTCCTGGTGCCGCACCGTCAGCATTCGGTCTGACGGACGGGCCGCCGCTGGAAGCGGGCCGCCACCGGACGGCGCTGCAGGCGGCGCGCCGCCTTGGCCTCGCGCACCAGGCGCTCGTGCTCGGCGCGGGCGACGAGCTCGTGGGCCTGTTGCTGGAAGGTCTGGTACTCGATCATTTCGGTTCCCCCTGCGGGTCTCACTGCGTTTCCCTGTCGAGTAAGACTTTCCTCTCCCAGTGGGGGGTGCGGCATCGGGAGCGTGCCCGATCTTTCGGGGTCCGGATGCCTTAGATCGGGCTCCGGAAAAGGTTTGAGGCCCGGCCCCACCCCAATACGGGGGCGAGACCGGGCCTTAGACCTTACTTAGAGGGCCTTAGACGCCTTAGACGCCTTAGGAAGACAGGCTCGGCGGCCTGTACGCCCTCGGAAGAGCCCCGCTCAGGCGGAAACGCCCAGCCGCTCCAGGATCTGCCTACTGTCCTTCCACGCCCAGCCGCTCCAGGATCAGGTCCTTCACGCGGGCGGCGTCGGCCTGGCCGCGGGTGGCCTTCATGACCGCGCCGACCAGCGCGCCCACCGCGGCGACCTTGCCGTCGCGGATCTTGGCGGCGATCGCCTCGTTCCCGGCGATGGCCTGGTCGACGGCGGCGCCGAGCGCCGAGTCGTCCGAGACCACGGCCAGGCCGCGCTTCTCGACGATCTCGTCCGGCTCGCCCTCGCCGGCCAGGACGCCCTCGATGACCTGGCGGGCCAGCTTGTCGTTCAGCTTGCCCTCGGCGACCAGCGCGGCGACCCGGGCGACCTGCGCCGGGGTGATCGGCTGCTCGATCAGCTCGGTGCCGGTCTCGTTGGCGCGGCGGGACAGCTCGCCCAGCCACCACTTGCGGGCCTGGTCGGCCGGGGCGCCGGCCGCGATGGTCTCCTGGATCGGCTCCACCGCACCGGCGTTGAGGACGGCCTGCATGTCCTTGTCGGTGAGGCCCCACTCGGCCTGCAGCCGGGCGCGGCGCACCCGCGGCAGTTCGGGCAGGGCGGAGCGCAGTTCCTCGACCCACGCGCGGGCGGGGGCCACCGGCACCAGGTCCGGCTCGGGGAAGTAGCGGTAGTCCTCGGCGTTGTCCTTGATCCGGCCCGAGGTGGTGGTGCCGTTGTCCTCGTGGAAGTGGCGGGTCTCCTGGACGATGGTGCCGCCGTCGCCGAGCACGGTGGCGTGCCGCTGGACCTCGAACCGGGCGGCCCGCTCCACGCTGCGCAGCGAGTTGACGTTCTTCGTCTCCGAGCGGGTGCCGAACTTCTCGGTGCCGTTCGGACGCAGCGACAGGTTGACGTCGCAGCGCATCTGGCCCTTGTCCATCCGGGCCTCGGAGACGCCCAGCGAGCGGATCACCTCGCGCAGCTCGGCGACGTACGCCTTGGCGACCTCGGGGGCGCGGGCGCCGGCGCCGACGATCGGCTTGGTGACGATCTCGATCAGCGGGATGCCGGCCCGGTTGTAGTCGAGCAGCGAGTGGGTGGCGCCGTGGATGCGGCCGGTGGCCCCGCCGACGTGGCTGGACTTGCCGGTGTCCTCCTCCATGTGGGCGCGCTCGATCTCCACGCGGAAGGTCGAACCGTCCTCCAGCTGCACGTCGAGGTAGCCGTTGAAGGCGATCGGCTCGTCGTACTGCGAGGTCTGGAAGTTCTTGGGCATGTCCGGGTAGAAGTAGTTCTTCCGCGCGAACCGGCACCACTCGGCGATGTCGCAGTTCAGCGCGAGGCCGATCTTGACGGCCGACTCGACGCCGACCGCGTTGACCACCGGCAGCGAACCCGGCAGGCCCAGGCAGGTCGGGCAGGTCTGGCTGTTCGGCTCGGCGCCCAGTTCGGTCGAGCAACCGCAGAACATCTTGGTCTTGGTACCGAGCTCGACGTGGACCTCAAGGCCCATCACCGGGTCGTACGACGCGAGAGCGTCCTCGTAGGAGACCAGGTTCATGACGCTCACAGCGTCCCTTCACTCAAAAGACTTCGGAGGTACGGGCCCGGCCGCCGCTCGCGCGGGGGCCGGGCCTGGGCGCTCGGGTCGGCTCAGCCCAGCAGCACGTCGTCGGAGCCCAGCTGGCGCAGCTCGCGCACCAGCAGGGCGGTGCCGGTGACCAGCGCGGCGGCGCCGACCAGGGCGTTGACCAGCTTGAGGGTGTCGTTCTCGGCGCGGGCCTTGCGGACGTCCTTGGCGATGGTGACGGCGCCGAAGGCGCTGGTGCCGATGGACAGCCACAGGCCGGGCTTCGAGTGCTTCCACCCCTTGAGCGAAGCGGACTGGGCCTTGGCCTTCTCGATCTTGCTCACAGTGCCGGTGCCTCCTCCAGCAGGGTGTGCCCCCACTTGTCGTTGAGTGCGGCCTCGACGGCGCCGCCCACGCGGTACAGGCGGTCGTCCGCCATCGCGGGTGCGATGATCTGCAGGCCGACCGGGAGATTGTCCTCCGGGGCCAGGCCGACGGGCAGCGACATGGCCGCGTTGCCCGCGAGGTTCGACGGAATCGTGCACAGGTCGGCCAGGTACATCGCCATCGGGTCGTCGGCGCGCTCGCCGATCGGGAAGGCGGTGGTCGGCGTGGTCGGCGAGACCAGCACGTCCACCCCGGCGAAGGCCGCGTCGAAGTCGCGCGAGATGAGCGTGCGGACCTTCTGGGCCGAGCCGTAGTAGGCGTCGTAGTAGCCCGAGGACAGCGCGTAGGTGCCCAGGATGATGCGGCGCTTGACCTCGTCGCCGAAGCCGGCCTCGCGGGTCAGCGCGGTGACCTCCTCGGCCGAGCGGCTGCCGTCGTCGCCGACCCGCAGGCCGTAGCGCATCGCGTCGAAGCGGGCCAGGTTGGAGGAGCACTCGCTGGGCGCGATCAGGTAGTACGCCGGCAGCGCCAGGGTGAACGACGGGCAGGAGACCTCGACGACCTCGGCGCCCAGCTCGCGCAGCAGCTCCACCGACTCCTGGAACCGCTGCATCACGCCGGCCTGGTAGCCCTCGCCGGCGAACTCCTTGACCACGCCGATCCGCATGCCGCGCACGTCGCGCCGCTTGGCGGCCTCGACCACGGCCGGGACGGGCGCGTCGATCGAGGTGGAGTCCAGCGGGTCGTGCCCGGCGATGGCCTCGTGCAGCAGCGCCGCGTCCAGCACGGTGCGGGCGCAGGGGCCGCCCTGGTCCAGGCTGCTGGAGAACGCCACCAGGCCGTAGCGGGACACCGAGCCGTAGGTCGGCTTGACGCCGACGGTGCCGGTGACGGCGCCGGGCTGGCGGATCGAGCCGCCGGTGTCGGTGCCGATCGCCAGCGGGGCCTCGAAGGCGGCCAGCGCGGCGGCCGAACCGCCGCCGGAGCCGCCGGGGATGCGGGTGAGGTCCCACGGGTTGCCGGTCGGGCCGTAGGCGGAGTTCTCGGTGGAGGAGCCCATCGCGAACTCGTCCATGTTGGTCTTGCCGAGGATGACCACGTCCGCGTCCTTGAGACGGGTCGTCAGCGTGGCGTCGTACGGCGGGATCCAGCCCTCGAGCATCTTGGAGCCGCAGGTGGTGGGGATGCCCTTGGTGGTGAAGACGTCCTTCAGTGCGAGCGGGACGCCGGCCAGCGGGCCCAGCTCCTCGCCCTTGGCGCGCTTCGCGTCGACGGCCTTCGCGGCCGCCAGCGCGCCCTCGGTGTCGACGTGCAGGAAGGCGTTGACCTTCTTGTCGACGGCCCCGATGCGGTCCAGGTGGGCCTGCGCGACCTCGACGGCGGACACCTCGCCCTTGGCGATGGCGCCTGCGGTCTCGGCGGCGCTCCACGTGATGATGGGAGTACGGTTCGGCTCGGTCATCTCGGTCAGTCCTCCCCGAGGATCTGCGGCACACGGAAACGCTGCTCTTCGGCGGCGGGGGCGCCGGACAGCGCCTGCTCCGGGGTGAGCGACGGCCGCACCTCGTCCGCGCGCATGACGTTGGTCAGCGGCAGCGGGTGCGAGGTCGGCGGGACGTCCTGTCCGGCGACCTCGGAAACGCGGGCGACCGCGCCGATGATCACGTCGAGCTGCTCGGCGAAGTGGTCCAGTTCTTCGGGCTTCAGCTCAAGACGCGACAGCCGGGCGAGGTGGGCGACCTCCTCGCGCGTGATGCCAGGCATGCAGCGATCCTCAGGGTGAGTTCTGGTGAGGCCCGGCGGTGCCTTGCGGGCGGTGCCGGGCCCGGGCAGGAGCAGCCGGGTTCGGCGCTCCGTCCTCATGGTCTTTGCACCCATCCTATGGGGCCCGGCGCGGGCACCGGCCAACGAGTGAGCCGCGGCGCCCGTCACCGCGCTCCCATGGCGTCCTCCGCCGGTCTCCTGCGGCGCTTCCCCCCGCGTTCCCCCGTGTCCCCGGCGTCCCCTGTGTCCCCTACTGCGGCCGGGTGCGGGCCCAGTCCTGGGCGCCGGGCGCCTTGACCTCCAACTGGGCGGCCGGCACCGCCTGGACCACGGGCGGCAGCCCCGGCGTCAGCCCGGTCGGCCTGACCGGCGGCAGGACGGGCGGGAGCGTCGGCGGGATGGCGGGCTGGACGATCGGCTTGCCGCTCTGGACCGGCTGGAACCGGGCGTGCAGTTGCGGCGGCGCGCCCAGCCGCTCCGCCGGCGGGGCGCCGGTGCGGTGCACCCGCAGCCAGGCGGTGGCCTGCTCGGCCGGCAGCGCGGCCGACACCAGCCAGCCCTGGACGGCGTCCACGCCCATGCAGTGCAGCCGCTCCCAGGTCTCGTCGTCCTCGACGCCCTCGGCGACCACGGTCAGGCCCAGCGAGTGGGCGAGCTCGACCGAGCAGCGGACCACCGCCGCGTCGTGGTCGTCGATGACCATCCGGGAGACGAAGGAGCGGTCGATCTTCAGCTCGCCGACCGGCAGGCTGCGCAGCCGCACCAGCGAGGAGTGCCCGGTGCCGAAGTCGTCGAGGGACATCCCGACGCCGTAGCCGCGCAGTTCGGCGAGGGTGTCGGCGGCCCGCCGGGAGTCGTCCAGCAGCAGCCGCTCGGTGATCTCCAGCTGGAGGGCGTGGGCCGGCACCTGGTGGCGCACGAGGTGGCCGGCGACGCGCTGGGCGAAGCCGGGGTTGAGCACGTCGCGCGGCGAGACGTTCACCGCGACCTGTACCTGCAGCCCCTGGTCGCGCCAGTAGGCGAGCTGGCCGACGGCCGCCTCCAGCACGTAGTCGGTGAGCCGGGGCATCAGGCCGCTGGACTCGGCGAGCCCCACGAACTCGTCCGGCGAGACCTTGCCCTGCCCGGGCCGCTCCCAGCGCAGCAGCGCCTCCAGGCCGACGACCCGGCCGTCGAAGGCCACCTTCGGCTGGTAGTGCAGCTGCACCTCGCCGGTCTCCAGCGCCCGCCGCAGGTCCCCGAGCAGCCCGATCCGGTACGGGGTGTCGGCGTCCTGGGTCTCGTCGTACTGGGCGACGCCGCTGCAGCCGCGCTGGGCGTGGCCCATCGCGACGTCGGCCCGGCGCAGCAGCGACTCGGCGTCCTGGGCGTGCTGCGGGTAGACGCAGACGCCGGCGCTGGCCTCCAGGACGAGCAGCAGCCCGTCCAGCCGGATCGGGGCGGCCAGTTCGGCGATGAGTGCCTTGGCGACCCGCTCCAGGCTGTCCGGGCAGTTGATGCCGGGCAGCAGGACGGCGAACTCGTCGCCGCCCATCCGGGCCACCATCGGTCGGCCGCGGCGGTAGTGCCGGGGCAGTCCGGCGAAGACGTCGTCGATGGACTCCCGGGTGGCGCTGCCGGCCGGGCCGCCGGAGCGCAGTGCGCGGTGCAGCCGGCGGGCGATGTGAACCAGTAACCGGTCACCGGCCGTATGACCGAGTGTGTCGTTGAGTGACCGGAAGCGGTCGAGGTCGAGCAGGATGAGACCGACGCTGTAGCCCTGGTCGCACTCGGCGATCGCCTCCTGGGCGGCCAGCAGCAGGGCCTGACGGTTGGGCAGGTCCGTCAGGGGGTCGGTCAGTTGGTCGCGGGCGCGGTCCCGGGCGATCCGCCAGGCCGCGACCAGCACGGCCAGGGGCACCGCGAACAGCGGCAGCAGCTCGGGTTCGTACCGGTAGACCAGGACGGCCAGCGGGATGAGCGGCGCAGCTCCGGCCAGCAGCACGCCGAGCAGCAGGACCGCACCTGCCACCCCCTGCGGCGGGCGTGTGGGCGCACCGCCGGTCGTACGATCCATAAGCCCTGTCCTCCGTCGGGCCCGCCCCGTCAGGCCGCCTTACGGTGAGGCACCGTGCCGGTACCGACAGCTGCCGGGCATGGAGCGACCCCGAGGAGCACCGGCGCAGCCGGTGCCCCCACCCCTGCTGACATTCTGTTGCGCTCCAGGGTATGCCGGGGTCCACCCGGTGGGCAGACTTTCGGACAACCGGGAACGCGTCACCTCGCCCGGGTGTCACACAGTGACACAATGCCCGCTTTCACTGCACGGCACCCGGTGACGTTGCATCAGGACGATAACAACCCGGATTCGGCCACCCGCCGCTCGGGTCGGCTCCGGGTCAGCCCTCGGCGGGCGCCTCCTGAGGTGCGGCGGCCTGCTCCGGCTCGGGAAGTCCCAGGTGGGCCCGGGCGGCGGCCGGTCCGTCGGACAGCAGCACGGCGAAGCCTGCGTCGTCCAGGACGGGCAGGCCGAGCTGAACCGCCTTGTCGTACTTGGACCCTGGATTCTCACCGGCGACCACGAAATCGGTCTTCTTCGAAACCGAACCGGTCACCTTCGCTCCGCGCGAGGTCAGCGCCTCCTTGGCGCCGTCCCGGGTGTGGCCGGACAGCGTCCCGGTGACGACCACCGTCAGCCCCTCCAGTGGACGCTCCGCCGCCTCCTCGTCCGCGAACTCCTCGGTGAACCGGACGCCGGCGGCCCGCCACTTCTCCAGGATCTCCCGGTGCCAGTCCTCCTGGCACCACTCGACCACGGACCGGGCGATGATCGGCCCCACCCCCTCGACGGCGGCCAACTCCTCCTCGGTGGCCGAGAAGATCCGGTCCAGGTCGCGGAACTCCCGGGCCAGCTCCTGCGCCGCGACCGGCCCCACGTGCCGGATCGACAGACCGTTCAGGAAGCGCCAGAGCGGACGCTCCTTCACCTTCTGCAGGTTCTCCAGGAGCAGTTCGGTGTTCTTCTTCGGCTGCCCCTTGAGGTTCGCGAAGAAGAACACCTCCTTCTCCTCCCCGGTGACGTCGTCCAGCCGGGGCATGCCCGTCTTCGGGTCGCGCACCAGGACCCTGATCGGCAGCAGCTGCTCCATGGTCAGGCCGAAGATGTCGCCCTCGTCCTTCACCGGCGCCTCGGCCGGCTCCAGCGGCTGGGTCAGCGCGGTGGCCGCGACGTAGCCCAGCCCCTCGACGTCCAGCGAGGAACGCCCGCCCAGGAAGGCGATCCGCTCGCGGATCTGGGCCGGGCAGAACTGGGCGTTGGGACAGCGCAGATCGATGTCCCCCTCCGACATCGGGCGCAGCTCGGCCCCGCACTCGTGGCAGTGCGAGGGCATCACGAACTCCCGCTCGGTGCCGTCCCGCAGGTCCTCCACCGGCCCGAGGATCTCCGGGATCACGTCACCGGCCTTGCGCAGCACGATCGTGTCGCCGAGCAGCACGCCCTTGGCCTTGACGACCTCCTGGTTGTGCAGCGTCGCGTACTGCACCATCGAGCCGGCCACCTTCACCGGCTCCGCCAGCACCGCGTACGGGGTGGCCCGGCCGGTGCGGCCGATGCCGACCTTGATCTCCGCCAGCTTGCCGGTGACCTCCTCCGGCGGGTACTTCCAGGCGATCGCCCAGCGCGGGGACTTGGAGGTGGCGCCGAGCCGGCCCTGCAGGGCGATCTCGTCCACCTTGACCACGACGCCGTCGATCTCGTGCTCGACCGAGTGCCGCTGCTCGCCGAAGTGCCGGATGAACTCCCGCACCTCGTCGAGGGTGCCGACCACCCGGTTGTGCCTGGCGGTGGGCAGGCCCCAGTCGTGCAGCAGCCGGTAGGCGTGCGACTGGTTGTCGATGTCGAAGCCGACCCGGGCGCCGATGCCGTGCACCACCATGTGCAGCGGGCGGGACGCGGTGATCTGCGGGTCCTTCTGGCGCAGCGAACCGGCGGCGGCGTTGCGGGGGTTCATGAACAGCCGGATCATCGCCCGGGGCCGCTTGCCCTCCTTCGCGCGCTCCTCGTTCTCCAGACGGCGGCGCTCGTTCTCCGCCACGAACGAGGCGTTCAGCGCCTCGAAGGCCTCGGTCGGGAAGTAGACCTCGCCCCGGATCTCGACCAGCTCGGGGACGTCGTCGCCCTTCAGCCGGTGCGGGATCTCCTTGATGGTGCGGACGTTGGCGGTGATGTCCTCGCCGACCCGGCCGTCGCCGCGCGTCGCCGCCTGCACCAACTGGCCGTTCTCGTAGGTGAGGTTGACGGCCAGGCCGTCCACCTTGAGCTCGCACAGGTAGTGGTAGTCGATGCCGTGCAGCTCGGTGGCGACGCGCTCGGCCCAGGCGGCGAGCTCCTCGTCGTCCATCGCGTTGTCGAGGCTGAGCAGCCGCTCGCGGTGCTCGACCTCGGCGAACAGCCCGGTGGGGGCGCCGCCGACCCGCTGCGTCGGCGAGTCCGGGGTGGCCAGGGCCGGGTGCTCGGCCTCCAGCGCCTCCAGTTCGCGCATCAGGGCGTCGAACTCGGAGTCGCTGATGACCGGCGCGTCCTGCTCGTAGTACCGGGCGCGGTGGTCGGTGATCTCCTGCGCCAGCTCGGCGTGCCGCCGACGCACCTCCGCCGGGACGTCCTCCCAGCCCTCGACAGCCGTCACCGCAAGCCCTCCTACGTTCTCATTCCGGGTTGTCCACCAGGCTCCGCGCCGCCCGTGCCGCGAGCGACAGCGCTGTGCGCGCGTACGCCGGGGAGGCCCCGGCCAGCCCGCAGGTCGGCGTCACCAGCACGCGGCGGCCCAGCAGCTCCGGGGCGAACCCGAGCCTGCGCCACAAGGTCCTGACACCCTGGACACTACCGGCCGGGTCGGACACTGCCTGGTCAGTGGCGGGGACGACACCGGCGAGGATCGCCGTGCCCCCTTCGACCGCCTCGCCGAAGTCGTCGTCCGAGCGCTCCGTCAGCAGCGAGAAGTCCAGCGAGATCCCGGCCACCCCGGCGCGGCGCAGCAGCGGGATCGGGACATCCGGCGCGCAACTGTGCACGACCACCGGCGCGTCCAGGCTCCCGACCACCTCGCGCAGCACCTCCTCGGCCACCTGCCGGTCCACGGCGCGCAGCCGCTGGAAGCCGCTGGCGGTCTTCACCGAACCGGCCAGCACGGCGGGCAGCGAGGGCTCGTCCAGCTGGAGGACGACGTCGGCGCCCGGGATGCGGCTGCGGACGTCGGCGAGGTGGCGGCGCAGGCCCTCGGTGAGCGAGCCGGCGATGTCCCGGCAGGCGCCGGCGTCGGAGAGCGCCTTCTCGCCGTGCTTCAGCTCGATGCTCCCCGCCAG
Organism: Kitasatospora sp. NPDC023385; assembly: GCF_055664045.1. Classification (NCBI taxonomy): domain Bacteria; kingdom Bacillati; phylum Actinomycetota; class Actinomycetes; order Kitasatosporales; family Streptomycetaceae; genus Kitasatospora; species Kitasatospora sp. NPDC023385. The sequence goes on along the minus strand of NZ_JBVOOL010000016.1, from coordinate 138,344 downwards.
CGTCCACGGGCCGACGGCCTGGACCTTGAGCGCGCCCCGGTAGCCCTGGGTGAACTCCTCCAGTGCGTCGAGGTCCTCGCGGAGCCAGGAGTGGGCGCGCCGGGTGTCCCGGCCGGGGCGGTCGGTGAACCGCCAGCCGCTGGGCTCGGTCTGGGCGAACAGCTCGACGAGGAAGCCGGCCCCGCGCCCGATCATGTCGGCGCCCGGGCCGCGCTCGGGCAGCTCGGGCAGGAACGGCAGGTGCTCCAGCGCTCCGGTGGAGGTCTTGGCGGCCTCCCGGGCGTCGGTACCGGGCAGCGAGCCGACGCCGGTGGCGGCGCCGCGCAGGTCAGGGAAGGCATGTGGGGTGCTCACCTGCCCGAGCCTACTCACGACGACGGCCCCGGTGCCGAGCGCGGGGGCTCGGCACCGGGGCCGTTCGTACGGGACGGGCGGGGTACGCCCGTTCAGTGCGCCTGTTCAGTGCGCCCGTTCAGTGCGCCTGTTCAGTGCGCCTGTTCAGCGCGCAGTGCATCTGTCAGTACGACTGGTAGCCGAACTCGTCGACGATCAGGTGGATCGGGGCGCCGCTCGCGTTGTAGAACGAGACCACGCCGTCCTTGACCGGGACGACCACCTGGTTGGGGATGGTCTCGCCGGGCAGGAAGTTGAGGTTCGACGCGTCGGGCGCCGCGTCACCGTGCGGGTAGACGGTGAGGTGGCCCTCGGCGCCCGGCTCGGTGACGGTCACGTTCAGGGTCAACGCGGCGAGGTTGGGGATCTCGCCGACCGGGACGTCCACGGTGCCCCACGCCGGGACGGTGCCGGCGGGGCGGGGGCCCGACTCCCAGTAGGTGTCCTGGCGCGTGTCGAGGATCCGGTACGGCCCGTCCGGGCGGTAGCTGACCTTGCCCTGGGTGGCGTAGTAGCCGGCGAGGTCGGCGATCAGGTGCACGGTGCCGCCGGAGGCGTTGTAGAACGACACCTTGCCGTCCTTGACCGGGACGGTCACCAGGTTCGGGATCGTCCGGCCGGCCGTCCAGTTGAGGTTGGAGGCGTCCGGCGCCTTGCTGCCGTGCGGGTAGACGGTCAGGTGCCCGTCGGCCTGCGGCTCGGTCGCCGTCACGTTCATCGTCACCGCCGTCACCCCGGACGCCGGCACGCCGGCCACACCGGTCACCGGCAGGTCGACGGTGCCCCAGGCCGGAACGGCCTGCGCCACCGGGACGCCGATCGGCTGCCGGGTGTCCAGCAACCGGGTCGGGCCCTGCGCGTGGAACAGCGAGCCCTTCGGGCTGTAGTAGCCCTCCAGGTCGGCGATCAGGTGCACGGTGCCGCCGGAGGCGTTGTAGAACGAGATCTTGCCGTCCTTGACCGGGACGGTCACCAGGTTCGGGATCGTCCGGCCGGCCGGCCAGTTGAGGTTGGAGGCGTCCGGCGCCGCGTCACCGTGCGGGTAGACGGTCAGGTGTCCGTCGGCCTGCGGCTCGGTCACCGTCACGTTCATCGTCACGGCCGTCACCCCGGACGCCGGCACACCGGCCACACCGGTCACCGGCAGGTCGACAGTGCCCCAGGCGGGCACGGCCTGCGCCACCGGGACGCCGATCGGCTGCCGGGTGTCCAGCAGCCGGGTCGGACCGGCGGGGGTGAACGCGCTGCCCACGTCGAGCATCTCGTTCGCGCCGCGGTCACGGATGCCGCTGCCCGTACCGGTGTTGGTGGCCGTCGGGTCGTCCACCGGGGCCCAGCCGCCGCGGTCGGTCGGGAGCATGCCCGGCGCGGTCTCGTCGGCCGAGTCGATCCGGTGGTCGACCGGGGCGTTCGGGCCCTTCGGCACGTAGGTCAGGGCGACGAAGTCGTGCGCGCCCTGGCCGGTGCTCGCGGTGAGCTGGCCCTGCGTGGTGAACGGCGCGCCGGCCCAGCTGTAGGCCGCGCCGCCGCTGCGCGGGTCGATCAGGTTGTAGTCGGCCCTGGTGCCCGCGGTGGCGTTCGCGCCGACGGTGATCCCGGTGGCGCCGGCCGGGCTGTCGCAGGCCGCGTTCTGGTCCTTCGCGGTGTTCACGACGTTGTTCTCGACCACCGCGCCGGTCGAGGTGCCGTCCAGCACGATCCCGGCGAAGCAGGGCGAGTAGACGGTGTTCGCCACCACGACGGTGTTCGGGGCGTCCTTGACCAGGATGCCCGTCATGTCGTCGACGCTGTTGGGCTGGACGACGTTGGTGGTCAGGACCGTCCCGGTGGAGCCGCCGTCGACCTGCAGGAGCGGGCCGGGCGCGTAGCTGAAGGAGCCGCGGGCCCAGGTGACCTTGTCGGAGGCGCCGGTGATCAGGACGCCGCCGCCCGAGGCCGCGATGTTGGTGAACGAGACGTCGTGCCCGCCGTCGACCACGACGGCCGGCCGCTTGTTGCCCGCGAGCGCCAGGTTCTCGAACCTGAGGTGGTCGGCGCCCTTGACCACGATGGCGCTGTCCGGGTAGTTCGGCGCCCCGCCGTTGAGCCAGGCGGCGGCGCCCGGCGAGTTCGGCCGGGACTCGCTGCGGAAGGTGATCGGGGCGTCGGCGGTGCCGGAGCGGGTCACGGTCACCGCGGTGTCGTTGTAGGCGCCGGCCTCGATCTCGACGGTCTGCCCCGGCTGGACGACCGCTGCGGCCGCCGCGACGTGGCAGAACGGCGCCGACTGGGCGCCGGTACCGCTGTCGGTGCAGTTGGCACCCGCAGCGTTGTTGACGTAGAGCGTGCTGCCGGCTGCTGCCGCGCTGCCCGCGCCGACGGCCGGCAGACCGACCGTTCCCACGAGCAGCGCGCCGACGGTCAGCGCCGTACGAGTTCTGGAAATGGAAGCCCCCTGGGCACTTTGAAGCGCAAATGACGCTTTCCTATCCCACCGTGTCCGAATTCGATCGGCCGGAGGGCGGAGCGGATCATCGCACAGCCACCAAGACGGCGCCAACGGGGATTTCCCGGATTTTCGGACCGCACGCGAACGGCCCCGGTGCCGAGCGCGGGGCTCGACACCGGGGCCGTTCCTACGGACGTCTGGCCCGGTTGCGCGGCTAGCGGCCGGGGCGGACGGTGACGTCCGTGATCTCCGCGTCCCGGGAGGCGTCCAGCGCGGCGAGGATCGCCCGGGCGACGGACTCGGGCTCGATCCAGCGGTCGGCGTCGTACTCCTTGCCTTCCTGCTGGTGCACCTTGACCTGCATCGCGGTGGCGGTGCGGCCGGGGTAGACGGAGGTGACCCGGACGCCGTTCGCATGCTCCTCGTGGCGCAGCGCGTCGGCCAGCGCCTTCAGGCCGTGCTTGCTCGCCGCGTAGGCCGACCACTCGGCGTGGGCGTTCAGGCCCGCACCGGAGTTGACGAACACGACGTGCCCCTTGACCAGGCGCAGCGAGGGCAGCAGGAGCCGGGTCAACTCGGCGGGGGCGACCAGGTTGACGTTGAGGGTCTCCTGCCAGGCCTTGACCGGCAGCTCGCCGACCGTGCCCAGCTCGACCACGCCGGCGACGTGCAGTACGGAGTCCAGCTCGATGGGCAGCGCCTGGTGGCCGAAGGCCCAGGAGAGCTTGGCCGGGTCGCCGAGGTCGCCGACCAGGGTGCGGGCGCCGGAGAAGCGCTCGCGGAGTTCGGCGGCGCGGCGGGCGTCGCGGGCCAGCAGCCAGAGGTCGTCGCCGCGTTCGGCGAGGCGCTCGGCAAGGACGGCGCCGATGCCGGAGCCGGCGCCGGTGATCAGATGAGTGGCCATGGTGGTGATCCTCTCAGGCCTTGAGCTGCGCAAACACCTCGGCGGGCGTGTCGGCGAAGGTGAGCAGCTCGGCGAGCGGCCGGGGCAGGAAGCCCTCGGCGTCCATCCGCTCCAGCTGGGTGCGCAGGCCCGTGTAGAAGCCCTCGGTGTCCAGGACGACCACCGGCTTCTCGAACATGCCGTGCTTCTTCAGCTCCAGCACCTCGGTGACCTCGTCCATCGTGCCCATGCCGCCGACCAGCACGACGATCGCATCGGCCCGGGCCACCAGCTCCGCCTTCCGCTCGGCCAGGTCACGGGTCACGACGAGTTCGTCGGCGCCCACGTACCCCTTGTGCTTCAGCATCTCCACCAGGATGCCGACCAGCTTGCCGCCCGCCACCTTCACCTCGTCGGCGAGCAGGCCCATCAGCCCGGCGTTGGAGCCGCCCCACACCAGGGTGTGCCCGCCCTCCCCGAGGAGCCGGGCGAACTCGGCGGCGGGGGCGGTGTAGCGGTCGTCGAGCGAGTACGCGGAGCAGAAGACTGTGATGTTCATAGTGCTATGTGGTCTATCACGCCCCGCCGCCCCCGCGAGTCGTGTCCTCTGCCTAGCCGCCCTCTCGGCCATGCGTTGCAGCGCCGTGTCCGATACGTCTGGAAACCTGTTCACCTGGCGGCCTGCTCGGTGAGCAGGCCGCCAGGTGACTACGGCTGTTGTGCGGTCGAGTGCACCAGCGGACGGAGCAGGTCGAGGACGTGGGTCCAGTTGTACTTGTCGCGGGCTCCGCCGGACTTGGGCTGGTGGGGCACGTAGTCGCCGATCAGGACGCCCATCGAGCGAAGGCGGCCCAGGCTCTCCGCGTACGCCGGGTGCGCCGCCAGGGCGGAGTTGACGTAGGGCTGGACAGCTACGGGGATCCCGAGTCCGTACGCCTCGCAGAGGATGCCGAGTGCGAGTGTGTCGCAGATGCCGGCGGCCCACTTGTTGATGGTGTTGAACGCGGCGGAGACGACCGCGATGGCGTCGGCCGGAGGCAGCGGCTGCGGGATGCTCGGTGTGCGCCAGGCCGAGCGGATCGGGTAACCGGTCTGGGCTTCGATGGTGTCCTGGTCTATGAAGCCCAGAGCGCTGGGGGTCGCTATCACACCGGCCCTCCAGCCCTCGCTGTGTGCAGCTGTGATCAATTCGCCTACGCCGTCCGCAATCCCCGTGGCGCAGACGATGACGTAGAGGAACGGCTCGCGGTGCTCGGTCAAAACCGGACTCCCAACTCCATGCAGAAACGGCGGAGTTCCGGGACGCTACCGCGCCGGTCGCGGGCAGCCATGTCACCGGCCAGCTCCAAGACGCTGGGGCGTCCCGGTGAGCCGGCAGCCGCCGGACGACGGTCTGCCGTGCCCGGCCGTCCGGACCGGACGGCCGGGCGCCGAGTGCGGCGGCCGGTCACGGCTGTTGGAACCGCACCTCCGGGTTCGCCGGGGACGGGCCGTCGAGGAGGGGCTGGTGGATTCCCTTCAGGGTCTGGTCGAGGAAGGCTGCGACGTACTCCCGGGTCAGCTGTGTGCCGCGTTCCGGTGAGGTGGTCGACCCCGGGGGGAGCGGCAGGCCGAGCTCGGCGGCCAGGATCGGGACGTCCGTGAAGCTTGCGTGATTGGCGCCGGTGACGGCGAGCCAGGGCTTGTAGCCGTTCCAGCCCGCCCAGGTCTCGTCCCAGGAGGTGTCCCCGCTGCCGGCGGAGTGGTCGCTCTGCTTTCCGAGGAGGAGGAACGAGCGCCCTTCCAGGGTGTCGGCCGGGGTCGGCGGGAAGAACGTTCCGTCCATGTTGATACCGGCCTGGATCCGCTGGTCTTCGGCCATCGCGGTCAGCGTCGACGCGCCGCCGATCGAGTGCCCGGCCATGCCGATGCGGTCGGGGTCGATCAGGTGGGCCAGGCGCCAGGCCGGGTGCCGCCCGGTGAGCCGGTCCAGGACGAACGACACGTCCTTCGCCCGGCTGGCGGGGAGGGTGTCCGGTGCGCCGTTGTCGCACAGCGCGCAGCCCGGGGTGCTGCCGTCGGCGAGCGTCTCGCCGGAGTCCTCGTAGGTGTGGCCGATCAGGGCCACGACGTAGCCGTGGCTGGCCAGTTCGGTCGCGAGGCTGGTCAGGGTGGCGCGGGGGTTCTCGAAGCCGGGTGAGAGCACCACGAGCGGGTACTTCCCGCCGGCGGCTTTCGCGCCGGTGTAGGCGTGGGTGTCGGTGTCCGCGAGGTCCTGCGGCTGGAGTCCGGTGCCTGCCGGCACCCGTGTCGCCACGAAGCCGCGCGCTTCGCCGAGGGTCATGTACGGGGCGGGCGCGCCGGTGTCGGGCCGGGCGGGGTAGAACATCGACACGGCGAGCTGCCGTGGCCCGGCGGAGGGCGTCCAGGGGTCGGTGCGGCTTCGGTCGGTGAGGTGCAGCACCTCCTCGCCGGCCGCGTACGGCCCGGTCGGGCGGGGCAGTTCGCCGTGGAACGCGGCAGGGATCGAGGAACGGGCGGCAGTGCCGGACAGCGGCGAGGCCGTCGCCGCCCCGGCGATCGGGAGGGGCAGGGCGAGGACGAGGGCTGCGACGGCCGCGAGACGGCGGGTTCGGTTCATGGCCCTGAGGCTAGGTTCGCGCCCCGGGTCGTCGGATCGGTCGGATTGATGCAGTCTCCGGCCCGTGGTCATCCGTGGGATTCAGCGGCGTCATCCCTGCGGATGACGCCGCTGCCGCTGCTCGGAAGAGGGCCCGCTCAGGCGTTGACGGCCGGGCGCTCGGTCGTGGCGATGGTGGCGGAGCCGACGACTCGGGTGCCGTCGTAGAGGACGACGGCCTGGCCGGGGGCGATGCCCCGCACCGGGGTGTCGAGCTGGACCCGCAGTCCGCCGTCGACCACGGCGGCGCTGACCGGTACTTCCTCGCCGTGCGCCCGCAGTTGGGCGGTGTAGCGGCCGTCGGCGAGGGGCTCGGTGCCGCACCAGCGGGGGCGGATGGCGGTCAGCGCGGTGACGTCCAGGCCTTCGACGGGGCCGACCGTCACGGTGTTGTCCACCGGGGAGATGTCGAGCACGTACCGCGGCTTGCCGTCCGCCGCCGGGCGGCCGATCCGCAGGCCCTTGCGCTGGCCGATGGTGAAGCCGTAGGCGCCGTCGTGTTCGCCGAGCTTGGTGCCGTCGGCGTCGAGGATGTCGCCGGTGGCGGTGCCGAGGTGCCGGGCGAGGAAGCCCTGGGTGTCGCCGTCGGCGATGAAGCAGATGTCGTGGCTGTCCGGCTTCTTGGCGACCGCGAGGCCCCGGCGTTCGGCTTCCTCGCGGATGGCTTCCTTGGTGGTGTCGCCGAGCGGGAAGAGCGAGTGGGCGAGCTGGTCGGCGTCCAGGACGCCGAGGACGTAGGACTGGTCCTTGGCCGCGTCCACGGCCCGGTGCAGTTCGCGCGAGCCGTCCGGCAGGTCGACGATCCGGGCGTAGTGGCCGGTGCAGACGGCGTCGAAGCCGAGCGCGACGGCCTTGTCCAGCAGCGCGGCGAACTTGATCTTCTCGTTGCAGCGCAGGCAGGGGTTGGGCGTGCGCCCGGCCGCGTACTCGGCGACGAAGTCGTCGATGACGTCCTCGCGGAAGCGCTCGGCGAGGTCCCACACGTAGAACGGGATGCCGATCACGTCGGCCGCTCGCCAGGCGTCCCGGGAGTCCTCGATGGTGCAGCAGCCGCGCGCGCCCGTCCGGAAGGACTGCGGGTTGGCGGACAGTGCCAGGTGGACGCCGGTCACTTCGTGCCCCGCCTCGACGGCGCGGGCGGCGGCGACGGCGGAGTCGACTCCGCCGGACATCGCCGCGAGCACGCGCAGGCGGCCGGTGGACGGCGTGGTGGGGGCACCCGGGAAGTCAGTCATGGTGACTACAAGAGTACGGGGCCACCGGACATGCCCGGCCGGCGGATTTACCGCCGCACCGATGCCGGCCCGGCGTTGCGCGCCCGCTGGACGACCGGGCCGATGGCTTCGGCGAGCGCGGTGACGTCCGCCCGTACGGAGGTGTGCCCGAGCGAGAACCGCAGCGAGGCGCGGGCCAGCAGCGGGTCGACGCCCATGGCGAGCAGGACGTGGCTGGGCTGCGGCACCCCGGCGGTGCAGGCCGAGCCCGTGGAGCATTCGATGCCGGCCGCGTCCAGCAGCATCAGCAGCGCGTCGCCTTCGCAGCCGGGGAAGGAGAAGTGGGCGTTGGCCGGCAGTCGTCCTTCGGCCGCCGGGTCGCCGTTGAGGACGGTGTCGGGGGCGGTGGTGAGGACGGCGGCGACCAGTTCGTCCCGCAGGGCGCCGAGCGCCCCCGCGTGTTCGGCGCGGTGTTCCACGGCCCAGGACGCGGCGGCGGCGAATCCGGCGGCGCCGGGGGCGTCCAGGGTGCCGGAGCGCACGTCGCGTTCCTGGCCGCCGCCGTGCAGCAGCGGGACGGGGGTGGCGCCGCGGGAGAGCAGCAGGGCGCCGATGCCGAAGGGGCCGCCGATCTTGTGTCCGGTGACGGTGAGCGCGGTGAGCCCGGACTCGGCGAAGGAGAGCGGGACCTGGCCGAGTGCCTGCACCGCGTCGGCGTGCATCGGGATGCCGTATTCGGCTGCCACCGCGGCGAGTTCGCGGACCGGCTGGATCGTGCCGACCTCGTTGTTGGCCCACATCACGGTGACCAGCGCCACGGAGGCCGGATCGCGTTCGATCGACGAGCGCAGCGCTTCGGGGTGCACCCGGCCGTACCCGTCGACCGGCAGGTACTCGACCTTGGCGTCCTCGTGTTCGGAGAGCCAGTGCACGGCGTCGAGCACCGCGTGGTGCTCGACGGGGCTGCACAGCACCCGGGTGCGGGCCGGGTCGGCGTCGCGGCGGGCCCAGTACAGGCCCTTGACCGCGAGGTTGTCGGACTCGGTGCCGCCGCCGGTGAGCACGATCTCGCTCGGGCGGGCGCCCAGTGACTCGGCCAGCGATTCGCGCGCTTCCTCGACCACCCGGCGGGCCCGGCGACCGGCCGCGTGCAGGGACGAGGCGTTGCCGACCACCCCCAGGTGGGCCGTCATCGCGGCGATCGCCTCGGGCAGCATCGGCGTGGTCGCCGCATGGTCCAGGTATGGCATAACCCCCCGATTGTAGAGCGCTGTGCCGGGCGGCTTTCCAGGCCTGCGCGCGTTCCGGCCATCGTGCGTCCGTACTGTGCCGGAGGCCGCGCCCGTACCCGCCGCCGGACGGCCGCGTCCGGCACTGGTTTGTACCACTGCGCCACCCAGCGGTTAGCCTGGCGAACACTTCTCCAGCCGGATCAACGGGGGCGCCATGTCGCAGTCGGTCGACCGCGCGCTGAGTCTGCTCGACGCGCTCGGCGACGCGCCGCTCTCCCTGGAGCAGGCCGCGAGCAGCCTCGGGGTGCACAAGTCCACCGCGCTGCGGCTGCTGCGCACCCTGGAGGAGCACGGCTTCGCCCGCCGCCAGCCAGACCTGCGCTACCGGGTCGGCGGCCGGGTGCTCTCGCTGGCGCACCGCGCGCTGGAGGACTTCGACGTCCGGCAGGTCGCCGCGCCGTACCTGGCCGCGCTCAACGCCCGCTGCGGCTACACCGTCCGGCTCGCCGTGCTGCACGACGGCGAGGTGCTCTACCTGGACGAGGTGGCCGGGCGCTGGGCGGCCGGGCCGTCCCGGATCGGGCGCCGGGCCCCGGTGACGGGTACGGCGGTGGGGCGGGTGCTGCTGGCGGGGCTGCCCACGCCCGCGCCGGGGCCGGGCGAGGAGGCCGAGTCGGCGGCGGTGCGCCGCCGGGGCTGGGCGGCCGAGTCGTCCGAGCACGGGGAGCCGGTGACCTGTGTGGCGGCGCCCGTGGCGGGCAGCGGCGGGCGGACGGTCGCGGCGTGCGCGCTGAGTGCCCCGGCCAGTGAGGTGCCGCCGGCCGAACTGGCCCGGATGGTGCCGGAGCTGCTGTGCACGGCCGAGGCGATCTCACTCGCCTACGGCGGCTCGCCTACTCCTCGCTGGTGCGAGAACCGTTGCGGTGCCAGGCCCGGGGGGCGCGCCAGCCGTACTTCAGGGCGAGCATCCGCAGCCCGAAGGCGGTGAGCGCGGCGGCGGTGCCGGTCAGGCCGGTGAGCCGGTCCACGCCGATCAGCAGGGCGACGAGGGCGGCGCCGACGAGCGCCGGGACGGCGTAGATCTCGCGGTCCCAGCGCAGCAGCGAGGGGATCTCGCCGGCCAGTACGTCGCGGATGACGCCGCCGCCGGCCGCGGTCACCATGCCGAGCGCGATGGCCGCGACCGCGCCGAGCCCGTAGTCGTGGGCCTTGGCGGTGCCGGTGACGCAGAACAGTCCGAGCCCGAGGGCGTCGAGGGTCTGCACGGCCCGGTTGATCCGCTCGACCTCCGGGTGGAGGAAGAACACGACGAGCGCGGCGGCCAGCGGGGTCACGAAGTAGCCGAGGTTGGTGAAGGCGGCGACCGGGGTCGCCCCGATGACGAGGTCGCGCATCACCCCGCCGCCCAGCGCGGTGACCTCGGCCAGTACGCAGATCCCGAAGATGTCCATGTTCTTGCGGACGGCGAGCAGGCCCCCGGAGAGGGCGAAGACGAAGATGCCGACGAGGTCCAGCGACTGCTGCACGTCGGACGGGAAGATCTGCGAGGTCACCGTCCATGTGTACCCGATGTGTCCGAATGCGCCGATCCGCGGTCACATCACGTCACCACCAGCCACCAGCGGTCACATGCCGTCATCGTTCGTCACGCGGGTCGGCCGCGGTACGGCCCGGGTGGATTCGGCTAGCCTCCCGGCTGTGAAGAAGCTGAAATCCCCCGCCTCGCCCCGGCTCGGCTGGCTCGACGCCCTGCGCGGACTGGCCGCCCTGGCCGTCGCGATGCACCACTTCGGGCTCCTCGACAAGATCCCGCACGGGGCGAAGGTGCCGCAGTACCTGGATCTCGGCTTCTTCGGCGTGATGCTGTTCTTCCTGGTCAGCGGCTACATCATCCCGGCCTCGCTGGAACGGCGCGGCGACGTGCGGGCGTTCTGGGCGGGCCGGTTCTTCCGGATCTACCCGGCGGTGGTCGTGACGGTGGTGGCGAGCCTGCTGGTGCTGCCCCGCAGCTCGACGATCGTCCAGGGCTTCTCCTTCGAGCACCCGCTGCTGTCGTCCGCGGCGAACGGGCTGATGCTGCAGGACCTGATGGGGGTGGCGAGCACCATCGGGGTGATGTGGTCGCTGACCTACGAGATGGTCTTCTACTACTTCGTGACGGCCCTGTTCGTCCTGGGATGGCACCGCCGCAGCGCGCCGGTCACGGTCGGTTTCGCGGCCCTCGCCCTGGTGCTCGGCGCCTGGCTGCCGCTGGGCGCCATCACCGTGGACCTCGCCTCGATCCGGCACCTGGTGGCCGCCGGCGCGGTCGTGGTGGTGACGGCGATGGTCTGCATCGCCACCGGCCGCCCGGACCTGACCCGTTGGGGCTCGCTGCTGCTCGGCGGCCTGGGCCTGACCCTCGTCACGCTGAACGGCCGGGCCGCCGGCTTCGAGACCATGCTGATCTTCGCGACCATGTTCGCCGGGACGGTGCTGTACCGGCTGGAGCACGGCCAGATCGACCGGCTCCCGGCCCTGCTCTGCTGCTCGTTCGTCGTCGTCTGCGGCGTCGCGGTCGGCTACCTGTACGACTACGGCACGGCCCTGTGGCACACCTGGACGGCGTCGTGGATGGCGTTCTCCCTCAGCTACCTCGCCGCCTGGGCCGTCTTCGCGGGCGGCATGCTGCTGCGCCACCGGCGGTTCCCGCGCTGGCTCAGCGGGCTCGGCACGATCAGCTTCTCGGTCTACCTGCTGCACGGCCCGCTGATGTTCGTGATCGGCTGGCAGCTGCAGGACTACCCCCCGATCGTCGGCTGGAAGGGGCAGACCGCCCTCACCGTCGGCTTCCTGGCGGCGCTGGTCGTCCTCGGCTACCTCAGTTACCGCCTGGTGGAGATCCCGTTCCAGCGCCTCGGCCGCAGGGCGGTCAAGGCGCTGAACCGCCGCTTCCCGGCGCCCGCCGCGGTACCCGCGGAGCGGATTCCGCTAGCCTCCCGCGTGTGAAGCTCATCGAACGCGCACCCTGGCGCCGCAAGAACGCCCGTACCGCGGCGGGCGGGCCGGCCGCCGCCTCGTCGCGGCTGGGCTGGCTCGACGCACTGCGCGGCATAGCCGCGCTCTCCGTGGCGGTCTACCACCTGGCCCTGCCGTTCGTCTGGCTCCATGCCGACCACGTGCCACGCTACCTGGACCCGGGCATCTTCGGCGTGATGCTGTTCTTCCTGGTCAGCGGCTACATCATCCCGGCCTCGCTGGAACGGCGCGGCGACGTACGGGCGTTCTGGGCGGGCCGGTTCTTCCGGATCTACCCGGTGGTGATCGTCGCCGTGGTGCTGAGCCTGCTGATCCTGCCGCGCAGCCACACCGTCGTGCAGGGCTGGGCGTTCGACCACCCGCTGCTGACGCTGGCGGGCAACGGCCTGATGGTCCAGGACATGATGGGCGTCACCAACGTCATCGGGGTGATGTGGACGCTCACCTACGAGATGGTCTTCTACTACTTCGTGACGACGCTCTTCGTCACCGGCCGGCACCGGCAGAGCGCCCCGATCGCGATCGGCTTCGCGGCCGGCGCGCTGGTCCTCGGCGCCTGGCTGCCGCTCGGCACGATCACGGCCGACGGGCTGCCCGCCGTCCGGCACCTGGTGCTGGCCGCCGGGGTCGTCGTGGTCGCCGCGATGGCCTTCATCGTCACCGGCCGGGCCGACCTGACCCGGTGGGGCGGGACGCTGCTCGGCGGGCTGGGCCTGGTGCTGGTCCTGCTGAACAGCCGGTCCACCGCCTTCGAAAGCCTGATGATCTTCGCGACGATGTTCGCCGGGACGGTGCTGTACCGGCTGGAACACGGCCAGATCGACCGCACCCCGGCGCTCCTGTGCTGCGCCTTCGTCCTCACGGCGGGCTTCCTGTCCGGCTTCATGTACAACCACGACCAGGCCCTGTGGCGCACCTGGAGCGAGACCTGGAAGTCGTTCTCCTTCGCGTACCTGGCCGCCTGGGCCGTCTTCGCGGTCGGCATGCTGCTCCGCCGGCGGCGGTTCCCGCGGGTGCTCGCCTGGCTGGGCACGATCAGCTACTCGGTGTACCTGCTGCACAACCCGCTCATCCACGGGATGGAGTGGCTGCTGGAGGACCGCAAGCCGTTCGTCTCCTGGCAGGGCCGCAGCGTGCAGTTCGTCGCCTTCATGGCCGCCCTGCTGCTGGTCAGCTACCTCAGCTACCGGCTGGTCGAGATCCCGTTCCAGAACCTCGGCCGCAAGGCGGTCAAGGCGCTGAACCGCCGCTTCCCGGCCGAGGCGCTGCCCGCCCGTCCGGCCGTCCGGGCCCCAAGGCAGGAGGAGGCCCCCAAGGCGGCAGCCCCGGAGGCTACGGCCCCTGAGGCAGAGCCCGTGCCGACCGGCCGCCCCTGACGCCCACGGCGCGTGAACGACGGAAGGCCGCCCTCCCCCTTGCCGGGGGCGGGCGGCCTTCCGTCGTTGGGCCCCGAGCTCAGGACGCCGGCGCCTCCGACACGCTCGCCGGCGCCTTCTCCGGCGCGTTCTCCGGGAAGTGGCACGCCACCTGGTGCCCGGTCGCCAGCGCGGTCAGCGGCGGCTCCTGGGTGGCGCAGACGTCCTGCGCCTTCCAGCAGCGGGTGCGGAAGCGGCAGCCGCTGGGCGGGTTGATCGGGGAGGGGACGTCGCCGGTGAGCAGGATCCGTTCGCGGCCGGCGCGCTGGCGGCGGCGCGGGTCGGGGACGGGCACGGCGGACATCAGCGCGTTGGTGTACGGGTGCATGGGGCTGCGGTAGAGCGCGTCGCGGTCGGCGATCTCGACGATCTTGCCGAGGTACATCACCGCGACCCGGTCCGAGACGTGGCGGACCACCGAGAGGTCGTGCGCGATGATCAGGTAGGTCAGTCCGAGTTCCTGCTGGAGGTCGTCCAGCAGGTTGACCACCTGGGCCTGGATCGAGACGTCCAGGGCGGAGACCGGCTCGTCCGCGATGATCATCTTCGGCTTGAGGGCGAGCGCCCGGGCGATGCCGATGCGCTGGCGCTGGCCGCCGGAGAACTCGTGCGGGTAGCGGTTGTAGTGCTCGGGGCTGAGGCCGCACAGCTCCAGCAGTTCCTGGACGGCCTTCTTGACGCCGCCTTCGGGCTGCACGCCCTGGAGCTTGAAGGGCGCGCCGACGATGGTGCCGACGGTGTGCCGGGGGTTCAGCGAGGAGTACGGGTCCTGGAAGATCATCTGGATGTCGCGGCGCAGCGGCCGCATCGCCCCGACGCCCAGGTGGGTGATGTCGGTGCCCTCGAACTCGATCTTCCCGCCGGTGGGTTCGTCGAGCCGGGTGACCAGTCGGCCCATGGTCGACTTGCCGCAGCCGGACTCGCCGACGACGCCCAGCGTCTCGCCGGCGTTGACCGAGAAGTCGATGCCGTCGACGGCCCGCACCGCGCCGGTCTGGCGGCGGAGCAGCCCGCCGCGGATCGGGAAGTGCCGGGTCAGGCCGGTCACCTTCAGCAGCGGCTCGCGGTCGGAGGCGGGCGCCGGCCCCGGGATCGTGGCCGCCTGAGTGTCCGTCATCGGTTCTCTCCAGAAAGGTGGTACGAGGCCGGGCTCACAGCCGGGGCGCGATCTCTTCGGCGAAGATGCGGTGCCGCTCGTCGGCCGGCAGGTGGCAGGCCGCGTGGTGGCCGGGTGTGGCTTCGACCAGCTCCGGGACCTCGCTCGTGGAGCGCCCGTCGGTGAGGGCGGCGTACGGGCAGCGCGGGTGGAAGGCGCAGCCCGACGGCACGTTGATCAGGCTGGGCGGGGTGCCCTTGACCGGGATGAGCCGGTCCTGCAGTTCCCGGTCGAGGCGCGGCATCGAGCCCAACAGGCCCCAGGTGTAGGGGTGTTCGGGCGCGTCGAAGAGGGTTTCGGCCGGGCCGCGCTCGATGCACTTGCCGCCGTACATGACCAGGATGTCGTCGGCCAGCTCGGCGACCACTCCGAGGTCGTGGGTGATGATGATGACGGCGGAGCCGAACTCGTCCTGGAGGTCGCGGATGAGGTCCAGGATCTGCGCCTGGACGGTGACGTCCAGGGCGGTGGTGGGCTCGTCGGCGATCAGCAGGGCGGGGTCGTTGACGAGCGCCATGGCGATCATGGCGCGCTGGCGCATGCCGCCGGAGAACTGGTGCGGGTAGTCGTCGACGCGGCGGTCCGGCTGCGGGATGCCGACCCGGTCGAGCATCTCGACCGCCCGGGCCCGGGCCTGCTTCTTGGTGGCCTGCGGGTGGTGCACCCGGTAGGCCTCGACGATCTGCTGCCCCACCGTGTAGTAGGGGTGCATCGCGGTCAGCGGGTCCTGGAAGATCATCGCCATCTCGCGGCCGCGCAGTTGGCGCACCCGGTCGGGGCCGGCCGCGATCAGGTCCTCGCCGCCCAGCAGGATCTCGCCGCTGATCCGGGCCCGCTTGGAGCGGTGCAGGCCCATGATGCCGAGCGAGGTGACGGACTTGCCGGAGCCGGATTCGCCGACGATGCCGAGGGTGCGGCCCTTCTGCAGGTCGAAGCTGACCCCGTCCACCGAGCGGACCAGGCCGTCGTCGGTGTCGAAGTGGATCCGCAGGTCGCGCACGGAGAGGAAGGGGTCACCGGACGGGGTCTGTGCGGTGGCTTCCGTGGTCTTCTGGAGCTCGGTCACGAGAGCCTCACCCGGGGGTCGACGAGGGCGTACAGGAGGTCGACCACGAGGTTGCAGGCGACGATGAAGAAGGCGGCGAGCAGGGTGACGCCGAGGATCTTGGGCAGGTCGTTGTCGGAGATCGCCTGGACGGCGAACTGGCCGACGCCCTGGAGCGAGAAGACCTGCTCGGTGATCAGGGCGCCGCCGAGCAGCAGCCCGAGGTCCATGCCGAAGATGGTGACGATCGGGGTGAGGGCGGCGCGCAGCCCGTGCCGGGTGACGACCTTGCGCTCGACCAGGCCCTTGGCCCGGGCGGTGCGGATGTAGTCCTCGCTCATGGTCTCCAGCATTCCGGCGCGGGTGAGCCGGGCGTAGAGCGCGGAGTAGAGGAAGGCCAGCGAGATCCAGGGGAGGATCAGGTTGCGGGCCCACATCAGCGGGTTGTCGGTGAAGTCGACGTACTGCAGGTTGTCCAGGATCGGCCACTCGTAGCTGAACAGCGTGAGCAGCAGCGCGCCGGTGAAGAAGACCGGCAGCGAGACGCCGGCGAGGGCGACGCCCATGGAGAGCCGGTCGAAGATCGACTTCGGCTTGAGGGCGGAGACGACGCCGGTGGCGACGCCGGAGACCAGCCAGAGCACGGCCGCGCCGGCGGCGAGCGACATGGTGACCGGGATCCGCTTGGACAGCTCGGGCCAGACCTCCAGGTGGTTCTTGAAGGAGTAGCCGAAGCAGGGCACGTGGCAGGTGGCCGGTTCCGGCCCGAACTTGTACTCGGCGCCGCTGACCAGGCCCTTGAGGAAGTGCCAGTACTGGGCGTACAGCGGCTGGTCGAAGCCGAGGTTCTGCTTGACCGCGGCGATCGCGTCGGGTGAGGGGTTCTTCCCGATGTACTGGGCGGCCAGTTGGTCGGCCGTCTCGCCGGCGACGCGCGGGAGCAGGAAGAAGATCGCGAAGGTGACGGCGCTGACGACCAGCAGCAGCAGCACCGCCGCGAAGATCCTGCGGATGATGTAGGCAAACACAGTTGGGCGGCTCCGGCGGCCCGCCGTCGTCCGGGATCCTCCGGACGACGGCGGGCGCCGCTGCCTTCACCTGCCTTCAGGGATGCGGAGCCAGGCTCTTACTTGGTGGTGCCGATGTTCAGGTAGTCGTACTCACCCGAGAACGCCGGGGTGGAGGCCATGTTGGTGGCGTTGTCCGGGCGGTACAGGAAGACCTTGAAGTAGGTCAGCGGGACGATGACGGCCTGCTCCATGACCTTCTTGTCGATGTCGCCGTAGAGCTTCTCGCGGCCGGCCTTGTCCGTGTTGACGGCGGCGTCGTCGATCATCTTGTTGACCGACGGGTCGTTCAGCTGGGACAGGTTGCTGTTGCCGGAGGCCTTGATCGCGCGGCCGTCGACGATCTGCTGCAGGAAGCCGTAGCCGGTCGGCCAGTCGGCGCCCCACTGCATCATCATCAGGCCGATGTTGTGGTCCTTGGTGAACTGCGGGGCACCGGCGCTGTCGGTCAGGTACTTGCCCTGCGGGAACTGCTGGATCTCGGCGTTGATGCCGACCTTCTTCAGCGCGGCCTGGATCGAGGTGGCGGCGGCGACCTCGGTGGCGCGCTCGGTGCGGGCCGAGATGACGGTGTTGATGCTGTCCTTGCCGCAGGCCTTCAGGGCGTCCTTGGCCTTGGCCTCGTCGCCCTTGTTGTCCTTGGTCTCGAACTGGTTGAAGTCCTGGTGGCCCGGGATGTCCGGCGGGAGCACCGTGTTGGCGATCTGGCCGCGGATCGGGCCGCCCTCGGCGGTCTGCACCGAGACCTTGTCGATCGCGAACTGGACGGCCTTGCGGCAGTCGACGTTGTCGAACGGCGCGACCTGGGAGTTGATCGCCAGGTAGACGAGGCGGCCACCGTACGCGTTGTCGGTGCTGGCCTTGAGCTTCTGGTTCTGCAGGATCTGCGCCTGGGTCTGCGGGTCGACGCCGCCGCCCACCAGGTCGACCTGGGCGTTGCCGGCCAGCAGGTCCTTGTCGATGGTGGCCTGGTCGATGTTCATCTTGAGCAGGATCTTGTCCGGCAGCTGCTTCCGGATCGGGTCGGTGCTCTTGTCCCAGTTGGTGTTGGGCACCAGGACGGCCTGCTTGCCGTCCTCGTAGGACTCGAACTTGAAGGAGCCCGAGGACACGATGTGCTTGACGTAGTCGGCACCGGTGTCCTTGGCCTGCGGGACCGGCGCGGTCTGCGGGGCGCTGACCAGGTAGTCGAAGTCCGCGAACGGGTGCTTCAGGTGGAAGACGACCGTGGTGTCGTCCGGCGTCTCGATCGCGTGCAGGTCGCCGGTCTTGTCCTTGTACGGGCCCGCGTACGGCGTGTCGTTGTCGACCAGCAGGTCGTGGAAGTAGGTCGGGCCGTTGGAGTTCACGTCCGGCGCGAAGTTGGAGCGCTCGACGGCGTACTTGACGTCCTTCGAGGTGATCGGGGTGCCGTCGTCGTACTTCAGGCCCGCGCGCAGCTTGTACGTCCAGGTCAGGCCGTCCGCGCTGGGCTGGCCCATGGACTCGGCGAGGTCCGGGACGAGCTTGTTGCCGTCCTCGCCCGCGGCCGGGTTGAAGGTGGTGAGCGGGCGGGCGTACAGGCGGGAGAAGTTGTAGATGTACGCGTAGTACGTGTTGCCCGGGTCGAGCGAGTCCGGGGTGCCCTTCATCTCGAAGGTGACCGTCCCGCCCTTCTTGTCCGAGGCGTTGACGATGTTCTTGGTGGCCGCGTTGGCTCCGCCGCCCGAGGCGGAGGACGACGAGGACGCGTCACCGCTCTTGGACGAGCTGGAACAGCCGGTGACGACCAGGACCGCGGCGGCGGCCGCCGCGGTCAGTGCGACGGTACGGGACCTGCGCATGGGTGAGATCAACCCCTTGAGGATGTGGAGGCGGTGGAGGGTTCCGACGCTGGGTGTCAGTTGCTCTTGGGATCGAGGGCGTCACGCAGCCCGTCGCCGAGCAGGTTGAAGGCGAGCACGGTGATGAAGATCGCCAGACCGGGGACCACCATGTACTGGGGGTCCACCTGGTAGTACCGGATCGCGTCCTGGAGCATGCCGCCCCAGGAGGCCTGCGGGGGCTGGATGCCGACGCCGAGGAAGCTCAGCCCGGCCTCGAAGAGGATGTTGGTCGGGATCAGCAGGGTCGAGTAGACCAGGATCGGACCGACCAGGTTGGGCAGCAGCTCCTTGAACAGGATGAACGGGCCGCGGGCTCCCAGGCTCCGGGCCGCGTGGACGAACTCCCGCTCGCGCAGGGAGAGCGTCTGTCCGCGCACGATCCGGCCCATGTAGGGCCAGTTGAAGAAGCCGATCACGAAGATCAGGACCAGCATGTGCAGCGGCAGGCCGTGCAGGCCGAACGCGCCGCCCTGCAGCGAGGTCGAGATCGCGATGGCGAAGAGCAGCAGCGGGAACGCCAGGAAGACGTCCATGACCCGGCTGATCAGGGTGTCCACCCAGCCGCCGTAGTAGCCGGCCATGATGCCGAGCACGGTGCCGATGGTGTTGGACAGCAGGGTCGCGCCGAAGGCGACCAGCAGGGAGACCCAGGACCCCTCGATGACGCGGGTGAGCAGGTCGCGGCCCTGCAGCGGGTCGACGCCGAGCAGGTGGTCCCCGCTCATGCCGCCCCAGTCGCCGAACGGCAGGCCGCCGAGGTCGGCGTCCAGGAGGTCCTGGTGGAGGGCGTCCGGGTCGAGGCCGAACGCCGACTCGATCGGCTTGGCCAGTACGGCGAGCAGGATCAGCAGGATCACCACGACGCCGCCGGCGACGGCGGCCTTGTCCCGCTTGAAGCGGGTCCAGGCGATCCGACCGAGGGAGCGGCCCTCGATCGTCTTGGCCGGGCTCGCGGCGGCGGCTGCCTCCGGCTCGTTCCCGGCGGTGGTCACGGATGCGGTCATGGTCAGTTGGTCCCCTCGCCGACGGTGGCCGGCCCACGGGTGCCGGTCGCCGGCTTCGGCGGTGCGGCTGCGGACGTGCGAAAGGTGCTTAGGAGGAACGGGTGTTCGCGGCAGTGCGTCGTGCACAGGCACTGCCGTCACGCGGGATGGGCTTCGCGTGGGCGGGTGGTCGGCACGCGCGCTCACCTTTGTGGGGTTCCAGTACGTGCGGTGCGTTGCGCAGAACTCTCTGCCATGCGAACTGGCTTACGCCAGACCTGACAACCGAGAGATGCCCAACTGTGATCTGCAGGCATGCACGTCGCCGCCCGCCGGCATATCCCTCTTCACATGGCTGTAACAGGCATGTCAAGATCTTCGGGTACACGAATCGGGAATTCGTCCGGAACGCATCGAAGCCGACTTGATGGACAATCAAGTCGGCTTCGCGGAAAAAGACCTGGCGGTCAGCGCCCCGGATATCCGGGCCACGGCCGCTGCGGCGGCTGCGGCTGCTGCTGCCAGCCCTGCGCGGGCGGCTGCGTCCCGTAGGACCACCCCGGCGTCGGCTGCCCCGACATGGACTGCCCCGGGTACGCGGGCGGCGGCACCGGCGGGTACGGGCCGGTCGCCGGGCGGCCCGCCTCCCGGTCGAAGAACGGGCGCGAGTTGGCGCGCATCCACAGCGCCACCGGGTCGTACTCGTCCGACATCGCCACCGTCGACACCGCCAGCCCCTCCGGGGCCACCGCGATCGCCCGCTGCATCAGCGCGCGCACCGCCTCCACCGCCGGCGGCGAACTCTCGTACAGGTCCAGGCCGATCGCCAGGTACGGCTCCCCCACCGCCGGCTGCACCCAGGCCCGGCGCAGTGCCCGCACCGCGCGCACCTCGCCGGCCTGCCGCTCCAGCAGCGCGAAGAACTGCTGGGCGTTGACCTGCGGCTCGCTCAGCTTCAGCGGGCCGGCCGGCAGCCGGTCCAGGCCCGCGGCGATCCGCCGCAGATCCGCCCAGGGCACGCCGACGCCGCCGCCGGGCGCGTGCGGGTTGAGCCACAGGCCCCAGCGGGTGCGGTACAGCGCCGCGGCGACCTCCCGGCCGGAGATGACCTCGTGGGCCCGGGCCCAGCCGGAGGCGGCCAGCTGCTCGGACGAGGTGACGGCCGGCGCGTAGCCGTGGCCGCTGATCTCCATGTTCCCGTACTGCGCGTCGGGGCTGCCGGGCGTGCCGTGCCAGAGCAGCATCCAGACCCGGCCGTCCGCCAGCGCGTGCAGCAGCCGCTCGTACGCGTCGTAGCGCTCCGGCGCGACGTCGCGCAGGGCGTGCTCCAGCACGGCCGGATCCGCTCCCGGGTGCCCGGCCGGTGCCTGGCCCCAGGGCCCTGGCACCCCGCCCGCTCCCGTTCCCGCACTCATGCGCCCACCTCGCCGCGCCTCTTTCCTCGGACCGCCGGCCCGTCAGCCGTCTGCACGCACCCTATGGCGCGGCACCGGCCACCGCCACGGCGACGTGCCTGTGATACGAACCCCCGGCTCACGCCCGCGCGTAGAAGGGCATGACCTGGGTGAGCAGCCACTCGACCACCGGGTCGTCGGCGAGGTCGAGCAGTACGAGGTGGACGCCGCCCGGCAGCGGCGCGGTTCCCAGGGCTCGGCCGAGCGCGTCGTTCACCGCGGCCGGGTCGGCCGGGGCCGTCGGGTCCAACTGGACGCCCACGAACATCACCGTCGGCTCGCCCTCGATGCTGGCCAGCGCCCTGCGCGCGGTCAACACTCCGGGCAGTGCCGACAGTTCGGCCCGGCAGGCGGCCAGGAAGTGCTCCGGGTCCTCGCCCGGCACCGGCTCGCGCAGCGCCACCCGGCCGCCGGTCGGCGCCGCCTGGCCGTCCGCGCCGTCCGCGCCCTCCCAGCGGTCCTGCCGCGGGCCGCGGCGCAGCTCGGCCACGCCCTGCGGCGGCACCGGGATGCCCACCGCCGCCTCCGGGTTCACCGCGATGCCCACGCCCAGCGGCAGTCCGCGGGCGAACTCCCAGACCGGCGCGATCGCGAACGCCATCCCCGGCGCCTGCTGCAGGAACACCTCCTGTGAGGAGAACACCGGCACGTACGGCTCGCCGGCCAGCTCGATGGTCGGCAGGTCCAGTGCCTGCCCCTGCGGGTCGGCTCCGGCCGGCAGCGGCACCCACACCTGGCTGCGGGCCAGCACCTCGATGACCCGCGGCGTCGCGCCCGGGTCGCCCAGGGCGGCGGTCAGCACCTGCTCCAGTTCGTTGGCCGGCCAGGTGCCGCCCGTCGGGGCCTGCTCCGGACCGCCCCACCCCTGCTGCTGCTCCACCGGGTACCCCATGCGCCGCCGATTCCGCCCTCTGCCGGTCGGCCGCCCACTGCTGCGCCGACGCGCAGCAGTCTAGGGCCCCGGGGCCCCTTCCTTAGGGCTGCTGTTCGGTCCGCCGCCGTGTGACCGGGCCCCCTCTCCCCTCCTCGTCCCGGACGTGCCATGATGTGCGCGTCCGACGGCATGCGCCGCGGGCCCCCACAACTCCATACCGGCCGCTCGAACCCGCGCGGGAGAGCCCGGAGTGCCGCTCGGCGGCACAGCCGGCGCCGAAGGAGCAAGTCCTCCCCGGAATCTCTCAGGCCCCCCTACCGCACGGGTTAGGCACATCTGGAAAGCGGCGCGCGGCCCTGTCGCGCGCCCACCCACGGTGCAAGCCGCCATGCTGTGCCCGATGCTGGAAACAGCTGCGGGCCGCGCGGCGGTGAAGCTCTCAGGTTCGACGACAGATGGGGAGACCCACGCCGCCGCATGCCCGCGCGCAGGGGTCGGTCCCCAGCGGGTCCGGTCCGGCGCGTGCACCCCTGAGTGCCCCGACCGAGGAGTTCCTGGCCATGTCGTCCCTCCGCCTGACCGCGCTCGACGCGCTGCACCGCGCCCTCGGCGCGACCATGACCGACTTCGCCGGCTGGGACATGCCGCTGCGTTACGGGAGCGAGCGCGAGGAACACCTCGCCGTCCGCACCAAGGCCGGTCTGTTCGACCTCTCGCACATGGGCGAGATCACCGTCACCGGCCCGCAGGCCGGCGAGATGCTGGACCACGCGCTGGTCGGCTTCGTCTCCGCGCTGGGCGTGCTGCGCGCCCGCTACACCATGATCTGCGCCGAGGACGGCGGCATCCTGGACGACCTGATCGTCTACCGCCTGCGCGAGGACGCCTTCCTGGTCGTCGCCAACGCCTCCAACGCCCAGCTGGTCCTCGACGAGCTGATCGCCCGCGCCAAGGGCTTCGACGCCGTCGTCACCGACGACCGCGACACCTACGCGCTGATCGCCGTCCAGGGCCCGGAGGCCACCGCGATCCTCGCCGACACCACCGACGCCGACCTGCCCGGCCTGAAGTACTACGCGATCCTCCCGGCGCAGGTGGCCGGCCGCGACGTGCTGCTCGCCCGCACCGGCTACACCGGCGAGGACGGCTTCGAGATCTTCTGCCACCCGGTCGACGCCGAGGGCATCTGGCAGGCGCTGACCGCCGCCGGCGAGGGCCGCGGCCTGATCCCGTGCGGCCTGTCCTGCCGCGACACGCTGCGCCTGGAGGCGGGCATGCCGCTGTACGGGCACGAGCTGTCCACCGACCTCACCCCGTTCGACGCGGGTCTGGGCCGGGTCGTCCGCTTCGACAAGACCACCAACGACGGCGCGTTCGTCGGCCGCAAGGCGCTGGAGCAGGCCGCCGCCGCGGCGGAGGGCAACCCGCCGCGGGTGCTGGTCGGCCTGGTCTCCGAGGGCAAGCGCGTCCCGCGCGCCGAGTACACCGTGGTCTCCGCCGACGGCGCCCCGATCGGCCGGATCACCTCCGGCGCGCCGTCCCCGACGCTGGGGCAGCCGATCGCGATGGCCTACGTCGACGCGGAGCACGCCGCCCCCGGCACCACCGTCGCGGTGGACGTGCGCGGCAAGCACGAGCCGGTGCGGGTCGTGGCGCTGCCGTTCTACAAGCGCGCCCGCTGAGGCCGGCCGCCCCCCTTTTCCCGTTCCCGCACGTCGAAGCCGTCCACGCGGCGGCCCGCTTCGCCGTACCCGCTTCCCATCCTGGAGAATGACGCCATGAGCAACCCCCAGCACCTGCAGTACACCGAAGAGCACGAGTGGCTGACCGCCCCCGTGGACGGTGTCTCCACGATCGGCATCACCAAGCACGCCGCCGACGCGCTCGGTGACATCGTCTACGTGCAGCTGCCCGAGGTCGGCGACACCGTGACGGCGGGCGACACCTGCGGCGAGCTGGAGTCCACCAAGTCGGTCAGCGACCTGTACTCCCCGGTGACCGGCGAGGTCGTCGAGACCAACCAGGACGTCGTGGACGACAACGGCCTGGTCAACAGCGCCCCCTTCGAGGGCGGCTGGCTGTTCAAGGTGCGCGTGGAGTCCACCGGCACGCTGCTCAGCGCGGACGAGTACGACGCCTTCATCAAGGCCTGACCCGCTCGTGTCCGGGCGGGCCGCGCGCGTCGGCCCGCCCCACCGTCCCTCCCCTCTCCTCCCCTGGGAAGACCACACCATGACGGTTCTCAACCAGTCCCTGCACGCCCTCGACCCGGAGATCGCCGCCGCGGTCGACGCCGAGCTGCACCGCCAGCAGACCACGCTGGAGATGATCGCCTCCGAGAACTTCGCCCCGGTGGCGGTCATGGAGGCCCAGGGTTCGGTGCTCACCAACAAGTACGCGGAGGGCTACCCCGGCCGCCGCTACTACGGCGGCTGTGAGCACGTCGACGTGGTCGAGCAGATCGCGATCGACCGCGTCAAGGCCCTGTTCGGCGCCGAGCACGCCAACGTCCAGCCGCACTCGGGCGCGCAGGCCAACGCCGCGGCGATGTTCGCGCTGATCCAGCCGGGCGACACCATCCTGGGCCTGAACCTGGCCCACGGCGGTCACCTGACCCACGGCATGAAGATCAACTTCTCCGGCAAGCTCTACAACGTGGTCGCCTACCACGTGGACGAGAAGACCGGCCAGGTCGACATGGCCGAGGTCGAGCGCCTCGCCAAGGAGCACCAGCCGAAGCTGATCATCGCCGGCTGGTCCGCCTACCCGCGCCAGCTCGACTTCGCCGAGTTCCGCCGCGTCGCCGACGAGGTCGGCGCGCTGCTCATGGTGGACATGGCGCACTTCGCCGGCCTGGTGGCCGCCGGGCTGCACCCGAACCCGGTGCCGTACGCGGACGTGGTCACCACCACCACCCACAAGACCCTGGGCGGCCCGCGCGGCGGCGTCATCCTGTCCAAGGCCGAGTGGGCCAAGAAGATCAACTCGGCGGTCTTCCCCGGCCAGCAGGGCGGCCCGCTGGAGCACGTGATCGCCGGCAAGGCCGTCGCCTTCAAGGTCGCCGCGTCCGAGGAGTTCAAGGAGCGCCAGCAGCGCACCCTGGACGGCGCCCGGATCCTCGCCGAGCGCCTGCTGCGGGACGACGTCGCCGAGGCCGGCGCGTCCGTGCTCTCCGGCGGCACCGACGTCCACCTGGTCCTGGTCGACCTGCGCAACAGCGTGCTCGACGGCCAGCAGGCCGAGGACCGGCTGCACGAGGTCGGCATCACGGTCAACCGCAACGCCATCCCGAACGACCCGCGCCCGCCGATGGTCACCTCGGGCCTGCGCATCGGCACCCCGGCCCTCGCCACCCGCGGCTTCCAGGCCGAGGACTTCCGCGAGGTCGCCGACATCATCGCCGAGGCGCTCAAGCCCGCCTTCGACGAGACCGTCGCCGCCGCGCTGAAGGCCCGCGTCACCGCGCTGGCCGACAAGTACCCGCTGTACCCGAACCTGGCCAACCAGGAATAGTCCGCACCGGCCGGTCCTGGGCGACCGGCCGCAGGTGACCGGCCTCACCCCTCCGGCGCACCGTGGACCCCGGGGCACCGCGCACACTGGACAGTGCGCGCGGTGCCCCGTCCCATGTCGGCCGCACACCGCCTCCCGCGCCCGCCGCGCAGCCCCGCCCAGCCCCGCCCAGCCCCGCCCGCAAGTCCTTCCACGAGACCAGACAAGGACGTCCCTCCGTGGCCATCAGCGTCTTCGACCTCTTCTCCATCGGCATCGGCCCGTCGAGCTCCCACACCGTGGGCCCGATGCGCGCCGCCCGGATGTTCGCCCGCCGGCTGCGGTCCGAAGGCCTGCTGGCCCAGGTGACGGGTGTGCGGGCCGAGCTGTACGGCTCCCTGGGCGCCACCGGTCACGGCCACGGCACCCCGAAGGCCGTCCTGCTGGGCCTGGAGGGCCACTCGCCCCGCACCGTCGACGTCGACCGGGCCGACCAGGACGTCGAGCGGATCACCACCGAGAAGCGGCTCAACCTGCTCGGCGAGCACCCCATCGACTTCGACCCGGACAGCCGGCTGGTCCTGCACCGCCGCCGCTCGCTGCCGTACCACGCCAACGGCATGACCCTCTGGGCGTTCGCGGCGGACGGCTCCACGCTGCTGGAGAAGACCTACTACTCGGTCGGCGGCGGCTTCGTCGTCGACGAGGACGCGATCGGCGCGGACCGGGTCAAGCCCGACGACACCGTGCTGAAGTACCCCTTCCGCACCGGCGACGAGCTGCTCCGCCTCAGCCGGGAGACCGGCCTGTCGATCTCCGGCCTGATGCTGGAGAACGAGAAGGCCTGGCGCAGCGAGGAGGAGATCCGCACCGGGCTGCTGGAGATCTGGGCCGTGATGCAGGAGTGCGTGCGGGCCGGTATGAGCCGCGAGGGCATCCTGCCGGGCGGTCTCAAGGTCCGCCGCCGGGCCGCCTCGGGCGCCCGGGCGCTGCGCGCCGAGGGCATCGGCCCGGCCAACGCGATGGAGTGGGTGACGCTCTACGCGATGGCGGTCAACGAGGAGAACGCCTCCGGGCGCCGGGTGGTCACCGCGCCGACCAACGGCGCGGCGGGCATCATCCCGGCCGTACTGCACTACTACCTGAACTTCATCCCGGGCGCCGACGAGGACGGCATCGTCCGCTTCCTGCTCGCGGCCGGCGCCATCGGCATGCTGTTCAAGGAGAACGCCTCCATCTCCGGCGCCGAGGTCGGCTGCCAGGGCGAGGTCGGCTCCGCCTGCTCGATGGCCGCGGGCGGCCTCGCCGAGGTCCTCGGCGGCACCCCCGAGCAGGTCGAGAACGCCGCCGAGATCGGTATCGAGCACAACCTCGGCCTCACCTGCGACCCGGTCGGCGGCCTCGTCCAGATCCCCTGCATCGAGCGCAACGGCATGGCCTCGGTCAAGGCCGTCACCGCGGCCCGGATGGCGCTGCGCGGCGACGGGCGGCACCACGTCTCGCTGGACAAGGCGATCAAGACGATGAAGGAGACCGGCGCCGACATGAAGATCAAGTACAAGGAGACCTCGCGCGGCGGCCTCGCCGTGAACGTCATCGAGTGCTGAGCACCGGCTGACCGCTCGCCGGTCACGGGCCCCCGGGCGGAATCCCCCTTCCACCCGGGGGCTTTCGCGTGCCCGGCGGCCGACGCCCTCGGGTCAGGCGGCGAACGGGCGGGCCTGGCGGGCCTCGCGCAGCGCCCCGGCCCACCAGGCGAGCTGGTCGAGCAAGGTCTTGGCGGCGGCGTCGGCAGCCGGGTCGAGGGCCTTGCCGTCGGCGTCGAAGCACTGGGCACCGCCGTGGAAGCTGACCGTGTTGCGGATCGTCACCGCGTTCAACTCGGCCATCACCACGCGCAGTTGCTCGACGGCCCGAAGGCCGCCGGAGAGGCCGCCGTAGGAGACGAAGGCGACCGGCTTGCCGTGCCACTGCCGGTTGTGCCAGTCGATGGCGTTCTTCAGCGGGGCCGGGAAGCTGTGGTTGTACTCGGGCGTGACGAACACGAACGCGTCGGCGTCCTCCAGCCGGGGCGACACGGCGGCGAGCAGCGCGGCCTCGTCCGCCGGCAGTTCGCCGCCGAAGGACGGGAAGGTGGTCGGCAGCGGGGTCTCCACCAGGTCGACCAGGTCGACGGTCATGTCGCCGCGGGCGTCGAGGTGGCCGCGCAGCCAGTCGGCGACGACCGGCCCGAACCGGCCGTTGCGGGTGCTTCCGACGATGACGGCGACCTTCAGGTGCTGCTCCGTGGACATGGTGGTCCCCCTCCGGGATGGGCGTTGTGTACGACGTATCTGTTGGATACAACGTACACACTGGCGCGTACGGCGTCTACTACTGATACGCCGTACACATGGGGTGCTACGGTCGGACGGACCCGCAGTCGAAAGGAGCCCGCCCCATGCCCGCTCAGCAGGCCCCCGCCGGGGACACCCCCGCGAACGGCGACGACAAGGCCGGTGACGGCAGAACCGGTGACGACAAGGCCCGTGACGACAAGGCCCAGGTCTCACTGTGGGAGCGCCTCGCCCGCCCGGCCCCCGCACCGCGCACCACCCTGACTCCGCAGCGGATCGCCGAGGCCGCCGTGGCCATCGCCGACGCCGAGGGCCTGGACGCCGTCACCATGCGCCGCCTGGCCGGCGACCTCGGCGTCGCCCCGATGGCCGCCTACCGGTACGTCTCCGGCAAGGACGAACTCATCGAGCTGATGGTCGACTTCGCCTACGGGAGGCTTCCCCTCGACGCCCCCGCCGACGGCTGGCGGGACACCATGCGCGCACTCGCCGTGCACCTGCGGGCGATGAACCTGGCCCACCCGTGGACCGTCCGGGCGGCCACCCCGTTCGCCCTCAGCCCCAACCAACTCGCCGTCCCCGAGCACGCGTTCGCGGCCCTGGCCGAACAGGGCCTGGACGCCGACACCACCATGGCGGTGTTCCGCACCGTCACCGGCTACGTCCACGGCTCAGTCGCCGCCGAAGTCGCCCTGGCAACGCTCCGCCGCGAGCGCGGCTGGTCCGACGGCGACCAGACCAGGGCCGGCCTCGCCCCCCGGATGACCTGGCTGATGAACACCGGCCGCTACCCCAGCTACCACCGGTACCTGCACGAGGCCACCCGCAAGGACGACCCCGACTGGCAGTTCGAGACCGGCCTCGACTGCGTCCTCGACGGCATCGCCGCCCACTTCGGCATCTGACCCGCCGATCAGGCCTTGGAGAGCGCAGGAAGTCGGCCGGGCCAGCAGAGTCGCCGGCCGGACTTCCTGCGCAGCGCCGGCGGCAGGCGGGTTATCGGCGTCCGGGGAGGGCCAGGACGGCCAGTCCTCCGGCAAGGACGGCGAGGCCGCACCAGGAGGCGGCGGGCAGTCGCTCGCCCAGGACGGCCACGCCGAGGACGGCGGCGACGGCGGGCTCGGTGAGGGTGAGGGTGGTGGCCGTCTGGGCGGTGGTGTGCCGCAGGCCGTGGCCGAACAGGCGGTAGGCGAGGAAGGTGGTGATCACCGCGAGGTGCAGCACCACGCCCGCCCCGCGCACCGAGGCGAGCCAGGCCTGGTCACCGGCGAGCAGCACCGGCAGGACGATCAGCGCCCCGCCGCCGAACATCGCGCCCATCACCCCGCCCGAGGGGTGCCCGGCCGCGATCAGCCGCCCGCCGATCAGCGAGTACACCGCGTACGAGAGCCCAGCGAGCGCGGCCAGCAGCACCCCGAGGAGGTCCACGGCCGGGCCGCGCCCGGCGAGTTCGGGGCCCAGCACCAGGACGCCGCAGCCGAGCACGGCCAGCGCCGTCGCCCCGGCCCACCGCCCGCCGGGCCGCCCCTGCCGGGCGAGCCACCCGAGCAGCCCGGTGAACACCGGCGCGCCGCCGAGGGCGATCACGGTGGCCACCGCCACGCCCGTACGGCTCACCGCCGGGTAGAAGGTCAGCGGGTAGCCGGCCACCGCGACCGCACCGGCCACGAGCAGCCACCGCTCGCGGGGCCCGCACGCCCGGGGCAGCGCGCGGGCGGCACGGTCGGTGAGGAAGAGGAGGAGCCCGCCGAGCACCAGCCCGGCGGCCCCGATCCCCGCTGCCGGGGCCCCGCCGGGCGCCAGCGAACCGGCCGTCCCGGTGGTGCCCCAGAGCACGGCGGCGAGCAGGATCGGCCCCACGCCGCCCCGCGAGCGGACGCAGGCGCGGGCGGACCGGGGGGTCGTGGGCAGGGAACGGGCAGGCGAGGACAAACGATTCGGCACAGTCGTGAACTTCCGTCGTCGAAGACCATCAGGGGGACTGGTTCCAAGAACGGACGCACGCCATCAGCCCACGGCGGCCGCCATCAGGCCGGGCCGGGGACGAAGGGGATCAAGCCGCCGAAGCGCGCGCCCGTTCAGGCGCCGAGCGGCGGCAACACGACGTGCCAGTACAGGTTCACGGGTCGATGGTACCCCTCCAAGCTGGTCAACAGCCTCAAGGGCGTCAGCTCTCGCAGGATGCGCCAGGAGTTCCCCGAACTGCTCCGCCACTACTGGCGCGCACAGAAACTGTGGTCCGGTTCGTACTTCGCGGGCTCAGTCGGCGGCACGCCGATCAGCGCCCTGCACCAGTACATCGAGCAACAGAACCACCCCGTCCGGCCTGCGGGTCAGAGCATCACTCGGAATCGCTTCACCCCCAGCCCGAAGGCCGGAGCACTGCGATTAGCTCTGGTAGCGCTTCCGTAGTTCTTCTACATCGAGCAGCACGCGCTCTGTGCCGCATTCCGCGATCTCGAGGTCTGCGGCACGCAGCAGCGCGATGAATTCCGGGTGCTGGTCCGGGTTCTCAAGGATTCGCGCCGTACCGATGCCGCCCGCGCCCTGCAGCCGTCTGCTGAACTGGAGGCCCCGGGCGAACCAGTCGTACACCGGACGGAAGTCGTCCTGCCAGGAACGGGCCGCGAGGGTCATGAAGAGGACGTTGGGTTCGGTGATGTTCTCGACCAGCTCCAGCTCTCGCCGGTGCTGTGAGTCACCGATCTCCAGCAGGCCTTCGGCAATCCTGAAAGGGCTGCCACGCGCCGGCGGCTCTCGAACCGGTTCACTCCGGTGAACCCGGCTTCTCCGCGAGACCTCCGCCGGGTGCGGGCGCCGGAAGTCGGGTGGGCCGACTTCCGGCGTGGGGGGTGGCGGTGGGAGTGGTCAGTCGTGCGGGTTGGCCGGGGTGGGGAGGGCGAGTTCGCACCAGATGGTCTTGCCGATGTAGCCCTCGCCCCGGGGTTCGGCGCCCCAGGAGGTGGCGAGGGCCGCGACGAGTTCGAGGCCCCGGCCGGACTCGTCGTCCGGGGTGGCGTGGCGGATGGTCGGGATGACCGAGTTCGCGTCGGAGACCTCGATGCGGAGCACGGAGCACGTGGGGAGGAGGACGCGGACGCCGATCATCCGGTCACGCGGGGAGCGGGCGTGGCGGCAGGCGTTGGTGACGAGTTCGCTGAGGAGGATGAGGCCGGTCTCGGCGGCGTCGACGGGCACCTCCCACTCGAAGGCCTGCCGGATGAAGCGGATCCGGGCACGGCCGGCACTGCGGGGGAGGCGGGGGAACATCCACTCGACGGCGTCGACGGGCTGAGTGAGCATCAGGATCCTTGAGGGCGTGTACGGACGGCGTCACTCGCGAGTGCTGAGTTCGGCCATTTCACCCTTCAAGAGTCGGCAGGCGGGCATAGCCTCGGGAGTGACACCGCAGGTACAACGACAGCTTGACCGCCCTGTGACCAGGGCAGGGAGGGGCGCCGGGCGATGAGCACGCCGAAGGAGTACCCGATGTCGTGGAAGTACTGCGGCGATCAGCTCAAGCGGTGGCGCATTCGCGCGGGTGTGACCCGGGAGCAGTTGAGCCAGGCGTCCAACTACGACATCGAGAGCGTGCGGTCGATGGAGGCCGGGAGGCGGCGGCCAACGCTCAAGGTGCTTCAGGCGGCGGATGAATTGTGCGACGCGAAGGGGATGTTGGTGGGGGCTCATCCATACCTGGCCCCGGAGACCAAGTCCGCCCGCAGCGACGTCTTCTTTGATGTCGAGGAGGAGGCGGTTGCCTGCTACTCCTACGAAGCCCTTCACATCCCAGGCTTGTTGCAGACCGAGGCCTACGCAAGGACACTTCTCAGCTACCACATGCCGCCAGTGAACAGCGCTACCGTTGAAGAACGCCTGGCAATCCGCCTCAAGCGACAGGCGCGACTCGACCTACCCGAGGTGTTGTTCAGCTTCACGATCTACGAAGCCGCCTTCCACACCTCCATCGGCGGCAGGGAAGTCATGAAGGAGCAGCTCCGCCGGTTGCTGGAGGTCGAACACTCGCGCAACATTCAGATCCAGGTCGTGCCCATCGGACAGATCGCTCCCTCCGGGCTCGCAGGGTGTCTGATCATCCTGGAAACGCTCGACAATGCGCAATTTGCATATGTTGAGACACATGGAACGAATGCACTCCACTCCGAACCTCGACTCGTCGGCGAGCTCAGCCGACGCCACGCAATGATCCGCGCGCAAGCCTTGAACGCGCAGGAATCGGCACAGCTCATCAGGAAGACACTGGAGCAACTATGAACACCGCGCTGCTGTGGTTCCGCTCTAGCTACAGCAACTTCGAGGGCGGCGCTTGCGTCGAGGTCGCCTCCTTCCCCTCCGCCATCCACGTCCGGGACTCCAAGGACAAGGCCGGCCCGACCCTCATCTTCTCCCCCGAGGCCTGGTCCGCCTTCGTCTCCTTCGCGGCCGAAGCTCAAGCCGCGCGAGCCGAGTGACCCCTTAATGGAACGGTGAGGTAACCACCTCCCAACCACCCTCGCGTGCAGCACATATGACTTATCGTCACGACTACGCCACAGCCAGTTCCCCCGTGTAGCGTGCGCATCAACGAAACAACCCCCGCCGGTGCTACCAACACCGAACGGGGGTCTGACCGACACGATCGAAAGAGACTCGATCCCGTGGCTACCCACGACTCTACCGCCATGGCCTCCCCCGGGTACGGCAAGCAGTCCGCTCCGGACCAACGCCCCTGCGCCGCCGCCGACTTCGCCCATCTCCCGGCGCGCGAGGCGTACCTCGCCTCGCTCGTCGACCGGCTTCCCGACGGTGCCGCCATGGACGCGAAGACCCTCGCCGTCCTCCAGCCGCACTACGGGCAGATGGCCTGCCGTACGGCCCTCAACCGGCTTTCCGCCGCCGGTCACCTACGCCGCGTCCGCGAGCGGGTCGGTGAGCGGCAGTGCCGTTGGGTGTTCCGCACCTACTTCTCGCGGACTCCGCGTTCCGACGCCTGGTGGGCGCACTTCCTCACCGCCGGGGAGGCGTCAACGCCCGCCGCACCCGATCCCCCGGAGGAGCGAAAGCTCAACCGCACTTCGCCCGTCTCGGCCGCCTATGCCGCCCTCGCCGGTCTCGGTCTCGCGGATTCCCGCCTCGCGCTCTCCGCCGCCGACTGTGCCGCGCTGGAACCGCTGGCCGCCGAGTGGCTGGACCGGGGCGCCACGCCCGCCCTCTTCACTGCCGCGCTCACCGCGGGTCTGCCGCCGGACGGCGTCCACAGCCCGGTCGGCTTCACCCGCCGCCGGCTGCTCGACAAGATGCCCCCGGAACGCCCACTGCTCCCACAGCGGGCCACCCGCCTCATCGAGTGCACCGACTGCCGTACCCCGTGCCGACCACCCGCGCTGCTCGGCGGCCTCTGCCGTGCCTGTCGCGGCAACGAGGCGATCATCCCGCCGCCCCGCCGGCGGCCCTCCGCCACCGCCGTCCGCCGCCATGCCGACCGCGTCCGGCAGGCCATGGCCACATCGCCCTCGCCATGAATATTCACAGGAATCTGCGTGAACCTATGCAAAATCCAAAGGTGAACTAGGTTACAAACCTTGCATTCCAAGTCGGCCGGTTTGCCCACATGCTGAGATCATGGGATAGTCGAGACATCGACTTCGGCGGGCCCGACCTGGCACTGCCGACGCCCATCGCGCGGCACGCACCCCCTTGGCCGGCGCGATGACTTGCAGGGGCCCCCATCCGCCGGACCACGGCGAATCCCGGGGGCCCTGCGCGTATCCGCTCGCACTCGCGCGAGGCCGCGCCAAGCCGCTCAGCTCTCAGTGCCGCTCGCGCACCTTCAGCTCGAACCAGACGCCCTTCCCGCGCGGCAGCAGGTCCGCCCCCCAGCGGTCGGAGAGCTCGTCGACGATCTTCAGCCCCCGCCCGCACTCGTTCACCGGCTTGGGTTCGGCGAGGATCATGCAGGGCAGCGCCCGGGATGAGTCGCGGACCTCGATGCGCAGCCAGCCGGGCTTGCGGCTGACGTGCAGGCCGATGGTGCGCCCGGCGGCGTGCCGCACGGCGTTGGACACCAGCTCGCTGGTGAGTAACTCACCGGCTTCCAGGAGCTGGTGGAGGTCCCAGGACTCCAGGACGGACAGCACCAGCCGC
Organism: Kitasatospora sp. NPDC023385; assembly: GCF_055664045.1. Taxonomy (NCBI): domain Bacteria; kingdom Bacillati; phylum Actinomycetota; class Actinomycetes; order Kitasatosporales; family Streptomycetaceae; genus Kitasatospora; species Kitasatospora sp. NPDC023385. The sequence goes on along the minus strand of NZ_JBVOOL010000016.1, from coordinate 104,686 downwards.
CGGGCCACCGGCCCCGACTCCGGCCGGGACGGCAGTCGCACCTCGCTCGGCGAGGACTGATCGCACAGCCTGCCGGAATACATCTCCTCCAGCTCCGCGGAGCTGAGCCGTTCCAGCGCCGAGAGCGATCCCTGGACGTCGATCCAGAACGCCGCGGCGACAGTTCCGGCCCCGGGAACTGATGACTGATCTGTTTCGCCCCAACCCGCCATGCGGACCATCATTGCGGAACGCAAGCGGCCGCGTACGGACAATGAGCAAACGATCTCCCCCGAGTCGGCATATGCCGCATGCAAGAAGGGGTCGACCCGAGCCTCTGTACGTCAAGCCCGAGTTGACCCCCGAGCCGTCCTACCAGGAGCTCCACGGCAGGTTCCAGCCACTCAGCCCGTTCGAGGGGTCGAGCGTCTCCTTCTTGACGGAGTTCTTGACGATCACCACGTCCCCGACGATCGAGCCGTCGTAGAACTTTCCCATCGAGGTGGAGTCGCCGCCGCCCTCGACGTCCTTGAGGCCGACACAGCCGTGGCTGACGTTGTCGCCGCCGAAGATGCTGTTCTTGGCCCACCAGTTGCCGTGTACGTACGTCCCGCTGGTGGTGAGCCGCATCGAGTGCGGCACCTGGAGGTCGTAGGGCGCGCCGGTCATGCCGGGCAGGGTGCTGGACTGCATCCGCACCGTGCCCTCCTTGGACATGACGACCATGGTGCCGTTCCAGGTGGGGTGGTCCTCGGAGCCGGAGGTGATGTCGATCTCGGAGTTCTGGCCGTCCCCACGCGCGACGGTCATCTTGTGCGCGGCGGCGTCAACCGTCGAAATCTGGGATCGCCCGATCGTGAAGGGCTCGTCCCGGTCCCCGCCGTACACCCCGGGGGTGATCTCGACGCTCTTGAGGCGGTAGTGCACGACCACCTTGGTGCCGGGCGCCCAGTACTGCTCCGGACGGAAGTCCAGCCGGCGGTCGCCGAACCAGTGGCCCTTCACCGCGGTGCCGTTGGTGGTCTCGAAGGTGATGCCCTTGGCGACGTCGTCCTTGTTCTTGACGTCCTTGCTGAACTCCACCGAGACGATCATGCCGACGCCGTACGTCGCGTCGTTGTCCACGTTGTCGGAGGCCTTGGCGAGCGCCGTCGGGGTCAGCGTCGTGAAGTTGCTGTCCGCCGTGGCGACCGCGCCGTCGGCGTCCGCGGCCATCGCGCTGACCTGGTAGGCGGTGCCCACCGCCAGGGCGGCCGAGGGCGTCCAGGAGGAGCCGTCGGCGGAGATCGTGCCGGGGACCTCCTTGCCGGCCTTGTCGCTCACCTTCACGGTGGTGAGCTTGCCGCCGGTGGCGCCGACCTTGACCGTGTTCGGCGCCACGTCCACCGAACCGGCCTTGGGCTCGATGCTCACCGCGGCCTTCGAGACCTTCGGCACCGCGCTGGTGGGCGCCGCCGCCGGCGGGGAGGCGGCCGCACCGGCCCCCAGATCGGCCTTGGCCGCGCTGCCGCCCCCGCCCCCGTTACCGCCCCCGCCACTGCCACCGCCACAGGCGGCCGTCAGTGTCATCGCCCCGCCGACCAGGCCGGCGACCACCACTCTGCGTATCGACCTCAACGTCGAATCCCTCCCTCGGAACTGACCGAACTGACCGAACTGCCCGCATTGCCCGCACTGCTCGCACTGCTCGCACTGCTCGCACTGCCCGCACTGCCCGAACCCTGAACGCCGTGAACGCCGTGAACGCCGTGAACGCCGTGAACTCCCCGGGGGCCCGCGACGGCCCTGCCGGAAAGGTTGCGCCATGCCCGGGGCCGCACGCCCCGGAAACCGGAGCGGCCCGACCCCAACGGGTGAGGATCGGACCGCTCCGCGAGAACACCGGAGTGCCCGGACTACCCGGGCGAACCTCCGGGTAGGGCCTACCAGTTGGCCCAGGCCACGTTCCAGCCGCCGAGCCCGTTGTCGGGGGCGACGGTCTTCTCCTTGGTGTTCACGATCTTGACGACGTCACCGACCATCGAGTCGTTGAAGAACTTGCCCGCCACCGAGGTGTCGCTACCGCCCTTCACGTCCTGCATCGACACGCAGCCGTGGCTGGCGTTGGTCTTGCCGAACGGGCTGGCCCAGTAGTTGCCGTGGACGAAGGTGCCGGAGGTGGTCAGCCGCATCGCGTGCGGCACGTCCTGGATGTCGTACTCGCCGCCGAGACCGACGGTCTGCGAGTTCATCCGGGTGACCTTCTCCTTGGACATGACCACCATGGCCCCGCCCCAGGACGGCGTGGCGTCCGCGCCCAGGGTGACCGGCACCGTGGTGCTCTGGCCGCCCCGCTCGATCGTCATCTGGTGCGTCTTGGCGTCCGCGGTGGCGATCTGCGAACGGCCGATGGTGAACGGCTCGTCCTTGTCCACGTCGCCGTAGACGCCCGGGGAGACCTCGACGTTCTTCAGCCGGTACTTGATGGTCACCTTGGTGTCCGGCGCCCAGTACTGCTCCGGGCGGAAGTCCACCCGGCGGTCGCCGAACCAGTGGCCCTTCACCACGGCGCCGTTGCTGGTCTCGAAGGAGATGCCCTGGACCACGGCGTCCTTGTTCTTGACCGCCTTGTTGAACTCCACCGAGACGATCATGCCGACGCCGTAGGTGGCGCCGTCGCTGATGTTGTCGTTGGTGGAGACCTTCTTGTCCGGCGTCAACGTCGTGAACGAGGTGGTGGACGCGGCCACCAGCCCGTCGGCGTCCTTGGCCTGCGCGTTCACCTTGTACGCCATGCCGACGGTGAGCGCCGCGGCGGGCTTCCAGCCGGCGCCGTCCGGGGTGATCGCGCCCGCGACCGGCTTGCCGTCCTTGTCGGTCACGTCGACCGTCGTGAGCTTGCCGTTGGCGACGGACACCTGCAGCCCGGTCGGCTGGACGTCCTGGGCTCCGTCCTTCGGCTCGACCGCGATCACCGCGGCCGAGGTCTTCGGCGCCGCCGAACCGCCCGCGTCCCCCGACGCCGGCGCACTGGCCGCGCTGCCCCCGCCCGAACCGGCCGATCCGCCGGAACCACTGCCCTTGTCGTCGTTGCAGGCCGCGGTGAAAAGCAGCACCCCGCCCAGGGCCAACGCCATCGCACCCCGGCGGCCGTAGCGGCTGGTGGTACGTATCGCGGCGCCGGCTGTCTTACCCGTCTTCACGGTTTCTCCCCTCCCGGTATCCACTCACTTGACGCGTTGAGTGCCGCCATGAGTTGCACCGGACGTGGATCTTTCCTGCCGGGCTGCGGACGCGCCGGAGCAGGATAACCGGGCTGTTCGAACGAGCCCGCAGCGGTGCCCGCGCTGAACCGGGTGAAGCCGGGGTGAACCGGACGTGAAGGGCGTGAAGGGCGTGAAGGACGTGGAGCTGCGGGCGCCGGTGGCTACCGCAGGGCGTCCGCGGCTACCGCAGGGCGCTCCCGGCCAGCCACTGCTCCCACGGCAGGTTCCAGTCGTTGAAGCCGTTCTGCGGCGGTACGACGTCCCCCGTCGACGCCTTCACCTCCACCACGTCCCCCGGGATGGTGTGCTCGAACAGCCAGCCCGCCGGGGTGTCCTTGCTCGTCCCGCCCTTGGTGTCGGCCAGGCCGATGCAGCCGTGGCTGGTGTTGGCGCTGCCGAACGCCCCGGGGTTGGACCAGTAGTTGCCGTGGAGGAAGGTGCCGGAGGTGGTCAGCCGCATCGCGTGCGGCACGTCCTTGATGTCGTACTCGTCGCCCATGCCGACGGACTGCGAGTTCATCCGGGTCACCTTGTACTTCTCCGACACCACCATCACCCCCCGGTAGGTGGAGTGCTCGGGGCTGCCGCCGGAGACCTTGAGCACCCGCACCGCCTTTCCGCCCTGGCCGGCCCGGACGGTCAGGGTGTGCGCGTCCAGGTCGACGGTGGAGACCTGCGCCCGGCCGATGGTGAACCGCACGTCCCGGCTCTGGGTGCCGAACTCGCCCGGCGCGCCCTGCACGTCCTTCAGCCGCAGCACCACCGCGACCCTGGTGCCGGCCGCCCAGTACTGCTGCGGGCGGTAGTCCAGCCGCTGGTTGCCGAACCAGTGCGCGGCCACCGGCGCCGGCGGGTCGGCACTGACCTGGACGGCCTTCTCCACCGCCGCCCGGTCGGTGATCGGGCGGCTGAAGCGCAGCGAGACCGGCATGCCGACGCCGACCGTCGAGCCGTCCTCCGGCGTGAAGAAGGCGACGAAGGTGTGCGCCCGGGCGGCGGTCGAGAACGCCGAGTGCTGGGCCGCCTTCTGGCCCTGGTCGTCCTCGGCGACGGAGTCCAGGGTGAACGCGGTGCCGAGCGGCAGCGGGCCGTCGGGCGCCCAGCCGGCGCCGTCCGGGCCGATCGTGCCGGGCACCTCGGTGCCCTTGGCGTCGGCCAGGCGGACCGCGACCAGCCTGCCCTGCGACGCGCTCACCCGGACCATGCCCTCCGGCTGCACGTCCACCGCGCCGTCGGCCGGCAGCGCGGTGAGCACCGCCCGGGACGACTGCGGCACGGCGACCGCCCCCGCCCCGGCTCCGAACCCGGCCCCGACCGCGTCCCCGGCGGGCGCGGCCGGGGAGCCGCCACCGCCGCACCCGGTGAGGACCGCCAGGCAGCAGGCCACCGCCGCCACGCCCCGCGCCCACACCCGTCCTCGGCGCCGCATCCCGGGGCCTCCCACTGTTCACGTCCGACGCCCCGAACAACGAGCCCCACCGACCCGGGGACACGCGGAGGCCCCCGCGATCCCGCCGCCCGCACCCCCTCCACCGCCGGCCCCCTGCCCGCCATCCGCCGGTAAGCCCCCGTTCAGCGGCTTCCGAGCTGCGCAATCCGGGAAAGAGGAAGTGAACGGGGTCCGGGACACCCCGCCCAGGGAGGGAACGGCCATGGCGTCAGGGCAGGAGCTGGAAGCCGGGGTACGGCCGGGCGACGGCCCGCACCCCGCCGAGCCACCGCACCCCACCGAGCCGCCGCGGCCCGGCAGCTGGCAGCCGCTCGGCGCCCGCTTCCGGACCGACCAACTCGGCGTCCAGGGCACCAACTTCGCACTCTGGGCGGGCGGCGCCGAAGCCGTCGACCTGTGCCTCTTCGACGACGGCGGCCGGGAGAGCCGGCACCGCCTCACCGAACAGGACTTCCGGATCTGGCACGGCTTCCTCCCCGGCGTGCGCCCCGGCACCCGCTACGGCTTCCGCGTGCACGGTCGGTGGGATCCGTGGACCGGCGCCCGCTGGAACCCGGCCAAGCTGCTGCTCGACCCGTACGCCCGCGCCGTCGACGGCTGTTACACCTCCCACGACGCGGCCTGCGCCGCCGTCCGCAACTGGCCGGAGGCGGACGTCGCCGACACCGTCCGGGACAACCGCGACTCCGCCCCCTTCGTGCCCAGAGGCGTCGTCGTCGACGATGACGACGACTGGTACGACGACCACCGCCCGAAGACCCCGTGGGCCGAGACGGTGCTCTACGAGCTCCACGTGCGCGGCTTCACCATGCGCCACCCCGACATCCCCCCGCACCTGCGCGGCACCTACGCCGGCCTCGCCCACCCCGCCGCCATCGCCCACCTCACCCGCCTCGGCGTGACGGCCGTCGAACTGCTGCCGGTGCACCAGTACGCCAGCGAGGACCACCTGCAGGCCCGCGGCCTGGTCAACCACTGGGGCTACAACACGGTCGGCTTCTTCGCCCCGCACGCCGGCTACTCCGCGTCCGGATCGCGCGGCGGCCAGGTCGGCGAGTTCAAGCGGATGGTCCGGGCCCTGCACGCCGCCGGGATCGAGGTGATCCTCGACGTCGTGTTCAACCACACCGCGGAGGGCGGCGAACTCGGCCCGATGCTCTCGCTGCGCGGCATCGACAACGCCGCCTACTACCGCCTCCCCCCGAACCGCCCGCGCGGCTACGCCGACTACACCGGCTGCGGCAACACCCTCGACACCCGCCGCCCCCAGGTGATCCGGCTGATCACCGACTCGCTGCGCTACTGGGTCGCCGAGATGGGCGTGGACGGCTTCCGCTTCGACCTCGCCGCCGCCCTCGCCCGCGGCGGCGCGGGCGGCGGCGACGGCGTGGACATGGACCACCCGTTCCTCGCCGCCGTCTCCCAGGACCCGCTGCTCAGCCGGGTGAAGCTGATCGCCGAACCCTGGGACGTCGGCCCCGGTGGCTACCAGGTCGGCGGCTTCCCCCCGCTGTGGGCCGAGTGGAACGACAAGTACCGGGACGCCGTACGGGACTTCTGGCGCGGCGCCCGCCCGGACGTCCGCGAGCTCGGCTACCGCCTCGCCGGCTCCTCCGACCTCTACCAGCGCGGCGGCCGCCGCCCGTACGCCTCCGTCAACTACGTCACCGCGCACGACGGCTTCACCCTGCGGGACCTGGTCTCCTACGACCGCAAGCACAACGAGCGCAACGGCGAAGCCAACCGGGACGGCACCGACGACAACCGCTCCTGGAACCACGGCACCGAGGGCGAGACCACCGACCCGGACATCAACGCCCTGCGGCTGCGTCAACTGCGCAACCTGATGGCCACCCTGCTGCTCTCCGCGGGCGTCCCGATGATCACCGCCGGGGACGAACTCGGCCGCACCCAGGGCGGCAACAACAACGCCTACTGCCAGGACAACGAAATCAGCTGGCTGGACTGGTCCCTGCTGGCCGAGCCCGGCTGGCAGGAGCTGTGCGACCTGACCGCGCGGCTGGTCCGGCTGCGCCGGAGCCACCCGGTGCTGCGGCAGCGGGCGTTCTTCTCCGGCCGGGCCGCCACCCCCGGCGGCCAGCCCGACCTCGCCTGGTTCACCCCGCTCGGCAAGGAGATGACCGAGGCCGACTGGTTCACGCCGACCGCCTGCCTCGGCATGCTGCTCTCCGGCACCGCGATGACCGAACGGGACGACACCGGACGGCCGTTGCGGGACGACAGCTTCCTGCTGCTGCTCAACGCGGGCCCCCAGGAGACGGTCTTCACCCTGCCCGGGGAGCCCTGGACGGCGCCGGACACCGCGTACGAGACGGTGGTCGACACAGCCGGGGCGGCCCCGCGCACAGCTGGGGCAGCCCCGGGCGCGCCGGGCCCGCGGGGCGCCGTCGTCCTGGGCGGGCGCTCCCTGCAGCTGCTGCGCGCCCCCACGCCCGCCGTCTGACGGGCCCGCCCCGCCGGCGCACGGCCCGCCCGGGTGGCCGGTTCTCGCCGCGCGCCGCCGACAGGGGCGAAAAACCGGATGAGAAGTGACGGCTTCTCTGCCTACCCTCACCGCGATGGCCGAGAACCGACAAGACACCGACAACCCGCCCGCCGACGGACCCCCCGGGCCGCGCCGCAGCACGGCCCGCTCCCTGCTGCGCCTGTGGCCGTACGCCCGCGCCGTCCGCAGCCGACTGGCCGTGTCGGTGACGGCGGCCACGCTCGGCATGCTGAACACACTCGCCGTCCCGGTGATCCTCGGCCGGATCGTGGACGGCCCGCTCGCCCAGCACGACCTGGCCGCCCTCTGGCCGCTGGTCGGCCTGCTGCTGCTCGTGGGCCTCCTCGAAGCCGGGCTGTTCTACACCCGCCGGGTGGTGCTGGCCCGCCCCCTGGCCGGGCTGGAGACGGCGATGCGCGGCGACCTCTTCGCCAAGCTCCAACGGCTGCCGGTCTCCTTCCACGACCGCTGGGGCTCCGGCCAGTTGCTCTCCCGGGCCACCGCCGACATGTACACCATGCGGCTGTTCCTGGCCTTCCCGCTGGTCTTCCTGATCGTCAACTCGGTGATGTTCCTGGCCGGCACGGTGCTGATGTTCACCCAGGACTGGCGGCTCGCGCTGATCGCCCTGATCCCCGTCGGCCCGCTGTTCCTGCTCACCCGGCGCTTCGAGGCCGGCTACTCCGGCGCCGCCCGCCTCGCCCAGGACCAGAACGGCGACCTCGCCACCGTGGTCGAGGAGTCCGTCCTCGGCATCCGGATCCTCAAGGCCTTCGGCCGCCACCGCTCGATGGCCGAACGCTTCCGCGCCCGGTCCCAGGAGCTGCGCCGTACCGAGCTGCGCAAGGCGCACCTGCTCGCCAACCTCTGGGCCGTCATCGTCGGCCTGCCGGAGGTCGTCCTCGGCTGCGCCCTCGCCGTCGGCGCCTACCTGGTCGCCCACGACGAGCTGAGCGCCGGCGGCCTGGTCGCCTTCCTCTCCACCGCGCTCGCGCTGCGCTGGCCGGTCGAATCGCTCGGCTGGCTGCTCGCGTACGCCAACGAGGCCGCCACCGCCACCGACCGCTTCTTCGAGGTGCTGGACGAGCCCGACACCCCGGACCCCGGCACCGCCACCGGCACCGCCACCGGCCTCGCCACCGGCCTCGCCACCGGCCTCGCCACCCGGGACGGCATCCGCTTCACCGGCGTCCGCTTCCGCTACCCCGACGCCCCCGAGGGCAGCCCCGACCTGCTGAGCGGCATCGACCTGCACATCCGCAGCGGCGAGACGATGGCCCTGGTCGGCGCCACCGGCAGCGGCAAGACCACGCTCACCGCACTGCTCCCCCGGCTCTACGAGGCCACCGCCGGCACCATCACGCTGGACGGCCGGGACATCCGCGACCTGCCCCGGGAGCGGCTGCGCGAGCTCGTCGCGGTCGCCTTCGAGGAGCCCACGCTGTTCTCCGCCACCGTCCGGGAGAACGTCCTGATGGGAGCCCCGGGCGCGAGCGCGGAGCAGCTGCGCTCCGCCCTCGACACCGCCCAGGCCGGCTTCGTCGGCATCCTCCCCGAGGGCGTGGACACCGAGGTCGGCGAGCAGGGCCTGAGCCTGTCCGGAGGTCAGCGCCAGCGCCTGGCGCTGGCTCGCGCGGTGGTCGGCGACCCGGCCTTCCTGGTCCTGGACGACCCGCTCTCCGCCCTGGACGTGCACACCGAGGCGCTGGTCGAACGCGCCCTGCGCGACGTGCTCGGCACCACCACCGCCCTGGTGGTCGCCCACCGTCCCAGCACCGTGCTGCTCGCCGACCGGGTCGCCGTGCTGGCGGGCGGCCGGATCGAGGCCGTCGGCACCCACCAGGAGCTGCTGCGCGACTGTGCGCACTACCGCGAACTGATGTCCGGCGAGGCCGCCGTCGCGCCCGGAGGAAGTCTCGTGCCCGAAGGAAGTACAGCCCCGTGACCACGACCGTGGAACCCACCCGGACCGGACCCGCCGACGCCGAGGACCAGCTGCCCCCGCCACCGGCCGACGAGGAGGACATCCCCGTCCCGCCCGGCGCCCCCCGGGCGCTGCTGCGCTCGCTGCTCGGCCCGCACCGGGCCCGGATCGCCGTCGCGATGGTGGTCATCCTGGTCCAGCAGGCCGCCCTGCAGTCCGGCCCGCTGCTGGTCGCGGTGGCGATGGACCGTGCCGTCCCGGCGCTGCGCGAGCACGACTCCGGCCCGCTGGTCGCGGTGGTCGCCGGCTACCTGTTCTGCGCGCTGCTCAGCCCCGTGCTGCAGTGGCTGTTCATCAAGATCAGCGCCCGGGTCAACCAGGACATCCTGCTGGAGCTGCGCGGCCGGATCTTCCGGCACGCCCAGCGGCTGAGCCTGGACTTCCACGAGCGCTACACCTCGGGCCGGATCATCTCCCGGGCCACCAGCGACATCGACGCGCTGCGCGAACTGCTCTCCGAGGGCCTGCAGGAGCTGCTGACCGTCTTCCTGTCGGTCTGCTACATCTCGGTGCTGCTGCTGGTGCTGGACTGGCGCCTCGGCCTGGCCGCGCTGGTGTCCACCGTGCCGCTGGGCCTGATCGCCCGCTCGTTCCGCCGCCGCTCGCGCCGGGTCTACCGCCGCTCCCGCACCTCGGCCGCCTCACTGATCGTCCGCTTCACCGAGACGATGAACGGCATCCGCCCGGTGCAGGCCTTCCGCCGCGAGAAGGCCAACGACGCCGCCTTCGCCGCGGTCAACCGGCAGTCCGCCACCGCCACCGCGGACGGCCTGCTGGAGATCGCCCGCTACGTCGGGCTCTCCCGCGCCACCGCCAACCTGTGGCTCACCGGCGTGGTGCTGTTCGGCGCCTACCTGGTCGTCGACGACTCGCTGGCGCTGGGCGCGCTCACCGCGTTCACGCTCTACCTGCGCCGGCTCTACGACCCGATCGACCAGCTGGCGATGTTCCTGAACAGCTACCAGTCGGCCGCCGCCGCGCTGGAGAAGATCGCCGGCCTGCTCGCCCACGAGCCGACCGTCGCCGAGCCGGCCGAGCCGAAGGAACTGCCGCGGACGGCCGGGAAGGGCCGGGGCCGCGAGGTGTCCTTCGAGCGGACGGGCTTCGCGTACCGCACCGGCAAGCAGGTCCTGGCGCCCTTCGACCTGCTGGTCCCCGCCGGTCAGACGGTGGCGGTGGTCGGCGCGACCGGCGCCGGCAAGTCGACGGTCGCCAAGCTGCTGGCCCGCTTCTACGACCCGACCGAAGGCCGGATCCGGCTGGACGGCGTGGACCTGCGCGAGCTGCCCGGCCCCGAACTGCGGCGCGGGGTGGTGATGGTCACCCAGGAGTCCTTCCTGTTCTCCGGCACCGTCGCCGAGAACATCACGATCGGCCGCCCCGGCGCCACCCGCGCGGAGGTCGAGCAGGCCGCCCGCGACATCGGCGCCTACGAGTTCATCGCCGCACTGCCGGACGGCTTCGACACCGACGTGCGCAAGCGCGGCGGCCGGATCTCGGCCGGCCAGCGCCAGCTGGTGGCCTTCGCCCGCGCCCTGCTGGCCGACCCGGCGGTACTGATCCTGGACGAGGCGACCAGCTCCCTGGACGTCCCCGGCGAGCAGGCCGTCCAGCGGGCGATGCGCACGGTGCTGGCGGGCCGGACGGCGGTGATCATCGCCCACCGGCTGTCCACCGTGGAGATCGCCGACCGCGTCCTGGTGATGGACCAGGGCCGGATCGTGGAGGACGGTTCGCCGCGCGAGCTGATCGACGGCTCCGGCCGCTTCGCCGCCCTGCACCGGGCCTGGCGGGACAGCCTGGTCTAGAGCCGGCCACGGGGTGCCCGGCACCCCGGCCCATGAATGTGCCCGTCCGGGTGCGCCGTTACGCACCCGGGCGGGCCTCCACGTTCTGCCGCGCCGTCAGTCGACGTCGACCGAGTAGGTGGTGTGCCAGTCCGGCGAGGGGCAGTCCTCCTGCGCGGCCACCACGTCCAGCGTCCCGCCGGGCAGCACCTGTCCGGCGACGGTCGCCGGATCGATCACCACGGCCGGGTCGATGAAGACCGCGTTCTGGTAGCGCGGCCCGGTCGGGAGGTGACAGGTCAGCGTCCGTGCCCCGGTCGCCGTGCAGTTGTACGGCGCCGCGCCGGTCAGCGTGGTGTGCTCCGGCGTGGTGATCGCCACGTCGACCGGGTGGGTCGAGTACGAGGGGCCCGCGTTGTACACCCACAGCGGCAGGGTGATGGTCGCGCCGGGCTTGCCGGTGAAGTCGCCCGGCTGCAGCACCGGGTGGCCGGCCGACCAGGCGGAGGAGGCCCCCACCATGAAGTGGGCCCGGGTGTCGGCGGTGGTGAGGCTGTACGGCGTGGTGTGGCCGGACTGGTCCGGGTCACCCGGGTAGAAGGCCTGGACGTCGCCGCTGATCGTGACGAACGGCGAGGTGATCGGCGCGACGTACAGCGCCAGCCGCTCGACCGAGGTCGCCCCCGGCGCCAGGCCGGCCGGAATCCCGTACGAGCTGCCCGTGCCGAAGTAGGTGAGGGTCACCGGCGGCTCGGCCGACCGCACCACACCGGGCGCCGGGAAGTGCACGACCACCAGGGTCGCGTCGCTGGTGGCCGCCGGGCCCCGGTTGGTGACCCGCACCTCCAGCGTTCCGGTCTCGCCCGGCACCACCGGGTCCTGGGGCGGGCAGAGCTCGACGGACAGCTGCGCGGTCGCCGGTGGCGCCGCGAGCGGGGTGGTGGCGGCCTGGGCCGGCCACGCCAGGAGGAGGACGGACAGCGCGGCGAGGCCGGCCACGCGCATGGTTCGCGTCATGACCGTCACGTTCCCCCCGCCCGACACTCCGGGCAACCGGGTGGCTGCCGTCCGTGGCACTCCGGACGGCAGCCACCCCCGTGCGGCGCTCCCCCCTTGCGGTCGACCGCCCGGCGGTCGTCCGCCGGAGGGTCGACCAGCGGGCGCCGGCCCGCCGTGGCGTCAGCGCAGCAGCCCCGCGTCCATCCCGGTCGACTCGGCCGGCAGCGCGACCAGCCCCAGCTCGGCCGGGGAGGCCAGCCGCGGGTGGGCGGGCAGCACCCGGACGGTGTAGCCGAACGGGCCCGTCCGGCACAGCTCCAGCGAGCCCTCGTAGCGGGTGCGGCCGTCCAGGTCCGGCCCGCCGACGGGCTTGAGGGCGAGCACGCAGGCGTCCGCGATGCCGTCCGACTCGTCCACCCGGCCGGAGACCACCTGCACCTCGACGTCGCCGGCCTGCAGCGTTCCGAGCGCCACCTGCACCCGCAGCGCCAGCGAGCTGCCCAGCTCCTGGGCCTCGGCCGGGCAGTCCGCCTCGACGTGCTCGACCCGGACGGCCGGCCAGGCCTCCCGGACCTTCGCCTTCCAGACCGCCAGCTCCCGCGCGCCGCGGTGGCGGTCCGCCGCCAGCTCCCGCTGGGCCAGCCCGGCCGGGGCGTACAGACGTTCGACGTACTCCCGGACCATCCGCCCCGCCAGCACCTTGGGCCCGAGGGTGACCAGGGTGTGCCGCACCATGGCGATCCAGTGGTGCGGCAGCCCGTCCGCGTCCCGGTCGTAGAACCGGCCGGCGACCTGGTCCTCGATCAGGTCGTAGAGCGCGGCCGCCTCGATGTCGTCCCGCCGCTCGGCCTCGCCGCTGTCCGGGTCCAGCGCCCCGCCGCTCTCGTCGGCGGTGGGGATCGCCCAGCCGTTGCGGCCGTCGTACCACTCGTCCCACCAGCCGTCCAGGACGGACAGGTTGAGGCAGCCGTTGAGCGCGGCCTTCATCCCGGAGGTGCCGCAGGCCTCCAGCGGACGCAGCGGGTTGTTCAGCCAGACGTCGCAGCCCGGGTAGAGGTGCTGGGCCATCGCCATGTCGTAGTCCGGCAGGAACACGATCCGGTGCCGGACGGCCGGGTCGTCGGCGAAGGCGACCATCTGCTGGATCAGCCGCTTGCCGCCGTCGTCGGCCGGGTGGGCCTTGCCGGCCACCACGATCTGCACCGGCCGGGTGGGGTGCAGCAGCAGGGCGCGCAGCCGCTCCTGGTCGCGCAGCATCAGGGTGAGCCGCTTGTACGAGGGCACCCGGCGGGCGAAGCCGATGGTGAGCACGTCGGGGTCGAGCACCGAGGAGACCCAGCCCAGTTCGGCGTCGCCGGCCCCGCGCTGGCGCCAGGAGGCGCGCAGCCGGCGGCGGGCCTCGTCCACCAGCTGGGCGCGCAGGCTGCGGCGAAGGTCCCAGATCTCGGCGTTGCCGATCGCCTCCAGGCCGGTCCAGCGGGTGACCTCGCCGGTGGTCATCGCCTCCTCGGCGCGCTCGGCGCCGATCTCGGCGGCGCCGAGCCGGACCACCGCCGGGTCGATCCAGGTGGCGGCGTGCACGCCGTTGGTGACCGAGGTGATCGGCACCTCGGAGGGGTCGAAGCCGGGCCAGAGGCCGTGGAACATCGATCGGCTGACCGCGCCGTGCAGGGTGGAGACGCCGTTGGCGCGCTGGGCCAGCCGCAGGCCCATGGCGGCCATGTTGAACAGCTTCGGATCCCCGCCGCGCCAGGTCTCGGCGCCGAGCGCGAGCACCTGGTCGACCGGCACGCCGGCCAGCGCGGCGTCCCCGCCGAAGTGCCGGGCGACCAGGTCGCGGTCGAAGCGGTCGATGCCGGCCGGGACGGGCGTGTGGGTGGTGAACAGGGTGCCGGCCCGGACGGACTCCAGGGCGGCGGCGAAGTCCAGGCCGGCGGCGTCCTCGGCGACCAGCTCGCGGATCCGTTCGACGCCGAGGAAGCCGGCGTGGCCCTCGTTGGTGTGGAAGACCTCGGGGGCGGGGTGCCCGGTGAGCCGGCAGTAGGCGCGCACCGCCCGGACGCCGCCGATGCCGAGCAGCATCTCCTGCAGCAGCCGGTGCTCGCTGCCGCCGCCGTACAGCCGGTCGGTGATGTCGCGTTCGGCCGGGGAGTTGGCCTCGATGTCGGAGTCGAGCAGCAGCAGCGGCACCCGGCCGACCTGGGCCTTCCAGATCCGCGCGGCCAGGGTCCGGCCGCCGGGCAGGGCGAGGTCGACCCGGCTGGGGGTGCCGTCGGCCTCCCGCAGCGGGCTGACCGCGAGCTCGTCCGGGTCGAGCAGCGGGTAGCGCTCCTGCTGCCAGCCGTCCCGGCTCAGGGACTGCCGGAAGTAGCCGTGCCGGTAGAACAGCCCGACGCCGATGACCGGGACGCCGAGGTCGCTGGCGGCCTTGAGGTGGTCGCCGGCCAGGATGCCGAGCCCGCCGGAGTACTGGGGCAGCGCGGCGGCGATGCCGTACTCGGGCGAGAAGTAGGCGATCGCGGCGGGCAGCGGGGCAGCCTCGGTCTCCGGCCGGCGGGCCTGGTACCAGCGCGGGCCGGTCAGGTAGTCGCGCAGGTCGTCGGCGAGGTCGCCGAGTCTGCGCAGGAACCGCCGGTCGGTGGCGAGCGCGGCGAGCCGGACGGCCGGGACCTCCCCGAGCAGCCGCACCGGGTCCTCCCCGGTCGCGGCCCAGACCTCCGGGTCCACGGACCGGAACAGGTCCCTGGTCTCGGGGTGCCAGGACCAGCGCAGGTTGAGGGCCAGCTCGTGCAGCGGCTGGAGTTGTTCGGGCAGGACGGTGCGGACGGTGAATCTGCGGATTGCCTTCACGGCGTGAAGCGTAGCCGCGGCGGTCTGCCCGACAGTGGGTCAAGTGGGCTATTGGGCATCCGTTCGGGCTATTGATGAGATCGCATTCGGCGCATTGGACTGCACAGGGGGCGCGCGCGGCGCACATTTCGAGAGGCCGCGCTACCAATGCGTGAACTCTGCGGTACGGGCCCATTTCCGATGGCGCATCCACCCGCGAGAAGGCCCGAAACTCCTGTCGTACCGCTGCAAAAACCTTGTCGCCGATGCGAGGATGGCCGAAGGTCGTTGATGCTGCGGCAAGTGCGGCGACGGGTGGCGCCCGCCTTGAAGCAGCACGTCCGAATCCATTTCGCGTTGGCCGTTCCCGTTCTTCCTAGCCCATTCGGCGCTCACCGCGCGCCCACGCGTGTCCTCGTGCCCGGCCCGCTCGTTCACGGGTGGACCGGGCCGCCCAGGGGCGTGCCCCCGGAGGCGTGCGCCGGGACGCGCACGGGTTCCGGGGCATCCCGCCACCGGCACGGCGGGCGCCGGGCAGGTTGCCGGGGACGGCGGCGCGGGCAGGCTCCGGTCGCACGTCCTCCCCACCCAGCAGTCCTCCCGGCACTCCCCTGGCCCGACCCCGGCCCGCGGGAGCCGCCGCCGATCTCGGGCAGGAGTTTGGCATGCACGGCGACACGTGGGACCAGTCCACACCGGTGGCCGAAACCATCGACGCAGCGGTCGCGGAATCGGCCGGACGGATGGATTCTGACACTCGGACAGATCCGGCGATGCCGGCGCCCAGGACGTCCGGGGCGGTGCGTGCCGGATCCTCCGAAGCCCAGCCCCCCGCAGCACAGCCCTCCGCAGCTCAACCCCCCGCAGCCCAGCCCTCCGCAGCGGCCCGACAACCCGGGGCCGAGGAGGACCGGACCGCGGCACCCCGCAGGCGCACCACCACGCGCCGCACCACCGCCACCGCGTCGACCGCCACCCCCGAGGCCGGCGCCGGGGCCGACACCGCGCCGCGCCGCAGGCCCGCCGCCAAGAGCGCCGCCAAGCCGGCTGCCGCACCCGCCGCCGAACCGGCCGCAAAACGGGCTGTCAAACCGGCTGCCAAACCGACTGCCAAACCCGCCGCCAAGTCCTCCGCCCGCAAGACAGAGAGCGACACCGTGATCGGCCGCATCCCCGTCCTTGACGTCAGCCCCCTCGTCGACGCCGGCCGCCGCCCGGCCAAGGCCGTCGTCGGCGAGACCTTCCTGGTCACCGCGACCGTCTTCCGCGAGGGCCACGACGCCGTCAACGCCAACGTGGTGCTGCGCGACCCGCGCGGCCGCAGCGGCCCGTGGACGCCGATGCGCGAGCTCGCCGAGGGCACCGACCGCTGGGGCGCGTACGTCACCCCGACGGCGCCCGGCCGCTGGTCGTACCTGGTGGAGGCGTGGAGCGACCCGGTCGCCACCTGGCGCAGGACCGCCTCGGTGAAGCTGCCCGCCGGGATCGACACCGCGCTGGTCCTGGAGGAGGGCGCCCGGCTGCTGGAGCAGGCCGCGACCGGGGTGCCGAAGAAGGAGGGCCGGGCGCACGTGCTGGCCGCCGCCGACGCACTGCGCGACCCGGGCCTGACGCCGCTGTCCCGGCTGGCCGCCGCGCTCGCCCCCGAGGTGCTGGAGCTGCTGGCCCGCTACCCGCTGCGCGAACTGCTCAGCGCCTCCCGTCCGCTGCCGCTGCAGGTGGACCGCGAGCGCGCGCTGTTCGGCTCCTGGTACGAGTTCTTCCCCCGTTCGGAGGGCGCCGTGGTGGACCCGAACGGCGTCGAGCCGCCGCGCTCGGGCACCCTGCGCACCGCCGCCGAGCGGCTGCCCGCCGTCGCCGCGATGGGCTTCGACGTGGTCTACCTGCCGCCGGTCCACCCGATCGGCCGAGCCTTCCGCAAGGGGCCGGACAACACCCTGACGGCCGGTCCGCACGACGTCGGCTCGCCCTGGGCGATCGGCTCCCCCGAGGGCGGCCACGACGCCGTCCATCCCGACCTCGGCACCATCGAGGACTTCGACCACTTCGTCACCGAGGCCCGGGCGCTGCACCTGGAGGTGGCGCTGGACTTCGCCCTCCAGTGCTCCCCGGACCACCCCTGGGTGAACAAGCACCCGGAATGGTTCAGCCACCGCGCGGACGGCACCATCGCGTACGCCGAGAACCCGCCGAAGAAGTACCAGGACATCTATCCGATCAACTTCGATCAGGACATGGACGGAATCGTCAAGGAAACCGTTCGAATCCTTCGGTTCTGGATGGCCCACGGCGTGCGGATCTTCCGGGTCGACAACCCCCACACCAAGCCGGTCGTGTTCTGGGAGAAGGTGCTCGCCGACATCGCCCGCACCGACCCGGACGTCCTGTTCCTGGCGGAGGCATTCACCCGCCCCGCGATGATGCACACCCTGGCGAAGATCGGCTTCCACCAGTCGTACACGTACTTCACCTGGCGCACCGACAAACCCGAACTCACCGAGTACCTCACCGAACTCACCGGTGACACGGCCGCCTACATGCGCCCCAACTTCTTCGCCAACACCCCCGACATCCTGCACGGCTACCTCCAGCACGGCGGCCGCGCCGCCTTCGCGATCCGCGCCGTGCTCGCCGCCACCCTCTCCCCCAGCTACGGCGTCTACGCCGGCTACGAGCTGTACGAGAACGAGCCCGCCCACCCGGGCTCCGAGGAGTACCTGCACTCGGAGAAGTACGAGCTGCGCCCGCGCGACTGGACCCGCACCGACACCCTCGCCCCGCTGCTGACCGTGCTGAACCGGCTGCGCCGGCGCCACCCCGCCCTCCAGCAGCTGCGCGACCTGCGCTTCCACCCCACCGACAACGACCAGGTGATCGCCTACTCCAAGACCGCGACCACCCCCGAGGGCCTCACCGACCAGGTCGTCACCGTGGTCAACCTCGACCCGCACCACGTCCAGGAGGCCACCGTCACCCTCGACGGCGACGGCCCGTACGCGGTGCACGACGAGCTCACCGGCGCCGTCTACACCTGGGGCCGGCACAACTACGTCCGGCTCGATCCCTCAGCCGAGCCGGCTCACCTCCTCACGGTTCGGAGGAACCCAGCGTGACAGTGAACGAGCCCGTTCCCGACACCTTCCCGGAGACCTCGAAGAAGAACCTGGACCCGGAGTGGTTCAAGCGTGCGGTGTTCTACGAGGTGCTGGTGCGGTCCTTCCAGGACAGCAACGGCGACGGGGTCGGGGACCTCAAGGGGCTCACGGCCAAGCTCGACTACCTCCAGTGGCTCGGGATCGACTGCCTCTGGCTCCCCCCGTTCTTCGCCTCGCCGCTGCGCGACGGCGGGTACGACGTGTCCGACTACACCTCGGTGCTGCCGGAGTTCGGCGACCTCGCCGACTTCATGGAGTTCGTCGACGCCGCGCACGCCCGCGGCATGCGCGTGATCATCGACTTCGTCATGAACCACACCAGCGACCAGCACCCGTGGTTCCAGGCCTCCCGGACGGACCCGGACGGGCCGTACGGCGACTTCTACATGTGGGCCGACGACGACAAGCAGTACCCGGACGCCCGGATCATCTTCGTCGACACCGAGACCTCCAACTGGACCTACGACCCGGTCCGCAAGCAGTACTACTGGCACCGCTTCTTCTCGCACCAGCCGGACCTCAACTACGACAACCCCCGGGTCCAGGCCGAGATGATCGCCGGGCTGCGGTTCTGGCTCGACCTCGGCATCGACGGCTTCCGGCTGGACGCGGTGCCGTACCTGTTCGCCCGCGAGGGCACCAACTGCGAGAACCTGCAGGAGACCCACGAGTTCCTCAAGCGGGTCCGCAAGGAGATCGACGCCGACTACCCCGACACCGTGCTGCTCGCCGAGGCCAACCAGTGGCCGGAGGACGTCGTCGACTACTTCGGCGACTTCACCTCGGGCGGCGACGAATGCCACATGGCGTTCCACTTCCCGGTGATGCCGCGGATCTTCATGGCGGTGCGCCGCGAGTCGCGCTACCCGGTGTCGGAGATCCTCGCCAAGACCCCGCAGATCCCCGGCGGCTGCCAGTGGGGCATCTTCCTGCGCAACCACGACGAGCTGACCCTGGAGATGGTCACCGACGAGGAGCGCGACTACATGTACGCGGAGTACGCCAAGGACCCCCGGATGCGCGCCAACGTGGGCATCCGGCGCCGGCTCGCCCCGCTGCTGGAGAACGACCGCAACCAGATCGAGCTGTTCACCGCCCTGCTGTTCTCCCTGCCCGGCTCGCCCGTCCTCTACTACGGGGACGAGATCGGGATGGGCGACAACATCTGGCTCGGCGACCGCGACGGCGTGCGCACGCCGATGCAGTGGACCCCGGACCGCAACGCGGGTTTCTCCTCCGCCGACCCGGGCAGGCTCAGTCTGCCGCCCATCATGGATCCGGTGTACGGCTACCAGGTGACCAACGTCGAGGCGCAGCAGAGCAGTTCGAGTTCGCTGCTGCACTGGACGCGTCGCATGATCGAGATCCGCAAGCTCAATCCGGCGTTCGGCCTCGGCAGCTACGCCGAACTGCCGTCCAGCAACCCCGCCGTGCTGGCCTTCGTGCGCGAGTACGAGGGGGACCTGGTCATGTGCGTGAACAACTTCTCGCGGTTCGCGCAGCCGACCGAACTGGACCTGCGGCAGTACGGCGGCCGGTACCCGGTCGAGCTGATCGGCGGGGTGCGCTTCCCGTCGATCGGCGAGTGGCCCTACCTGCTCACCCTGGCCGGGCACGGCTTCTACTGGTTCCAGCTCCGGCAGCCCCCGCGCCTGAGCGGGACCAGGCGGTCGAAGTAACGATCCGCCGCACCCCACCACGCCCCGTCTGACCAGCGCCGACCGCACCCGCGCCGACCGCACCACCAGACCCTCCGGGGGCGCCAGTTGAGCCCGGCGCCCCCGGAGTTCTCTGCACCGCCGCGTACGGAGAACAGCCCAACGGCCACCCACACGAAGGCGTGACACCCGAGCCACGCTCGCGTGCCGCGACCGCCGCGCCGCCGAAATCCGGAAGACTGACGGACCCGGCCACGACCCGTCGGGCAGTCCGCGTACTTCCGGGGAAAGGGAGTCATGTCCGAAATCTCCCGTTCTCAAGCCCATGTGCAGGACGACGCCCCGGCCGGCTCCGCCGCGCCGACGGGCGCGCGGGGCACCGGGGCCCGGAGAACCGCCCTGGGGGTCAGCGAACTCGTCCAGGCGGCGCTGCCACTGATCGCCGCGTGGCTGCCCACCCAGCGCTGGTACGCCGGAAAAGGACGGCCCATCACCGGCCTCACCCCAGTCGTCGGCACCCCGCTGCAGGTCGGCGATCCCGCCCTGCTGCACCTGCTGCTGCGGGTCGAACACGCCACCACGGCCGGCGCCCCCCACGGGGACATCTACCAGCTGCTCCTCGGAATCCGCTCGAACGGGCTCGGGGACATCGGACCCGGCGCGGTACTCGGCCGGCTCAACCAGGGCCCGTACGACGGCGCGACCCTCTACGACGCGGTGCACGACCCCGAACTCACCGGACGCCTCCTCGAACACCTCGCCACCGGCGACCGCTTCGGCTCCCTGTCCTTCCGCCGCACCCCCGGCTCCGGACTCCCCGCCAACCTCCCCGGCCGCGCCTCCACCGCCGAACAGTCCAACAGCTCGGTCATCTACGGCACCTCGTACATCCTCAAACTGTTCCGCCGCATCCACCCCGGCACCAACCCCGACCTCGAACTCTCCCTCGCGCTCTCCCGGGCCGGCTCCACCCGCATCCCCCGGGTCGCCGCCTGGTTCGAGAGCCGGATGGAACGCGCCGAACCGGCCACCCTCGGCCTGCTCCAGCGCTACCTGCCCGACGCCGAGGACGGCTGGGAACTCGCCCTCGACCAAGTCGGCCGGCTCAAGGGCGACCGCTCCCCCGGCAACTTCGCCATCGAGGCCCACCGGCTCGGCCGGGCCACCGCCGAAGTCCACCGGGTCCTCGCCCGCTCCATGCCGGTCGCCCGACTCGACCGCACCCAGACCGGACGGCTCGCCACCGCGATGGCCGACCGGCTCGACAGCGCCGTCGCCGCCGTCCCCGGGCTGCTGCGCTTCCGGGCCGCACTGCGCACCGCCTTCCAACAGCTCGCCGACGCCCACCCGGACGGCCTGCCGGTCCAGCGCATCCACGGCGACCTCCACCTCGGACAGGCCATGCGGACCCCGCACGGCTGGGTCCTGCTGGACTTCGAGGGCGAACCCGCCAAATCCGTCAACGAGCGCCGCGAACCGCAGCCCGCCCTGCGCGACGTCGCCGCGATGCTCCGCTCCTTCGACTACGCGGCCGCCCACCTGCTGGCCGGCGGCCCCGTCGACCCGGAACTGGCCCACCTCGCCGCCGCCTGGGCCCAGCGCAACCGCACCGCCTTCAGCGCCGGCTACACCGCCGGCGGCGGCGCCGACCCGGCGGCCTCACCGGAACTGATGCGGGCACTGGAGATCGACAAGGCGGTGTACGAGGTCGTGTACGAGGCCCGGCACCGGCCCAGCTGGCTGCCGATCCCGCTGGCCGCGATCAACCGGCTCGCCCTGTCCGTCTGATCCGCCGCTCCCCGCGCTTCCGTCCCTCGTTCTCCCGCCCCCTGCTCTCCCGCTCCACCTACCGCCCGCTCGTCGCACCGCCGCTTCCGCACCGCCCGCCGGAGTTCGCCCACCCCCGCCGCAGGAGGACCACGCCGTGACGCCGCTCGACCCGACCGGCCGCACCAACCGCCCAGTTCCGGCCACCTTCCTGGCCGGGCCGGGCACACCCCCGGCCGAGGCCCGGAAGCCCCGGAAGGACCCGAAGGACTGGAAGGACCAGGAGGACCGGAAGGACTGGGAGGACCGGGAAGTCTCGCCGCCCCGGGACCAGGCCCCGGCGGCGAGCGGGCCGGCCGCCACACCGGCCACCACGCCGGCCGCCGCCCCGTCCGGGGCCCTGCGCCTGCCCGAGGCGCCGCTGCCACCGTCCGAGGTGGAGCGGCTGGTGAGCGGACAGCACCACGACCCGCACGCGCTGCTCGGCGCGCACCCCGTGCACGGCGGCACGGCGATCCGGGTGCTGCGCCCGTTCGCCGAGCGGGTCGTCGTCGAGACCCCGCAGGGCCCGGCCGAACTCACCCACCAGCAGGGCGGGCTGTTCACCGGGCTGGTGGCCGGCGGCGAACTGCCGGACTACTCCCTGCTCGTCAGCTACCCCGGCAGCGAGCCCCTGCGCCAGCACGACGGCTACCGCACCCCGCCCACCCTCGGCGAACTCGACCTGCACCTGATCTCCGAAGGCCGCCACGAGCAGCTGTGGCGGGCGCTCGGCTCCCACGTGCGCACCGTCGACGGCGTGGCCGGCACCGCCTTCGCGGTCTGGGCGCCGAACGCCGTCGGAGTCCGGCTGATCGGCGACTTCAACCACTGGGACGGCACCGGGCACCCCATGCGCTCGCTCGGCTCGTCCGGGATCTGGGAACTGTTCGTCCCCGGCCTCGCCGAAGGCGCCACGTACAAGTACGAGGTGCACACCCGGCAGGGCTGGGTGCTCGACAAGGCCGACCCACTGGCCCGGGCCGCCCAGTGCCCGCCCGGAACCGCCTCGGTGGTCACCTCCTCCACCTACACGTGGCAGGACGACGAGTGGATGGCCCGCCGGGCCCGCTCCACCCACCACCGGTCACCGATGTCGGTGTACGAGCTGCACCTGCCGTCCTGGCGCCCCGACCTCACCAGCTACCGTGCCATCGCCGACGAACTGCCCGGCTACCTCAAGGAGTTGAACTTCACCCACGTGGAGTTCATGCCGGTGATGGAACACCCCTTCGGTGGCTCCTGGGGCTACCAGGTGTCCGGCTACTACGCCCCCACCGCCCGCCTCGGCGGCCCCGACGACTTCCGGCACCTGGTGGACACCCTGCACCGGCACGGCATCGGCGTGATCGTCGACTGGGTGCCCGCGCACTTCCCCAAGGACGACTTCGCGCTCGCCCGCTTCGACGGCGAACCGCTGTACGAGCCCGCCGACCCGCTGCGCGCCGAGCACCCGGACTGGGGCACCCTGGAGTTCGACTACGGCCGCAAGGAGGTGCGCAACTTCCTCGTCGCCAACGCCGTCTACTGGTGCGAGGAGTTCCACATCGACGGCCTGCGGGTAGACGCCGTCGCCTCGATGCTCTACCTCGACTACTCCCGCGAAGGCGGCGCCTGGACGCCCAACCTGTTCGGCGGCCGGGAGAACCTGGACGCGGCCTCCTTCCTGCAGGAGATGAACGCCACCGTCTACCGGCGCTGCCCCGGCGTGGTCACCATCGCCGAGGAGTCGACCGCCTGGGAGGGCGTCACCCGGCCCACCGACGCCGGCGGCCTCGGCTTCGGACTGAAGTGGAACATGGGCTGGATGCACGACTCCCTGGTCTACATGTCCAAGGAGCCGGTGCACCGCAAGTACCACCACAACGAGATCACCTTCTCCATGGTGTACGCCTACTCCGAGAACTACGTCCTGCCGATCTCGCACGACGAGGTCGTCCACGGCAAGCAGTCCCTGGTCTCCAAGATGCCCGGCGACTGGTGGCAGCAACGCGCCAACCACCGCGCCTACCTGGGCTTCATGTGGTCCCACCCCGGCAAGCAACTGCTGTACATGGGGCAGGAGTTCGCCCAAGGCGCGGAATGGCACCACGAACAGGGCCCGCAGTGGTGGGTGCTCGACCCGCAGTGGCCGGCCCACCGCGACCACCTCGGGGTGCGCCGCCTGGTCCGCGACCTCAACCGGCACTACCTCGACACCCCGGCCCTGTGGGAACTGGACACCACCCCGGACGGCTTCCGCTGGCTCGACGGCGGCGCCGCCGAGGACAACCTGCTCTCCTTCGTCCGCTACGCGGCCGACGGCTCACCCCTCGTCGCGGTCTGCAACTTCTCCCCGGTCGTCCGACACGGCCGCCGGGTCGGCCTGCCCCGCCTGGCCGGCCGCGACCAGCTGTGGGAGGAACTGCTGAACACCGACGCCGAGGCCTACGGCGGCAGCGGCACCGGCAACTCCCAGCCGGTCAAGGCCGAGCCGGTCGAATGGGACGGCCAGCCCCGCTCCGCCGAACTGATCGTCCCGCCCCTCGCCACCATCTGGCTCCGCCCCGCCTAGCGAGCACCTCGCCGCGCCCCCCGGAACGCGAACCGCTCCGGGGGGCTTCCGTGCTGTGGCCGCTGGCCTGCTGGGCTGCACTCGCCCGCACCCGGCTGGTCGGAGGGATCGTCGGCGCCGCCCTGTCGGGCCAGGCGATCGTACTGATCGGGCTGGAGTACGAGTGGTGGCCCCTCCTCGCGGCGGCCGAGTTGACGGTGGCGTACCCGTTCAGCTCGCTTCTCGCGATCCTCCTCGGCGTGCTGGCCGAACGACGGCTGCACGGCCATCGCCCCGAATCGGCGGAGAGCCACCGAGTCGGCGGCGCGACGGCCGGCCTCGTCGGCCACGCGATCGTCGGCGTGGTCAGTACTTCGGAGACCCGGCCCAGCCCTGACCTCTTTGGGGACCGGAGGCCGACCGCGCGATGACCGGCCGCCTCGCCGGCGGGCTCCGGGGCCCTGCCTGGCAGGGCCTTCGCCCTTGCCCGGCCCCGGCCGCCTGTGCTCGCGGACGGGCGTTCGGGGTGCGAAGGTATGGTCGATATGACCACCTTCTGAGGCGACGGACGGAGACACCCACGTGGCGCGCAGCGTGTACGTGACCGGGATCGACCGGGGGGACGGCCGGCAGGCGGTGGAACTCGGGGTCATGGAACTGCTCACCCGCCAGGTGGACCGGATCGGGGTCTTCCGCCCGCTGGTGCACGCCGCCGCGCCCGGGCGGCCGGGCTCGGACCACGTGGTCGAGCTGCTGCGCGGCCGGTACCGGATCGACCAGCCCAGCACCGAGCTGTACGGCCTCACCTACGAGGAGGCCGCCGCGCTGCAGGCCGCGCTGGGCCAGGACGAGCTGGTCTCCGTCCTGGTCGACCGCTTCCGCGCGCTGGAGCGGCGCTGCCAGGCCGTCCTGGTGCTCGGCACCGACTTCGCCGACACCAACATCCCGGACGAACTGGCCTTCAACGCCCGCCTCGCCAACGAGTTCGGCGCCGCGGTGCTGCCGGTGGTCGGCGGGCACAGCGACGACCCGGAAGCCGTGATCGCCGAGGTGCGCAACGCCCACCGGGCGTACACCGACCTCGGCTGCGAGACCCTGGCGATGATCGCCAACCGGGTCGCCCCGGGCGCCAGGCAGCAGATCCAGCGCACCCTCGCCGAGAAGCTGCCGATCCCCGCCTACGTCATCCCGGAGGAGCCGGCCCTGGCCGCGCCGACCGTGGCGCAGCTGGTCGAGACGACCGGCGCCGAGGTGCTGCTCGGCGACGCCGCGGGCCTGGCCCGGGACGTGCGCGGCTACGTCTTCGGCGGCGCCATGCTGCCGACCTTCCTCGACGCGCTGACCGAGGGCGCGCTGGTCGTCACCCCCGGGGACCGCGCCGACCTGGTGATCGGCTCGCTGGCCGCGCACGCCGCCGGCGCCCCGCCGATCGCCGGCGTGCTGCTCACCCTCGGCCAGCATCCCGGCCCGAACGTGATGGCCCTGGCCGCGCGGCTCGCCCCCGGCACCCCGGTCGCGGTCGTCCCGGAGGGCAGCTGGCCGACCGCCGCGACCCTGACCCCCCTGGAGGGCAAGCTCACCGCGGCCAGCCCGCGGAAGGCCGAGATCGCCCTCGGGCTGTTCGAACTGCACGTCGACACCGCCGAGTTGACCAACCGGATCGAGGTCGGCCGGTCCGAGCGGGTCACCCCGATGATGTTCGAGCACGAGCTGCTGGAACGCGCCCGGTCCGGCCGCCGCCGCGTCGTACTGCCCGAGGGCACCGAGGAGCGGGTACTGCGCGCGGCCGAGATCCTGCTGCGCCGCAACATCTGCGACCTCACCCTGCTCGGCGAGGCGGACGCGGTGCGCCGCAAGGCCGCGAGCCTCGGCATCGAGCTCCCGCCGGAGGAGCCGGGCGCCGACCGCGCCCAGGTCCGGATCGTCGACCCGACCACCAGCCCGCTGCGCCGCCAGTTCGCCGAGCTGTACGCGCGGCTGCGGGCCCACAAGGGGATGACCGTCGAGCTGGCCCTGGACGTGGTCACCGACGTCTCCTACTTCGGCACCCTGATGGTCCAGGAGGGCATCGCGGACGGCATGGTGTCCGGCGCGGTGCACTCCACCGCGGCGACCATCCGGCCCGCCTTCGAGGTGATCAAGACCTCGCCGGGCGCCTCGATCGTCTCCTCCGTCTTCTTCATGTGCCTGGCCGACAGGGTGCTGGTGTACGGCGACTGCGCGGTCAACCCCGACCCGGACGCCCAGCAGCTGGCCGACATCGCAATCCAGTCCGCCGCCACCGCCGCCCAGTTCGGCGTGGAGCCGCGGGTCGCGATGCTCTCGTACTCGACCGGCACCTCCGGCTCCGGCGCGGACGTCGACAAGGTGCGCAAGGCCACCGAGATCGTCCGCGAGCTGCGGCCGGACATCCTGGTCGAGGGCCCGATCCAGTACGACGCGGCGGTGGACGCACGCGTCGCGGCCACCAAGCTGCCGGGCTCGCCGGTGGCCGGGCGGGCCACCGTGCTGATCTTCCCGGACCTCAACACCGGCAACAACACCTACAAGGCCGTCCAGCGCTCCGCCGGCGCGGTCGCGGTCGGCCCGGTGCTGCAGGGGCTGCGCAAGCCCGTCAATGACCTCTCGCGCGGGGCGCTGGTGCAGGACATCGTCAACACCGTCGCGATCACCGCCATCCAGTCCCAGTCCCAGCCCGAGTCCGAGCCCCGGTTCCAGTCCGAGGGCCACAAGGAGCCGCAGGCATGAGCGAAGGAACCCGCGTCCTGGTGCTGAACGCCGGATCCTCGTCGGTGAAGTACCAGCTGATCGACATGCTGGACGGCACCCGCCCGGCCTCCGGGCTGGTCGAGCGGATCGGCGAGGCCGGCGGCCGACTCGTGCACACCCCGCACGCGGGCGACCGGCGCGAGACGCTGCAGGCCTTCCCGGATCACGCCGCCGCGCTCAAGGCCGTCGCCGAGGAGCTGGCCGCCGACGGCCTCGGACTGGACTCCCCCGAGCTGGCCGCGATCGGCCACCGGGTGGTGCACGGCGGCAAGCGGTTCACCCAGCCGACCGTGATCACCGACGAGGTGCTCAAGGAGATCCGCCGGCTGATCCCGGTCGCCCCGCTGCACAACCCGGCCAACATCACCGGCATCGAGGTGGCCCGCGCGCTGCGGCCCGACCTGCCGCAGGTCGCCGTCTTCGACACCGCCTTCCACGCCTCGATGCCCGAGTACGCGGCCCGGTACGCGATCGACAAGGCCGTCGCCGACGAGCACCGGGTGCGCCGCTACGGCTTCCACGGCACCTCTCACCAGTACGTCTCGCGGGCCACCGCCCGGCTGCTCGGCAAGGACCCGGCCGAGGTCAACGTCATCGTGCTGCACCTGGGCAACGGCGCCTCCGCCTCGGCGGTCAGCGGCGGGCGCTGCGTGGACACCTCGATGGGCCTGACCCCGCTGGAGGGCCTGGTCATGGGCACCCGCTCGGGCGACATCGACCCCGGCGTCGTCTTCCACCTGCACCGGGTCGGCGGGCTGTCCGTCGACGAGATCGACGACCTGCTCAACCGCCGCAGCGGCCTCCGCGGCCTGTGCGGCGAGAACGACATGCGCGAGATCATGCGCCGGGCCGACGAGGGGGACGCGGACGCCCGGCTCGCCTTCGACTCGTACGTCCACCGGCTGCGCAAGTACATCGGCGGCTACTACGCGGTGCTCGGGCGGGTGGACGCGATCGCGTTCACCGCGGGCGTCGGGGAGAACGCGGCGCCGGTGCGCGCGGCGGCCACCGCGGGGCTGACGGAGCTGGGCATCGCCGTCGACCCGGAACTGAACTCGGTGCGCTCCGGCGAGCCCCGGATCATCTCGCCCGCCTACGCCCGGGTGGCGGTCGCGGTGGTGCCGACCGACGAGGAACTGGAGATCGCCCGGCAGGCCTTCGCGCTGGTGCACCGGGAGCTCCCGAACCCCCTGGAGCCCCGGGAACGCCGGGATGCGGCGGGGGCGCCACAGTCCCGGAAATCGTCGGAGTCCGCGGACTGACACGAAATCGTCTCACTCCTCGGAACCATTCGTCGGCGATTCCTCCCGCTCCATGCCGAATGCACGCATAACACGAACGGATAGACTGATCGATATGCGCCGAGCGAAAATTGTCTGCACCCTGGGTCCGGCGACGGACTCCTACGAACAGCTGAAGGCCATCGTCGAAGCGGGCATGAACGTCGCCCGACTGAACATGAGCCACGGCAACCACGCGGACCACGAGGAGCGGTACCGCAAGGTCCGCCAGGTCTCGGAGGACACCGGCAAGGCCATCGGCGTCCTGGCCGACCTCCAGGGTCCGAAGATCCGTCTGGCCACCTTCGCCAACGGGCCGGTGACCGTCGACAACGGCGACGAGTTCACCATCACCACCGAGGACGTCCCCGGTGACCAGCACATCTGCGGCACCACCTACAAGGGCCTGCCCGGCGACGTGAAGCCCGGCGACCCGATCCTGATCAACGACGGCGTCATCGCCCTGGAGGTCGTCAGCGTCGACGGCCCGCGGGTGAAGACCGTGGTGATCGAGGGCGGCGTGCTCTCGAACAACAAGGGCATCAACCTGCCCGGCGCGGCCGTGAACGTGCCCGCGCTGTCCGAGAAGGACAAGGACGACCTGCGCTTCGCCCTGCGCCTGGGCGTCGACATGGTCGCCCTGTCCTTCGTCCGCAACGCGGACGACATCAAGGACGTCCACGAGGTCATGGACGAGGTCGGCATCCGGGTGCCGGTCATCGCCAAGATCGAGAAGCCGCAGGCCGTCGAGGCCATGGAGGAGATCGTCCTCGCCTTCGACGCCATCATGGTCGCCCGCGGCGACCTCGCCGTGGAGTACCCGCTGGAGCGGGTGCCGCTGGTCCAGAAGCAGCTGGTCACCCTGGCCCGCCGCAACGCGAAGCCGGTCATCGTCGCCACCCAGATGATGGAGTCGATGATCCACGCCTCGCGCCCGACCCGCGCCGAGGTCTCCGACGTCGCCAACGCCATCCTGGACGGCACCGACGCGGTCATGCTCTCCGCCGAGTCGAGCGTCGGCAAGTACCCGATCGAGACCGTCCGCACCATGAGCCGGATCTGCGAGACGGCCGAGGAGGAGCTGGTCTCCCAGGGCCTCCAGCCGCTCAACCCGGGCCGCAAGCCGCGCACCCAGGGCGGCTCGGTCGCCCGCGCGGCGTGCGAGCTGGGCGACTTCCTCGATGGCAAAGCGCTGGTCGCGTTCACCAAGTCCGGTGACACCGCCCGCCGGCTGTCGCGCTACCGCTCGCCGATCCCGGTGATCGCCTTCACCCCGGACGTCGCCACCCGCAACCAGCTCTCGCTGAGCTGGGGCGTCGAGGCGTACGTGACCGAGCAGGTGGCCACCACCGACGCGATGGTCGCGCAGGTCGACCGGGAGCTGCTGAAGCTCGGCCGGCTCGCCGACGGCGACACCGTCATCGTCACCGCCGGTGTCCCGGTCGGCATCCCCGGCACCACCAACATGGTGCAGGTGCACCACCTGGGCACCCGGGGCGAGTGAGCACCCCGCACGCCCGAACGCCCGTGGGGCGGTCCTCCTCGGAGGGCCGCCCCACGGGCGTTCACGGTGTGCGCGACGTGTCGGCGCGGCGGGGCGGGCGCTACTTGTCGCTGTAGGGCGCGTTGTCGTTGAACAGGTGCATCCCCGGGATGTGCAGGGTGCCGCCGAACTGGCCCGCCTGCTTGGCGGTGACGCCGGTCAGCTCCAGGTCCAGCGGGATCGGGATCGCGCCGATCAGGTCGTACAGCCAGCGCGGCAGGGTGTCCGGGGTGAGGGTGATCTCGCCCAGGTCGATCGGGATCGGCAGGCCGAGCAGCTTGGACAGGTGGCCGGACAGCCGCTCCACATACATGGTGACCTGGCCGTCGCGCATGGTCGAGGTGGACCCCTTGGCGCCCTGGACGTGGAAGGTCACCCCGTTGCCCTCCAGGGTCGACATGTCGAGGTTGTCGATGTCGACGCTGTCGACCACGAACTTCAGGACGCGCTTGCTGCCCTTCGGCGTCTTCACGTCGTAGACGCCGTGGAAGACCGCGCCGTGCAGGGCGAGGCGGCTGGTCTGCAGCGTCCAGTTCTGCTCCGGGACGACCTGCCCGGGGGCGGCCGCGCCGGCGGTCAGACTCCGGGCGTCCACCGCGCAGTTGGGGTTCGCGGTGGGCGACGCGGACGGCGAGCCCGAGGCGCCCGGGGTGGGTGAGGAGCTACCGGAGGCGCCCGCGGTGGGCGCCGCCTTGGGGCTCGCCTTCCCGCTCGGCGTCGCGGCGGGCGAGGCGGTGCCGCCGGAGGGCTGGACCGCGGGCGGCGCGGCGTCCTGGGCGGCCGGGGCCTGCTGCGGGGCGGGCTGGGCCGGGGTGCCCGCGCGCGGGGCCGGGGCGGCCGGAGTGGTGGCCGGTGCCGGCGTCGTGCCCGGCTGGGCGCTCGGATCGGCGCTCGGGCTCGGGCTGGGGCTCGGCGAACCGTTCGGGTTCAGCAGGTGGTTGATGCCGCCGACGATGTCGTCGATCAGCCCGGCCTGGGTGGCCGTGCCGGTGCCCGTCCCGGAGCCCTGGTAGACCCCGCTGGTCGTGACCGCACCGCCGGTGGCGGCCGAGCGGGCGGCGGGCGGCTGGGTGGCGGGCGTCGCCGCCGACGGCGGCTTGACCGGGGAGGTGGGCTGCTGGGCGGGGGCGCCGGTCGGCGGCTGGGCCGGTACCGTACTCGGGCCGGTGGCGGGCCCGGTCGAGGATCCGCTCGTGGGCCCGGTCGTGGGCACCGTGCCCGGAACCGTGGTCGGGACCGTGGTCGGCGTGCTGGACGGGCCCGGCGGCGGCTCGGGCAGCTCGCTCTTGGCGACGGGCGTCTCGATCGGCGCGACGTCCGGCACCGCGACCGGCGCGTTGCCGCAGGGCTTGCCCGCCGCGGACTCGGCGAGCGCCGGGTTGGGCGTGTAGGCGGCGGCCATCAGCAGCGCGGTCGGCACCGCGGCCATGGCCAGCGCCCGGCCTCTCAGCCGCACCCGTACGGGCGTGCGCGGGGCCGCGTGCCGGCCGGAGCGCTGCGCGGGGACGGCCGTGCCGTCGGTCTGCTCGGCCGGCCCGGTCACCGCGCTCCCTCCGGATCGACGGCGCCGTTCTGCTTCGGGACGGCGGCTTCGGCGGCCGGCTCCTGCGGCGTGCCCTGAGCGGGCAGCTTGGCGGTGGGTGCCTCGGCCGGCTCGGCGGCCGGCTCGGTGGCGGCATCGGGCCCGGTGGCGGCATCGGGCCCGGTAGTGGCAGCGGGCTCGGTGGCGCTCGCGGGCGCGGCGGCGACGCTCGCGGCCACCGCGTCCTTGCCCCGGCGGCGGCGCCCGCCCTTGGCGGCCGCCTCGGCCTTCGGCTCGGGCAGCGGCGCCCAGGAGACCATCAGGCCGCCGCCGATCAGGCCCGGCAGCAGTGCCATGCCGAATCCGGCCAGGTTGGACACCGGGATCGAGACCAGCGTCAGCAGGATGGTCGCGATGCCTGCGAAGACCCGGACCAGCGGCTGGAACCAGCCGGTCAGGCCGAGCAGGATCATCAGGACGCCGATGATCAGCGAGCCCGCCCCCGCCGTGGTGGACATCGCGATGGTCACGGCGCCGAGCGCCAGGTGGGCGTACGGGAAGTACAGGATCGGGACGCCGGCGATCATGGCCAGCAGGCCGCCCCAGAAGGGCCTGGTGCGGCGGAACGCGCGGAAGTGCCGCCAGAGCCACCCGATCGGATTCTGGTGACCGGCCCGGGTTTCGACCGTTGCGCTGGACATGGTGCAGCTCCTCGATGTCTCTACGAGGGGAAGAACATTGGCGTGAGGCCGGGAACGGCGAAAGGCTCGCCGCCCCCGGCCCTGGGAGTCCCGTCAGTCGGGCGCGCCGGGCGGCGCGCCGTCAGGCGGGGCTCAGAAGCACTCGTTGCCCGGGCCGTCGCCGTGCTTGAGCGAGAGGTGCAGGCCGTTGAGCACGAACTTGCCGGCCGAGGTGGCGCGCGCGGTCTGCTGGACGCCGTTCAGGGTGGCCTCCGGCGCGGTCTGGGCGAAGCCCGTGGCGCCGGTCGGCAGGCCCTTGCCCCCGCCCGCCTTCTGGACGGCCTGGTGGGGCGCCCAGCCCTGGGTCGCCGAGCCGGTGAGGGTCGAGGCGTCCTGGCCGATGTTGATGTTCTTGAAGGTCGCGTCGGCCTTCAGTTCTTCCAGGTCGATGAGCAGGTTGTCGGCGTGCACCGGCGTGCCGTTGCCGCCCGCGTTGAGCTGGAGGGTGATCTTGCCGAGGCCGAACGTGGACAGGTCGGTCACCACCGACTGGCACAGGTCGGTGATGTCGGCCGAGTCGAAGGCCGAGACGGCGACCGGGTGCGGCGCGCCGTTGGCCTCGATGTCGACGGTGCCGAACTGGGCGAAGTTCTTGCCCTCCAGGTGAGGGGTGCTCACCTTGAACTGCTGGCCGGAAATGCTGAACGAGGCGGCGAGCGCGCTGTTGGCGATCGAGACGCCGACCATCGCGGTGGCCGCGACGCTCGGCACCATCACCAGGGCGAAGCGCTTCCAGCGGGTCTTGCCGTAGGTCTTGGACATGCGAGTCCTCCTTCTAGGACGTACATCTCCGGCTCCCCGGCGGCGCGTCCAGCACCGGTGGGGGCCTGGGATGGGAGAGAGCTACGTCCTCGGTAGCGGAGAGCGCCTTGGGCGTCGTCGGACGCGGGAGCGGCCTGCGTACAGCGGCCCTCCCGGCCAAGCACCGGCCGTCCTTGCGGGGCGGCGGGCAGGACCGACGACATCGGCGATCACCCCCGAGCGACAACCAGCGACCGCGCAGGGCCGCGCGGCCGGTCGAAGGACAGGAACCGCCGTGGGACCGCGGATACCCCCCTGCCCTCCCTACCGCCGGCCGGGGCCGGCGGCTCGCCCGGTGGGGATCCCGCGCTCCGCGTGCCGACGGGTGGTCGGCGGGCGTGGAGGCTGGGACCGGGCGTCGCCGATCGTGCTTGAATCCCGGGCGAAGCACAAGGGGTGCCTTACTGACGGGTAACGCAACATCCGGTGGCGTCGATCATGGAATGGGCGGGATCCGCACCCTGCGTGATGCCTTGAAGGAAACGTGACGACGAAATCCGTCGGAAACACCCGCGAAACACCCGTGGACGGTCACGTATAGTGACCACCCACGGGTGAAATCAAGATTTGGTAAACCTCTGTCCCGCTGACCGGATTGTCGCCAAATCACCCGGCGACACCGCAGGTCATCCGCCGTGCCAGGCGGCGGCCCGGAACCGGCTCAGAACAGCACGCGCGCCAGCGCCGTACGGGCCGCGACGACCCGCGGGTCCTCCGGGCCGATCACCTCGAACAGCTCCAGCAGGCGCAGCCGGGCGGTGTCCCGGTCGGCGCCGGCCGTCCGCCCGACGGTGGTCACCAGCCGCCCGAAGGCGTCCTCGACGTGGCCGCCGACCAGGTCCAGGTCGGCCGCCTGGAGCTGGACCTCGACGTCCTTCGGGTCGGCCGCGGCCGCCGCCCGGACGGCCTGCAGGTCGAGGCCCTCGACCCGGCGCAGCAGCTCGGCCTGGGCCAGGCCCAGCCTGGCCTCGGTGTTGCCCGGCTCGTCGGCCAGCACGTTCCGGTACGCCTGGATGGCGCCGCCCAGGTCACCGGCGTCCAGCGCGTCGTGCGCGGCGGCCAGCGCCGGGTCCTCGGGGCGCTCCGGGGCGGCGGCCGGGGCCTCGCCCGGGGCGGCCGCAGCCGGGGCGCCGGCCACGCCTCCCACGCCGAAGCGCTGCTCGGCGACCAGGATCAGCTGGTCCAGCACCTTGCGGACGTTGGCGGCGCTCTCCGCGCCCTGGAACAGCGGCACCAGCTGGCCGGCCACCACGGCCATCACGGCCGGGATGCCCTGGATGCCGAACTGCTGGGCGAGCAGCTGGTTGGCGTCCACGTCGATCTTGGCGAGCACGAAGCGGCCGGCGTACTCCTCGGCCAGGCTCTCCAGGATCGGGCTGAGCTGCTTGCAGGGGCCGCACCACTCGGCCCAGAAGTCGATGACGACCGGCACCTCGGCGGAGCGCTGGACGACCTCGGCCTCGAAGGTGTCCTCGGTGACGTCGAGGACGAGCTGGTACGCGGACTGGGCGGTGGCCGACCCGTCCGCCTCGGCGGCGGCCGCCTGACGGGCCCGCTCGGCCCGGGCCTGCTCGGCCTTCTGGGCGGCCTCGCCGGCCGCCTTCACTGCGGCGAGGTCGACCGCACCGCGCAGGGCGGAGCTGTTGAGACGCGAATTCCGTGGCTGCATGGCACCATCCTCCCCCGAACGCACTGCTCGCGGGCACCAACCTCGGGAAAGTCGCCCCGCGCGGATCGCACGGCGCTGGTTCCCGGGCGTCGCGCCCGTCCCCCGGTAGCCTGGACCGTTCGGCGCGGATCCCCACCCGCGCCTGCGCCGCCCCCGTCCCACGGAGTGCGGCGCCTGGTTGTCACTGCTTTCGCTACGAGTCGTAGCGTAACTGGAGCCGGTGGCCCGGCCGCAAGCCCCACCGGCGGTTCGGGGACGTGACCTGCCCCACTTTCCCGGGTGGCCCGGCTGCCCGAAACGGCGAACAGTCGCTACCGTTGCCGAACCCCACTCAAGTTACTTACCAGTAAAGCGCAAGGAGGCCCGGTGCCGGCCGCCCAGCCCCCCGCGAGCCCACAGCGCACGCGCCCCCCGAGACCGGCGTCCGCCGACCAGGCGCCGGCGGGCACCACCCCGGTCGGTACCGCCCCGGGCCGTACCGCGCCGAGCAGCACCGCCCCGGAGGCCGCCGTCGCCGCCCGGGCCAAGGGCCGCCCGCGCAGCGCCGCCGCCGACCGCGCGATCCTCGACGCCACCCGCGAAGCCCTCGCCGAACTCGGCTGGGGCGGACTGACCATGGGCCACGTGGCGACCCGCGCCGGCGTCGCCAAGACCACCCTGTACCGCCGCTGGCCGTCCAAGAACGAACTCGTGGTCGACGCCGTCGCCAGCCTCTTCGACGACCTCGTGATGCCCGACCTCGGCAGCCTGCGGGCCGACATCGAGGCCGTGGTGGCCCAGTTCGCCGACCTGCTGGCCCGCCCCGAGACCCAGGCCGCGCTGCTCGCGCTGTTCGCCGAGGGCACCCGCGACCGGCAGCTGCACCGCCGGATCCGCGAGGCCATCGTGGACCCGCAGAAGCACCTGGTCCGCCAGGGCCGGGCCGCCGCCCAGGCCCGCGGCGAACTCGAGGCGGACCTCGACGCCGAAGCGGCCCGCGAGGAGGTCGACATCATCTTCGACACCATCGCGGGCACGGTCGAACACCGCGTCCTGGTCAGCGGCGAGCCGATCACCCCGGCCTGGACCCGCCGCTTCACCGACCTGCTGCTCGGCCCGCTCACCACCTGCTGAGGCCGCCCGGGCATGCCGCGGCCGCCCGTACGGAATCCCGTACGGGCGGCCGCGACCGCGGTCAGCGGACGGTCAGAACGCTCAGAACATGGCGTTCTCCTGGTACGTCCCCCACTCCTGCCGCAGCGCGTTGCAGATCTCGCCGAGCGTCGCCTCGGCGCGCACCGCGTCCAGCATCGGCGGGATCATCGACTCGCCCGAGCGTGCCGCCGCCAGCATGGCGTCCAGCCCGGCCCGGACGGCCGCCTCGTCCCGCGCCGCCTTGCGCTCGACCAGCCCGCGCACCTGCTCGCGCTCGACCTCGTGGCTGACCCGCAGGATCTCCAACTCCTTGGTGACGCTGCCCGGGTGGCAGTTGACGCCGACCACGCGCTTGTCGCCCTTCTCCACCGACTGCTGGTACTGGAAGGCCGCCTCGGCGATCTCGCCGGTGAACCAGCCCTCCTCGATGCCGCGCAGGATGCCGGAGGTGATCGGGCCGATCTCGTGGTCTTCGCGGCCCTTGTCCAGGATCCGCCGGAAGATCGCCTCCGCCTGCTCCTCGATCCGGTCGGTCAGCGCCTCGACGTACCAGGAACCGCCCAGCGGGTCGGCCACGTTGGCGACGCCGGTCTCCTCCATCAGCACCTGCTGGGTGCGCAGGGCGATCTCGGCGGCCTGCTCGGAGGGCAGGGCCAGGGTCTCGTCCAGGGCGTTGGTGTGCAGCGAGTTGGTGCCGCCGAGCACCGCGGCCAGCGCCTCGACGGCGGTGCGCACCACGTTGTTGTACGGCTGCTGCGCGGTGAGCGAGACGCCCGCCGTCTGGGTGTGGAAGCGCAGCCACTGCGCCTTGTCCGTCTTGGCGCCGAAGCGGTCGCGCATCCAGCGGGCCCAGATCCGGCGTGCGGCACGGAACTTGGCGATCTCCTCGAAGAAGTCCAGGTGCGCGTCGAAGAAGAAGGACAGGCCGGGCGCGAAGACGTCCACGTCCAGGCCCCGGGACAGGCCCAGTTCGACGTAGCCGAAGCCGTCCGCGAGGGTGTACGCCAGCTCCTGCGCGGCCGTCGCCCCGGCCTCGCGGATGTGGTAGCCGGAGACGGAGAGCGGCTTGTACGCGGGGATGCCCTCGGCGCAGTAGGCCATCAGGTCGCCGATCAGGCGCAGGTGCGGCTCGGGGGCGAAGAGCCACTCCTTCTGCGCGATGTACTCCTTGAAGATATCCGTCTGCAGGGTGCCGTTGAGGACCGCCGGGTCGACGCCCTGGCGCTCGGCGGCGACCAGGTACATGCAGAAGATCGGGACGGCCGGGCCGCTGATCGTCATCGAGGTGGTGACCTCGCCGAGCGGGATGCCCTGGAACAGGACCTCCATGTCGGCGGCCGAGTCGATGGCCACGCCGCAGTGGCCGACCTCGCCGAGCGACTTGGGGTCGTCGGAGTCGTAGCCCATCAGGGTCGGCATGTCGAAGGCGACCGAGAGGCCGCCGCCGCCCGCGTCCAGGATCATCCGGTAGCGCTCGTTGGTCTGCTGCGCGTTGCCGAAGCCGGCGAACTGGCGGATGGTCCAGGTGCGGCCCCGGTAGCCGGTCGGGTGCAGGCCGCGGGTGTACGGGTACTCGCCGGGCCAGCCGATCCGCTCGAAGCCCTCGTAGGCCTGCCCGGCGGGCGGCCCGTAGACGGGCTCGACCCCGTCCCCGGACAGGGTGGTGAAGTCCGCGTCACGCTTGCGGGCCTTGTCGTAGCGCTGCTGCCAGCGCTGCCGTCCGCGCTCGATCTCCTCGGCGTCCATGACCCCGCACTCCGCTCCGTACGGCCGCCACGGCGAAGGGCGGCACAGCTGTTAGGACGTCCTACCAATTTACTCGGACGTCCTACTACTTGTCGATGGAGGCCCGCCACGGGCGCGCCGGGCAACGCCGAGGGCCCCTCCCCGGAGCGGGGAAGGGCCCTCGTGCGGCCTGTCGGCCCTGCGCGGCCTGGTCGGCCCTCGCGCGGCCCGTTCGGCTCAGACGCCGGCCGGCTGGCGGGCGCCGGTGCCCGCGGGCAGCTTCTCGGCGGCCTCGCGGGCCACCTTGCGCTCGAAGACGAAGGAGAGGAACGGGATGCAGCCCGCCGCCAGGGTCAGCACCAGCCGGCCGAGCGGCCACTTCAGCTTCTGCCCGAGCAGGAAGGTCACCACGAAGTACCCGATGTACAGGTAGCCGTGCAGCATCGCGACGTAGGTGGTCAGTTCCTCGGCCGCGCCGAAGCCGTACTTCGCGACCATGAAGCCGCAGAACACCAGCAGCGCCACACCGGTCGCAATGGCCAGGGCCCGGTACCAGCCCAGCAGGGGGGTCGCCTTCATACTGTTCCTCGCCTCGGCAGTTTCGGCCGGTACGCCCGGATCCGCGCACCGCTTCCACGAGGGTAGCCGCCCTCACGGCCGCGCCGGCGCAGCCCCCTCCTCCGGCTCGGTGAAGTCGCCGGCCGCCACCCGCAGCGGCCTGAGCAGCTCGAACACCTGGCGGCACTGGTCGGGGCCGTACTCCTCCAGCCCGAACTCCATCGCCACCAGCTCCCGGGTGGCCTCCTCGACCACCTCGCGGCCGCGCCCGGTGATCGTGGCCAGCACGCCGCGGCCGTCCAGCGGGTTGGGGCGGCGGGTGACCAGGCCGGCCCGTTCCAGGCGGTCGACGGTGTTGGTCACGCTGGTCGGGTGGACCATGAGCCGCTCGCCGATCTTGGAGAGCGACAGCTCCCCGGTCCGGCTGAAGGTGAGCAGCACCAGGGCTTCGTAGCGGGCGAAGGTCAGCCCGTACGGCTTGAGCACCGCGTCCACCCGGGAGAGCAGGATCTGGTGGGCGCGCATGATCGAGGTGATCGCCGCCATCGAGGGGACTCCGCCCCAGCGGCGGGTCCACAGCTCGTCGGCGCGGGCGATCGGGTCGAAGTCGAGTGCGAGGGGCTTGGCCACCTCCCCACCGTACCGGCGGACGGGACGGGTGCTACCAGCCGTCCTGATGGTGGACAAGCGGGACGCGTGGCGGGAACCCGCCAACCGGACGGCCAGGTCCATACCAGGACATTGCACCGGTGTGAACGCGCGGCAACGGGCGCGCGGCGCCGGGGGGTTGGCCACCGATCGCGCCAACACCGCTCCGGCAGGCCCCGGTTCGGTCGGGAACCCACGGCGGGGCGGGGTGATCCATCCCATTTGTCGGTCCGTTCACAATCCTTCGCCTTGGCGGGACTTGGCCAATCCATGAGCAAGACCTGTCATTTGATTTGCTCGATTGTCATGCTTTCCGCCAACCCCGTCCGGTAGCCACCACCCCCACCCACCGGTGGCCAGCCGCTCGACCGCCCGGGGTCCTGCACGTCAGCGCCCGTCCTGCCCCTCAGGTGCCGACCCCGGCCCCCGGGACGAGGTGCGACCGCGCCCACACGCGGTTTCCCGGAAGGACTCGTCCGTGAAGCGAAAGCTCGCCGCAGTCGCCGTACTCTCCGCCACCGCCCTGCTCACCGGGGTCGTCCAGGTCGGCGGCGTGGCCATGGCGGATCCCGCCTCGCACGCCAGGTCCGGCGACCGGCTCGCCGACCTGCTCTCCCTCGCGAACGGCCAGTCCGGCAAGCTGGCGCACGCCCTGGCCCTGGGCGGCCAGGAGCAGCTGGTGGCCAAGGACGCCGTGGTGGACGCCGACGGCACCCGCCACTTCCGCTACGAGCGCACCTTCGCCGGCCTCCCCGTCCTGGGCGGGGACCTGGTGGTGCACCAGAAGGCGGACGGCTCGACCACCTCCGTGGACAAGGCCACCGGCGCGCAGATCGCCCTGCCGAGCCTCACCCCGCAGATCGCCGCCGACAAGGCCGCCGCCCAGGCGACCGGCGCCGTGCAGTCCACCGTCGGCATCGCCGCCGACGAGGACGAGGCGCCGCTGACGGCCGTGCGGCAGACCGGCAAGTCCGAGCTGGTGGTCTGGGCCACCGACGGCAGCCCGCGCCTGGCGTACCGCACCACCGTCGAGGGCGAGCGCGCCGACGGCACCCCGAGCAGCCAGGTGCTGGTCACCGACGCGGCGAGCGGACAGGTCCTCTCCAGCCACGAGCAGGTGCAGACCGCCTCCGGCACCGGCAAGGGCGTCTTCGTCGGCAGCGTCCCGCTGACCACCACCCAGAGCGGCAGCTCCTTCCAGCTGAAGGACGCCTCCCGCGGCGGCCAGTCCACCTTCACCCTGAAGAACAGGACCTCCGGCTCCGGCACCCTGGTCGCCAACACCACCGACAGCTTCGGCAACGGCCTGTCCTCCAACGCGGAGTCCGCCGCCGTGGACGCCCAGTACGGCGCCGCCGCGACCTGGGACTTCTACAAGAACACCTTCGGCCGCAACGGCATCAAGAACGACGGCGTCGGCGCCACCAGCCGGGTCCACTACGGTTCCAACTACGTCAACGCGTTCTGGAACGACAGCTGCTTCTGCATGACGTACGGCGACGGCGCGAGCAACACCCACCCGCTCACCGAACTGGACGTGGCCGGCCACGAGATGAGCCACGGCGTCACCTCCGCCACCGCCGGCCTGAACTACTCGGGCGAGTCCGGCGGCCTGAACGAGGCCACCTCGGACATCTTCGGCACCATGGTCGAGTGGTACGCCAACCTCGCCTCCGACAAGCCGGACTACCTCATCGGCGAGCTGATCAACATCAACGGTGACGGCAAGCCGCTGCGCTACATGGACCAGCCGTCCAAGGACGGGCGCTCGGCCGACTACTGGTCGTCCTCGGTCGGCAACCTGGACGTCCACTACTCCTCCGGCGTCGCCAACCACTTCTTCTACCTGCTCGCCGAGGGCAGCGGCGCCAAGACCCTCAACGGCGTCAGCTACAACAGCCCCACCTCGAACGGCTCGACCCTCGCCGGCATCGGCCGGGACAAGGCCGCGCAGATCTGGTACCGCGCGCTGACCACCTACTTCACCTCCACCACCGACTACGCGGCGGCCCGCACCGGCACCCTGAAGGCCGCGGCGGACCTGTACGGCGCCAACGGCGCCGAGTACAACGCGGTCGCCGCGACCTGGAGCGCCGTCAACGTCAACTGACGTACGGAGCAAGCGGATCCGGACGCCCGGGGCCCTGCCGGAGGGCAGGCCCCGGGCGTCCGCCTGTACCGGGGCTGTCAAGGCCGCCCGACTGGCGGGGTTCCGCCAGGGGGGACGAACCGCCGATACCGGACAACCGACGGCAACTGACCCATCCGTACCGGCACTTGGCGGTTCCTGGCCAATCCCCGGAGGCGGCCTGTCCATTCCTGCCAGAGATTGTCATGCTTCTGACCAAGCCCCGTCCGACCTCCGCCACCCCCACCCAACCGGCGGAGCGTCGGGAACCGCACGGGAGCAGCACGTCCGCGCCCTACCGCCCCACGGCGTCAACCCCGGCGCCCCGGTACGCGGCGCACCCGCACGCACCCGCGGGTCTCGTGGAAGGAACCCCCGTACGTGAAGCGAAAGCTGACTGTCGGAGCCGTACTCTCCGCCACCGCACTGCTCGCCGGCGTCATCCAGATCGCCGCCGCCCCCGCCCAGGCCGCCGCCCCCGCGCCGGAGCAGCAGCAGTCCGCGCTGCTCGCGCTGGCCGCCGGGCAGAGCGCCCCGGTCGCCCAGGCCCTGGCCCTGGGCGGCCAGGAGAAGCTCGTGCCCAAGGACGTGGTCGTGGACCGGGACGGCACCCGCCACCTCCGGTACGAGCGGACCTACGCCGGCCTGCCGGTGATCGGCGGCGACCTGGTCGTCCACCAGAAGGCCGACGGCTCGGTGGGCTCGGTCGACCGGGCCTTCGCGGGCCGGCTGTCCGTACCCAGCCTGACCCCGGGCCTGGCCGCGCCCCAGGCCTCCGAGCAGGCCACCGCCGCGGTGCGGGCGACGGTCGGCACCGCGGCCGACGAGGACGAGGCGGCCCTCGCCCGGGTCGACGGCGCCGACGCGCCCCAGCTGGTGGTCTGGGCCGCCGACGGCACCCCGCGCCTCGCCCACCGCACCGTCGTCCGCGGCGAGCGGGCGGACGGCACCCCGAGCCGCCAGGAGGTCGTCACCGACGCCGCCACCGGCCAGGTGCTCTCCAGCCAGGAGCAGGTGCAGACCGCCTCCGGCACCGGCAAGGGCGTCAACGTCGGCACCGTCACCCTGACCACGACCCAGAGCGGCTCGTCCTACCAGCTCAAGGACGCCACCCGGGGCAACCAGTCCACCACCGACCTCAAGGGCGGCACCTCGGGCAGCGGCACGCTGTT
The DNA here is from genome assembly GCF_055664045.1 of Kitasatospora sp. NPDC023385. Classification (NCBI taxonomy): domain Bacteria; kingdom Bacillati; phylum Actinomycetota; class Actinomycetes; order Kitasatosporales; family Streptomycetaceae; genus Kitasatospora; species Kitasatospora sp. NPDC023385. The sequence goes on along the minus strand of NZ_JBVOOL010000016.1, from coordinate 63,066 downwards.
CGCCAACACCACCAACTCGTGGGGCAACGGCCTGCCGTCCAACCGCGAGTCCGCCGCCGTGGACGCCCAGTACGGCGCCGCCGCCACCTGGGACTTCTACAAGAACACCTTCGGCCGCAACGGCATCAAGAACAACGGCGTCGGCGCCTCCAGCCGCGTCCACTACAGCACCGGCTACGTCAACGCGTTCTGGGACGACTCCTGCTTCTGCATGACGTACGGCGACGGCTCCGGCAACACCCACCCGCTGACCGCCATCGACGTCTCCGGCCACGAGATGAGCCACGGCGTCACCTCGGCCACCGCCGGCCTGATCTACTCCGGCGAGTCCGGCGGCCTCAACGAGGCCACCTCGGACATCTTCGGCACCATGGTCGAGTGGTACGCCAACCTGCCCGCCGACCCGCCGGACTACCTGATCGGCGAGAAGCTCAACATCAACGGCAACGGCACGCCGCTGCGCTACATGGACAAGCCCTCCAAGGACGGCGCCTCGGCCGACAACTGGTCCTCCACCGTCGGCAACAAGGACGTCCACTACTCCTCGGGCGTCGCCAACCACTTCTTCTACCTCCTCTCGGAGGGCAGCGGCGCCAAGGTGATCAACGGGGTCAGCTACAACAGCCCGACCTCCAACGGCTCCACCGTGACCGGCATCGGCCGGAACAAGGCGGCCGCGATCTGGTACCGCGCGCTGACCGTCTACATGACCTCCACCACCAACTACAAGGCCGCCCGCGCGGCGACCCTGAAGGCCGCCACCGACCTGTACGGCGCGACCAGCACCGAGTACAAGACGGTCGCGGCGGCCTGGAGCGGCGTGAACGTCAACTAGCCAGACGTACACGTCAACCAGCCGGGTGTGCGCGTCAACCAGCCGGACGCGCGCGTCGACCAGCCGACCATCCCCGGTGTAAAACGGCGACAGGCTGCCGCGGCCCTTTGGGAGAGGAGGCCGCGGCAGCCTGTCGGCCGTCCGCGATGAGACCCGGGCGCGGCCCGAGTGAGACCCGGTCCGGGCCCGGTTGAGGCTCAGGCGACGGCGGGCTGCAGCTCGCCGCGCTCCTCGCGCGCCAGCATCCGCTCGGCGAAGAAGCCGCCGGTGGGCAGCACCGAGAGGACGAACAGCAGGATGCCGCGCTTGGCGTCCCACTTCTGCGCCTGCCAGGCCATGATCCAGAAGACCACGTACAGGATGAACAGGATCCCGTGGACCATGCCCATCACCGGGACGGCATCGAAGGACGTGGTCCGCTTCAGCACCGAGCAGATCAGCAGCAGGATGAACGAGACCCCTTCGGGGCCGGAGACCAGGCGCAGGCGGTGGACGGCGCTGCTGTTCACGGTGGGTACCTCACTACGGGGGTCGACGGCGCGGGCGTGCTTGTGAAGCGACTCACAAGCTTCCCGGCCATTATCACCGAGCACCCGTTCGCACCCCCGGCCGGGGGTGGGCACCGTGCCCGATCTCACAGGGCCCGCCCCGCTTGTCACAGCTGTGCGGCAGAACCCGGCCACACCCGGCCTCCTGCCACCGCCCGACCCCGGAAACCCCTATCCTGCTGCCCGCGCGCCCACGATCCGGGCGCCGACGCATCGCACACGGGGGTAACCACCACATGTTCAAGCGGGACTGGGACCGCAGGACCTGCGCCAAGCGCGGCCACATCACCTACGCGCCGGCCGAGCCCGAGCTGGCCTCCCGGCTGCACGCCGCCACCAGCCTCGGCGACGCCTGGCGCTGCCTGCGCTGCGGCGACTTCGCCCTCGGCGCCCCGCACGGCTCCGGGCCCGCCGCGGACGCGCCGCTGGTGCCGCGCGGCAAGGCCCTTCGGGACCTGTTCATCCTGCGCTTCCTGGCCGTCGAGCGGGTGCTGCGCGGACTGCTGATCATCGTGATGGCCTGGGCCGTGTGGAAGTTCTCCAACAGCCAGGACGCGGTGCACCGGATCTTCGACGAGAACCTGACGGTCTTCAAGCCGGTCACCGACCACTTCCACTGGGACCTCGACCACGCCCCGATCGTCGAGACGGTCCGCAAGACCTTCGACGCCAAGAAGAGCACCCTGCTGATCGTCGCGGGCGCGCTGCTGGCCTACGCCCTGATCGAGATCGTCGAGGCGGTCGGCCTCTGGCTCAACAAGCGCTGGGCCGAGTACCTGACGGTGGTCGCCACCGCGGCCTTCCTGCCGCTGGAGGGCTACGAGCTGAGCCACCACGTCAGCGCGGTGAAGGTCTGCACCCTGCTGCTGAACATCGCGGCGGTCCTGTGGATCATGCTCTCCAAGCGCCTGTTCGGGCTGCGCGGCGGCGTGGTGGCCTTCGAGGCGGAGCGCCACTCGGCCTCGCTGCTGGAGGTCGAGCAGGCCGCCGGCGCGGTCCCGCACCCGGGGCACGGGGCGCACGCCCGGTCCTGACCGGCGCGTTTTCGTCCCAGCCCGGTACCAGCCCGGTACCAGTCGAGCCCCCGACCCTCCCCGGGCCGCGGCCGCAGCGGCTAGATTGCGGCCGTGGCTCAGTTCAGACTCCAGGGATCGCGAGTGCTCGCCGTCGAGTTGGCCGGGGACGCCGTCAAGGCCAGACACGGCTCCATGGTCGCCTACACCGGGCAGATGACCTTCAAGAAGCTGACCGGCGGCGGGGACGGCCTGCGCGGCATGGTCGCCCGCCGGCTGACCGGCGAAAAGATGACCGTCATGGAGGTGAAGGGCCAGGGCACCTGCTACTTCGCCGACCAGGCCGCCGAGATCAGCCTGGTCCGGCTGAACGGCGAGGCGCTGTACGTCGAGGCGGACAACCTGCTCTGCACCGAGGCCGGCCTGCACACCGGCACCAGCTTCACCGGCCTGAACGGCATGTCCTCCGGCAACGGCCTCTTCACCACCAAGGTGGAGGGGCACGGCTGGGCGGCCCTCACCTCCAACGGGCCGGCCGTCATCCTGCGGGTCGACAGGAACATGCCGCTGCGCGTGGACCCGGGCGCCTACGTGGCGCACACCGGCAGCCTGCAGCGCAGCCTGAAGTCGGGCGCGGGCTGGACGACGGTGATCGGCGAGGGCGGCGGCGAGGCCGTCCAGGTCGAGTTCACCGGCGACGGCCTGGTGTACGTGCAGCCCTCCGAGAAGGTCACCGTCGGGGGTGACGTCTGATGGCCTTCACGAAGATCAACGGCAAGATGGTCGAGGCCCGGGTGGTGCCCGGGCAGCGGCTGTTCAGCCAGCGCGGCGCGATGCTCGCGTACAGCGGCGAGGTGCGTTTCACGCCGGACATCACCGGCGGGCAGGGCGGCGTGATGTCCATGATCGGCCGCCGGGTGGCCAACGAGGACACCCCGCTGATGACCGTCGAGGGCGAGGGCCGGGTGATGTTCGGCCACGGCGGCCACCACGTCCACGTGATCGACCTGGTCGGCGACACCCTGTACGTGGAGGCGGACCGGCTGCTCGCCTTCGAGGGCACGCTGCGGCAGTCCACCATGTTCATGGGCTCGCAGGGCGGGGTGATGGGCATGGTCCGCGGCCAGGTCACCGGGCAGGGGCTGTTCACCACCAGGCTGGAGGGCCACGGCTCGGTCGCGGTGATGGCCCACGGCGGCGTCTTCGAGCTGCCGATCGTCCCCGGCCAGGCGGTGCACGTCGACCCGCAGGCGTACGTGGCGCACCGCGGCGACGTGCGCAACAAGCTGTCCACCGCGATCGGCTGGCGCGAGATGATCGGCCGCGGCTCGGGCGAGGGCTTCCAGCTGGAGCTGTCCGGGCAGGGCGCGGTGTACGTCCAGGCGAGCGAGGAGAAGCTCTGATGTCCTACCCGCCGCAGCCCCCGTACGGGTCGCCGCACGACCAGCCGACCCAGCCCGGCTTCGCCGTCCCGCCGCCGCCCCCGCCGAACCACGGCCCGCAGCCGGGCTACCCGCCGCCCCCGCCCGCCTACCAGCCCCACCAGCCGCCCCACCAGCCGTACGCGCAGGAGGGGTTCGGCGGCCCGGTCGCCCCGCTGCCGACCGCGCAGGGCGGCGCCGGCCCGGTGGTGCACGACGCGTACAGCCTGCCGGTCAACGACAACGTCACCCCCTACGCCTTCTCGGTTGAGCTGAACGGGTCCTACTTCCTGCAGAAGGGCAAGATGGTCGCCTACTACGGCGACCTCACCTTCAAGGGCGTCGGCGCCGGGATGGTCGACCGGATGCTCGGGCAGCACTTCAACTCGCCGATGCACGCGTCGGACTGGGTGGTCGCCGAGGGCCACGGCAAGCTGCTGCTGGCCGACCGGGCCTTCGACCTCAACTCCTACGACCTGGAGGACGGCAACCTGACCGTCCGGTCGGGCAACCTGCTCGCCTTCGACCCGACGCTGCGGCTCAAGCAGTCGATCATCCCGGGCTTCCTCACGCTGCTCGGCACCGGCCGCTTCGTCGCCGCCTCCAACGGGCCGGTGCACTTCGTCGAGCCGCCGATCCGGGTGGACCCGCAGGCGCTGGTCGGCTGGGCGGACTGCCCGGCGCCGTGCCACCACTACGACCACGACTACCTGCACGGGGTGATCGGCGGCCTGCGGCGGCTGACCGGCATCGGCGGCGCCTCCGGCGAGGAGCACCAGTTCGAGTTCATCGGCGCCGGCCAGGTGCTGCTGCAGTCCAGCGAGAAGCTGATGGCCGAGCGGTCGGTCGGCCAGGTCGGGGCCGAGGCGGGCGTCCCGGTCGGCGGTGTGCCGCCCCAGCCGGGTTCGGCCGGGCCCGGCGGTGGTAACCCCAACGTGCCGGGGCTCGGTAACCTGGGCGACCTCGGGCGGCGTTTCGGCCTGTAAACTTGTACAAGATTGAACTAAATCCGCTATGCTGGATCCCATGGATACGCACACGATCGACACTGCGGACAACCCTCCGTCGCAGCCGGAGGAGGACACCCCCTGGCTGACCGCCAGGGAGCAGCGGATGTGGCGCGCCCATCTGGAGGTCGCCAAGCTGCTGGACTACCAGCTCAGCCGCGAACTCCAGCCCCACAACCTGGCGATCAACGACTACGAGATCCTCGTCGTGCTCTCCGAGGCCCCCGACCGCCGGATGCGGATGACCGACCTCGCGACCGCCACGCTCCAGTCGAAGAGCCGGCTCTCCCACCAGATCACCCGCATGGAGACGGCCGGCCTGGTCCTCCGCCAGGAGTGCCCCGGCGACCGGCGCGGCCTCTACGCCCACCTCACCGAGCAGGGCTGGGAGACCATGCAGCGCGTCGCCCCCGACCACGTGCGCAGCGTCCGGGCCCACTTCATCGACCGCTTCACCCCCGAACAGCTGGACGCCATGCACGAGGCCCTCGCCCCGATCGCCGAACACCTCCGCGGCCTCCGCGGCCGGCCGTAGGCATCCCGCCGGGTACGACGGAAGGGCCGGTCCCCGGGGACCGGCCCTTCCGTCGTACCCGGCCGCGCTCAGCTCGCCGTCAGGCCCGCGACGAGTTCGTCGGCCGCGCCGTACGGGTCGAGCGCGCCGTCGGCGACGCGTTCGGCGAGGGCGGCCAGGTGCCGGTCCCCGCGCAGGTCGCCGATCCGGGCGCGCAGTTCGGCCAGCGCGATCGCCTCGATCTCCTCGGCCGCCCGGCGGCGGCGGCGCACCGCGAGTTCGCCGTGCTCCTCCAGCCAGGCGCGGTGCTTCTCCAGCGCCTCGACCACCTCGTCCACGCCCTCGCCGCGGGCGGCGACGGTCTTCACGATCGGCGGGCGCCAGTCCCCCGGCTCGCGGGCCTCGCCGAGGCCGAGCATGTGGTTGAGCTCGCGGGCGGTGGCGTCGGCGCCGTCCCGGTCGGCCTTGTTGACCACGAAGACGTCGCCGATCTCCAGGATCCCGGCCTTGGCGGCCTGGATGCCGTCGCCCATCCCGGGGGCCAGCAGCACCACGGTGGTGTCGGCCTGGGCCGCGACCTCGACCTCGGACTGCCCGACGCCGACGGTCTCCACGAGGATCACGTCGCAGCCGGCCGCGTCCAGCACCCGCAGGGCCTGCGGCGCCGCCCAGGAGAGCCCGCCGAGGTGCCCGCGGGTGGCCATCGAGCGGATGAACACCTCGGGGTCGGTGGCGTGGTCCTGCATCCGGACCCGGTCGCCGAGCAGCGCGCCGCCGGAGAACGGCGAGGACGGGTCGACGGCGAGCACCCCGACCCGCTTGCCGAGCCGCCGGTAGGCGGAGACCAGCGCCGAGGTGGAGGTGGACTTGCCGACCCCGGGCGAGCCGGTCAGGCCCACCGTGTAGGCCCGACCGGTGTGCGGCGCGAGCGCGGCCATCGCCTCGCGCAGCTGCGGGGCGGCGTTCTCGACCAGTGTGATCAGCCGGGCGACGGCCCGCGGCCGGCCCTCCCGGGCCTGCCCGACCAGCGTGGCGACATCGATCATCGGGAGCTCCTAGCGTGATGCGGACGCCGAAGGGGCCGCGGACCGCTCGTGGCGGTCCGCAGCCCCGAAGACCGGACCGGCCGATCAGGCCTTGGGGACGCGCACGATGAGCGCGTCGCCCTGGCCGCCGCCACCGCACAGCGCGGCCGCGCCGACCCCGCCGCCGCGGCGCTGCAGCTCCAGCGCCAGGGTCAGCACCACGCGGGCGCCGGACATGCCGATCGGGTGGCCGAGCGCGATCGCGCCGCCGTTGACGTTGACGATGTCCGAGGAGACGCCCAGGTCCTTGGTCGACTGGTAGGCGACGGCGGCGAACGCCTCGTTGATCTCGATCAGATCGAGGTCGGCGACCTCCAGACCCTCCTTGGCCAGCGCGTGCCGGATCGCGTTGGACGGCTGCGACTGCAGCGAGTTGTCCGGGCCGGCCACGTTGCCGTGCGCGCCGATCTCGGCGATCCAGGTCAGGCCCAGCTCCTCCGCCTTGGCCTTGCTCATCACGACCACCGCGGCGGCGCCGTCGGAGATCTGCGAGGAGGTGCCGGCGGTGATCGTGCCGTCCTTGGTGAAGGCCGGGCGCAGCCGGGCCAGGCCCTCGACGGTGGTGTCCGCGCGGATGCCCTCGTCCTGGCCGAACAGGACCGGCTCGCCCTTGCGCTGCGGGATGGCGACCGGGACGATCTCGGCCTCGAAGACGCCGTCGGCCTGCGCCTTGGCGGCCCGCTGGTGCGAGGCGGCGGCGATCTCGTCCTGCACCTCGCGCGGGATGCCCAGGCGGGTGTTGTGCTTCTCGGTGGACTCGCCCATCGGGATGTTCTCGTAGGCGTCGGTGAGGCCGTCGTACGCCATGGCGTCGAGCAGCTCGACCGCGCCGTACTTGTAGCCCTCGCGGGACTTCGGCAGCAGGTGCGGGGCGTTGGTCATCGACTCCTGGCCGCCGGCCACCACGATGTCGAACTCACCGGCCCGGATGAGCTGGTCGGCCAGCGCGATGGCGTCGAGGCCGGAGAGGCAGACCTTGTTGACGGTCAGCGCCGGCACGCTCATCGGGATGCCGGCCTTGACGGCGGCCTGGCGGGCCGGGATCTGGCCGGCGCCGGCCTGCAGCACCTGGCCCATGATCACGTACTGGACCTGGTCGCCGGCGATGCCGGCCCGCTCCAGGGCGCCCTTGATGGCGGCGGCGCCGAGGTCGGCACCGGAGAAGCCCTTGAGGGAGCCGAGCAGGCGCCCCATCGGGGTCCGTGCACCGGCAACGATCACAGAGGTGGTGTTGGTCATGGGACGGGCCCCTTCGCACGTCGTGGCCAGGTGAGGATGCCGCTCAATGTACTGACCTGTAACCCGCCCGTCACCGGACCGACGGTGTGATCGAGCGCACTGGCACCCTCCAGTCAACACCGTGCCGACGCGGCCCGGGTGAACGGTCCGGGTGAACCCCGTCGCGTGTGAGCAGGCTCGCACGTCCGGCACTGGCGTCCGCCGCGGGCCATGCGCTGCACTGGGTGCCACCTTCTCCCGACCCCCCGGAGGCCGTCGTGCTGACCCGAATCGACCACATCGGCATCGCCTGCCGCGACCTCGACAGGACGGTCGAGTTCTACCGCGCCACCTACGGCTTCGAGGTCTTCCACTCCGAGGTCAACGAGGAGCAGGGCGTCCGCGAGGCCATGCTCAGGATCAACGGGACGGACGACGGCGGCGCCTCCTACCTCCAGCTGCTGGAGCCCACCCGGCCCGACTCCACCGTCGCCAAGTGGCTGGAGAAGAACGGCGAGGGCGTGCACCACATCGCCTTCGGCACCGCCGACGTGGACGGCGACGCCGACGCGATCCGGTCCAAGGGCGTCCGGGTCCTCTACGACGAGCCGCGGACCGGCTCGATGGGCTCGCGGATCACCTTCCTGCACCCGAAGGACTGCGGCGGCGTGCTGACCGAGCTGGTCACGTCCGCGCAGGAGGCCCACGACGAGCACTGATCGCCCGCCGGACCGCCCCCGGGGTGCCGCCCGCCCCGGCGGCAACCGGCGGCAACCGGAGGCCCCGCCGGTCATGACCCGTCAGTAACCTGGCCGGAACAGCCGGAAAACCCCCCTGCGGCCATTCCCCCGCAGTGCGCGCCCACTACAATGCCCAAGTGCGCGAAGACTCCGGGGAACGGAGGCGACGGGCACGGCCGAAGACAGGCCCGTCCGCCCGCCGGTGGTCGGCCCGTCGCAAGGGGAGTCCAGTACGCGGGCACGGCTGAGCAGTCGCAAGACGGATCTGTCACCATTCTCCACAAGGCAAGAGTTCGCCCAGGAGTCCACCCGGACGGGGGAACGCGGTACCACCGCGCTCCCGCACCCCCGGACTCCGACGACCGCGGCGGGCGGTCCCGGCATGCCGGGGGTCGTCCGGCAACCGCGGATGCAAGGACCAGTCGGACCGGCGCCCGGAAAATCGGGAGTCCTGGACCGGCCGGGTCGAGGACGCAACCAGGAGATGGATGGGACCGCGGAGTGCGGGGCAACGACCGCTACGAGGTTGACGATCACCTCTCCCAGTTCGAGGCCGAGATGGGTCGGACTCGGAAGGAGCGGGACAAGGCAGTCGAGCATGCCGAGGACCTCGCCTACCAGGTGGAGGTGCTGCGGGCGAAGCTGCACGAGTCCCGCCGCATGCTCGCCCAGCCGCGCGCCTTCGACGCCGTCTCCGGCCAGGCCGAGCAGATGCTCCGCACCGCCGAGATGCAGGCCCAGCAACTGCGCGCCGACGCCGAGCGCCAGCTGCGCGACTCCCAGGCCGCCACCCAGCGGATCATGGCCGAGGCCGCCGAGCGCACCGCCCGCCTGGAGGCCGAGCTCACCGCCCGCCGCCGCCAGCTGGAGGACGAGCTCGCCGAGCTGCGCCGCACCGCCGAGCAGCACGTCAACGGCTGGGCCGAGCAGACCCGGGCCGGCTCCGAGCAGGAGGCCCAGCGCCTGCTGCGGGAGGCCCGCGTCGAGGCCGAGCGGATGGTCGCCGCCGCCCGCGCCGAGGCCGTCGCCCTCGCCGACCAGGCCCGCGCCCAGACCGCCGCCGACGTGGACGCCGCCCGCGGCGAGGCCCACGCCGCCGCCGAGGCCGCCCTCCAGCGCGCCCAGACCGATGCCGAACGCCTGCTGCGCGCCGCCTCCCACCAGGCCCAGCAGGCCGGCGCCCAGGCCGCCGCGGACGTCGACGCCGCCCGCGGCCAGGCCCAGCAGGAACTGGCCGCCGCCCACGTCGCCGCCGAACAGCAGCTGACCGTCGCCCACGCCGAGATCGGCCGGCTCAAGGAGCAGGCCGCCGTCGAGCAGGCCCGGGCCGAGCAGCAGCTCGCCGCCGCCAAGGCCGAGATAGACCGGCTGCGCGCCGAGGCGATCGCCGAGGCCGAACGCACCCGTCGCGAGGCCGCCGAGCTGCGCGCCCAGGCCGAACAGGCCGCCGAACAGCTCCAGGCCGACGCCGAGGCCGCCGCCGAACGCAAGGTCGCCGACGGCGAGGCCGCCAGCGAGCAGCGCTCGCAGACCGCCCGGGCCGAGGTGGCCCGCATGGTGGCCCAGGCCACCAAGGAGGCCGCGGCGATCCGCGCCGAGGCCGAGGCCGTCCGCACCGCGGCGGCCACCAAGCAGGCCGAGGCCGACGCCGCCAGGGCCGCCGCCGCGGAGGAGAGCGAGCGGCTGCGGGCCACCGCCGAGTCGGTCGCCGCCCAGCTGCGCGGCGAGGCCGAAGCGGCGATCGCCGAGCTGCGCGCCCGGGCCGAGCGGGACCTCGCCGAGCTGCGGGCGCACGCCGAGGCCGAGGCGCAGCGACTGCGCAGCGAAGCCGAGGAGGAGGGCCGGGCAGCCGGCGCCAAGGACGCCACCGTCCACCTCGCCAAGGCCGCCAAGACCGCCGAGGAGGTGCTCGGCCGGGCCAACCAGGACGCCGAGGCCGCCCGCGGCGAGGCCGCCGCCGAGGCCGAACGGATCCGCGCCGAGGCCGCCGCCGAGGCGCAGCGGCTGCGCGAGCAGGCGCAGGCCGCCGTCGAGCAGGCCCAGAACGCCGCCCTCGACGACGCCGCCGCGATCCGCGAGCGGATCGAGCAGATGCAGGACGAGGCGGCCCGGCTGCGCGCCGAGGCCGAGGCACTGCGGGCCCAGGCCGCCGCCGAGGCCGACCGGGTCCGCAGCGAGGCCCGCCGCCAGGCCGTGGTGCAGATCGAGGAGTCGGCGAAGAACGCCGAGGAACTGCTCACCAAGGCCAAGGCCGACGCGGACGAGCTGCGCGCGGGCGCGGCCGGCGAGATCGAGCGGCTGCGCGAGCAGGCCCAGGAACAGGCCGCCGAGACCCAGGGACGGGCCGAGCAGACCCTGGCCCGGGCCCGCGCCGAGGCCGAGAAGATCACCTCCACCGCCGAGCAGCAGGGCCAGGACGCGCTGTCCGCCGCCCGGGCCGCGGCCGCCGAGAACCGAGCCGCCGCCGAGCGGGAGACCGCCGAACTCCGGCGCGAGGCCACCGAGTTCGACCAGCGGGTGCGCGCCGAGGCGAGCGCCGGGGCGCAGGCCCTGACCGCCGAGGCACAGGCCGAGGCGCAAGCCGTACGGGACGCCGCCGCGGCCGACGCCGAGCGGGTCCGCACCGAGGCCGACGCCGAGGCCGCCCGCGCCCGGGCCGAGGCCGAGGCCGCCGCGAACGCGCTGCGCGAGGAGAGCCGGCGCGAGCGCGAGGAGGCCGCCGCCGGGCTGAGCCGCGAACGCGAGGAGACCGCCGAGCAGTTGGCCGCCGCCGCGGCCGCCCGCGAGCAGGCCGAACAGGCCGCCGCCGAGCTGACCGAGCGCACCGCCGCCGAGACCGCCGAACTGCGCGCCCTCGCCCAGCGCGAGACCACCCAGCAGCGCGAGGCCGCCGAGGCGTACGCCGACCGCGTCCGCACCGACGCCGAGCAGCACGCCGCCGAACTCACCGAGCGCACCGACAGCTACGCCGCCGAGGTGCGGGCCGAGGCCGAGCAGGCCGCCGCCGAACTGCGGGCCCTCGCCCAGCGCGAGACCACCGAGCAGCGGGAGCACGCCGAGGCCTACGCCGACCGCGTCCGCACCGACGCCGAGCAGGCCGCCGCCGAGCTGACCGAGCGCACCGCCGCCGAGACCGCCGAGCTCCGCCAGGCCGCCGAGGCGTACGCCGCCGAGCAGCGCGAGACCGCCGACCAGCTGCTGGAGCGCGCCGAGGCCGCCGCCGAGCAGCGCCGGGCGGAGTCCGCCAAGGACGCCAAGGCCACCCGGGAGAAGGCCGCCGCCGAACTGGCACTGGCCAACGAGCAGGCCGAGACCGTCCGCGCCGAGGCCGGCCGCGAGCTGTCCGAGGCCCGCGCCACCGCCGACGGCATCCGCGCCGAGGCCGCCGCCGAGCTGGCGCAGGCCGAGACGGAGCGTGCCGAGCTGGTCGCCGCCGCCAAGGCCGAGGGCGCCGAGCTGGTCGCCGTCGCCGAGGAGGAGGCCGCCGAGGTCCGCCAGTCGGTGGCCGGCATGTACGAGGCCGCCGCCGAGCAGATCGCCGCGCTCAGGGCCACCGCCGAGCAGGAGGCCGCCGACGTCCGCGAGGCCGCCGAACTGGCCGCCGCCGAGGTCCGCGACCTCGCCGAGCGCGAGACCGCCGAGCAGCGCGAGGCCGCCGACGCCTACGCCGCCGAGGTGCGCGAGCTCGCCGACCGCGAGACCGCCGACCTGCGCGCCCGCACCGAGGCCGAGACCGCGGAGCAGCGCGAGGCGGCCGATCGGTACGCCGCCGCGCTGCGCGAGCGGACCGAGCGGGAGCTGGCCGCCGAACGGGAGGCCGTCGAGGCCGAGCTCGGCCGGCAGCGCGCCGATGCCCAGGCCTACGACGCCCGGCTGCGCGCCGACGCCGAGGCCGAGCTGCGCGCCGCCCAGGAAGCCGCCGAGCAGCTGCGCGCCGAGGCGCGGGCGCAGGCCGCCCGGGCCGTGGCCGAAGCCGAGGCGCACGGCGCCCGGACGGTCGCCGACGCCGAGGAGCTGGCCGCCGCGCTGCACACCGAGGCCGAGGAGTACGCCCTGGCCACCCGCTCCCTGGCCGACGAGTACGACAGCGCCACCCACGCCCGCGCCGACGCCTACGACGCGAAGACCCGGGAGGCCGCCGAGCAGTTCGACAAGGCCACCCGCGACCACGCCAAGTCCGTCCTGGAGAAGGCGTTCGCCGACGCCGAGTCGCTCGGCGAGGACGCCCAGACCACCGCGCTGGCCACCACCGCCGCCGCCGAGGAGCAGGCCGACGCGATGGTCGCCGCCGCCCGCAAGGAGGCCGACCGGCTGGTCGCCGCCGGCGAGGCGGCCGGCCAGGCCGCGGTCGAGAAGGGCCGCTCCGACGCGGACGCGCTGCTCGCCGAGGCCCGCCGGGACGCCACCGCGATCCGCGAGCGCGCCGAGGAGCTGCGCGAGCGCACCGACGCCGAGGTGGAGGCGCTGCACGAGCGTGCCCGCAAGGAGAACGCGGCGGCCATGAAGTCGGCCGGCGAGCGGGTGGACGCGCTGGTGACGGCCGCCCAGGAGCAGCTGACCGAGGCCGAGGAGCAGGCGGTCGCCACCGTCGCCGAGGCCGAGGACCGCGCCGCGGCCCTGGTCGCCGCCGCCGAGGACCGCGCGAGCGAACTCACCTCGCAGGCCTCCGCCGAGGCCAGCAAGGTCCGGCTCTCGGCCGTCCGCAAGGCCGAGGGCCTGCTGAAGGAGGCCGAGACCAAGCTCGCCAACTCCACCGAGCGGGCCGAGGCGCTCATCGGGAAGGCCGAGGCGAAGCTGCAGTCGTCCGAGGCCGAGGCCGAGGGGCGGCTGGACGAGGCGGCCGCCGAGGCGGAGAAGCGCCTGCGGGACGCGGAGCGGACGGCCGACGAGCAGGTCGAGCTGGCGAAGGCGGAGGCGGAGCGACTGCTCGCCGAGGCGAAGGCGGAGGCCAAGCGGGTCACCGACGAGGGCCGGCGCGAGCTGGACGAACTGGTGCGCCGCCGCAAGGACATCAACACCGAGATCTCCAGGGTGCAGGACGTGCTGTCCGCGCTGGAGGCGTTCGAGGCACCGTCACCGGTCGCCCAGGCCAACGGGGGAAGCAGTACCAAGAAGGACGGGGGTGCCAAGGCCGGTGCCGGAGTCGGCTCCCCCCGGTCGGGTGGCAATCGCTCCAAGAACGCACCACCCGATTGAGCGGACATTGTCCGCGAGACAACGGCATTTCGCCGTCGACACTCCGGTACCGTGTCAGGATTCCCTCAACCACCTCAGCGGTTTGACGACAGGAAGCCCAGAACCCCATGAGCGACAGTCACTCCCCTCACGGCTTCGACCTGGTGCGCCGTGGGTACGAGCGCGCCCAGGTCGACGAGCGGATCACCAAGCTGGTGGCCGACCGTGACAGTGCATTGACCCGGATCAGCGCGCTGGAGAAGCGCATCGAGGAGCTCCACCTCGAGACCCAGACCGCCCAGGCGGCGGTCGTCGAGCAGGAGCCCTCGTACGCCGGTCTCGGCGCCCGGGTCGAGAAGATCCTGCGGCTCGCCGAGGAGGAGGCCAAGGACCTGCGCGACGAGGCGCACCGCGCCGCCGAGCAGCACCGCGAGCTCGCCGAGGCCGCCGCCCAGCAGGTCCGCACCGAGGCCGAGAACTACGCCAAGGACCGCAAGGCCAAGGCGGAGGACGAGGGCCTGCGGATCGTCGACAAGGCCAAGAGCGACGCGGCCCAGCTGCGGGCCGAGGCCAACAAGGACGCCCAGAACAAGCGCGAGGAGGCGGACGCCCTCTTCGAGGAGACCCGCACCAAGGCCGCCCAGGCCGCGCTGGAGTTCGAGACCAACCTGGCCAAGCGCCGCGAGCAGTCCGAGCGGGACCTGGCCGCCCGTCAGGCCAAGGCCGAGAAGCGCCTGGCCGAGATCGAGCACCGGGCCGAGCAGCTGCGCCTGGAGGCGGAGAAGCTGCGCACCGACGCCGAGCGCCGCGCCCGCCAGACCGTCGAGACGGCCCAGCGCCAGTCCGAGGACATCGTGGCGGACGCCAACGCCAAGGCGGACCGCATCCGCAGCGAGTCCGAGCGCGAGCTGGCGGCGCTCACCAACCGCCGCGACAGCATCAACGCGCAGCTGACGAACGTCCGCGAGATGCTGGCGACGCTGACGGGCGCGGCCGTGGCCGCCGCCTCGCTGCCGAACGACGACACCATGGGCGTGCCCGCCCAGCAGTCGCGCTGACGCCGGGACACCGCAGGCCCTCACCCGCCAGGGTGAGGGCCTGTCGGCTGTCGCGCCGTCATCACCTCGGGTCCTTCTGCTACCGGGGGTAGGCGCCGTCCGGCCGCTGGTGGCCGCTGCTGAGCTGGTTGCCCTCGTCGTCCGAGACGGTGCCGAACCAGGAGGTGCACCAGACCGACACCGAGTCGGGCCAGTACTGCACCTCGAAGGGGTGCCCGGGGCCGTAGTCGCCGTACGAGGTGACGATGAAGGTCTCCCCCGGCCGCATCCAGTAGTCCTCGCCGAGCGGTTCCAGCGTCAGTTCGACCAGCCCCTCGCTCCGGTTGGTCACGGGCATCCGGCCGCTCACCTCCAGCGCCGAGTAGTCCCAGGCGGCCGCGTCCTGGCTCTCCTGGCTCATCCGGCGGCCACCCGGGCCAGCAGGCCGCGGACGGCGGCGTCGAAGGCCTCGGGCGCCTCCAGGGGGCTCAGGTGGGCCGCCCGGGGGATGACGGTCAGCTCGGCGTCCGGGCGGGCCCGGACCATCAGCGCGGCCTCCTCCGGCGCCACCAGGGGGTCCTGGCCGCCCGCCACGACGGCGACCGGCACCCGTAGCGCGGCCAGCACGTCCAGGGCCTCCGGGCGGGCCGCCATGGCCCGCTGGGCCCAGGCGACGGCGGCCGGGGACGCGGCGGCGAGCATCGTCTCCACCCGCGCCACGAGGTGCTGCGAGTCGGGCCCGAGCTGCCCGGCCGCCACCTGCTCGTCCAGCAGCAGCTGCACGCTGTCCCGCGCGGTGACGGCGGCCGCGATCCGCTCCCGGTTGGCCCGGACGGCGTCGGTGTCGGCGGTGGCGCGGGTGTGGGCCAGCAGCAGCCCGGACAGCCGCCCGGGGTGGCGGCGGGCGAAGGCCAGCGCCACGTAGCCGCCCATGGAGATCCCGCCGACCACCGCGCGCTCGATCCCGGCCGCGTCGAGCAGCAGCGCGAGGTCGTCCGCGACCCGGTCCAGCGAGGGCTCGTCGACGCCCAGCTCGGTGCCGCCGAACCCCCGCTGGTCGGGGGCGAGCACCCGGGCCTCGTCCCCGGTCAGGCCGGGCAGCGTGTCCAGCTGGGACGACCACATCGAGGCGTTCAACGGAAAGGCGTGCAGCAGCACGAGGGGTGTTCCGGTACCGCTCTCGCGGACGGACACTGCGGAGGGGAGCTGGGTCATGGGCCCACCGTATTCCGGAGCGCCCGAGGGGCCCACTCAGCGGGCCCCGATATCCGCTTTGTCCTAGCCTGCCAGAGAGCAAGGGAGCGCGAATGATCGAGTTGCACGACCTGACCAAACGTTACGGCAAGACGCTCGCGGTGGACCGGCTCAGCTTCACCGTCCCGCGGGGAGTGGTGACCGGCTTCCTCGGTCCCAACGGCGCCGGCAAGTCCACCACCATGCGCATGATCCTCGACCTCGACCGCCCCACCGGCGGCCGGGTCACCATCGACGGCAAGCGCTACGGGCAGCTCAGCGAGCCGCTCAAGTACATCGGCGCGCTGCTGGAGGCCAAGGCCGTCCACCCCGGCCGCACCGCCCGCGACCACCTGCTCTGGCTCGCCCAGAGCAACCGCATCCCGGAGCGCCGGGTGGACGAGGTGCTCGCCCTGGTCGGCCTCACCCCGGTCGCCCGCAAGCGGGCCCGCGGCTTCTCGCTCGGCATGGGCCAGCGCCTGGGCATCGCCTCCGCCCTGCTCGGCGACCCGGAGATCGTCATGTTCGACGAGCCGGTCAACGGCCTGGACCCGGAGGGCATCCTCTGGATCCGCAACCTGATGAAGCGCCTCGCCGCCGACGGCCGGACGGTCTTCGTCTCCTCCCACCTGATGAGCGAGATGGCCGTCACCGCCGACCACCTGGTGGTCATCGGCAAGGGCCGGCTGCTCGCCGACCTGCCGATGCCGGAGTTCATCCGGCGCAACTCCCGCTCCGCCGTACGGCTACGCAGCCCGGAGCCCGAGCGGCTGCTCGACGTGCTGGCAGACGCCGGACTGCGCCACGAGCCCGGCCCGGACGGCTCCTACGAGGTCGTCGACGGCGACCTCGCCCGGCTCGGCGAACTGGCCGCGGCCAACGGTGTGGTGCTGCACGAACTCAGCCCGCAGCAGGCCTCGTTGGAGGTGGCGTTCATGCAGATGACGGCCGACTCGGTGGAGTACCACGCGGGCGGCGGACCGGACTCGGACACGACCGGCGGCCCGCACCGGGACGCGGCCGGGGACGCGCCCGTCGCCTGGGGCTCCGGCTGGAAGGCCGACGGCGCCCGGCAGACCACCGCCACGCGGCAGGAGGAGAACTGAGATGGCGTCCTTCCCGGCGATCCTGCGCTCCGAGTGGACGAAGATCAGCAGCGTCCGCTCGACGGTCTGGACGCTCGCGCTGACCTTCGTCGTCACCGTCGGCATCGGCGCGCTGCTGTCCCTGCTCACCAACAACAACTTCGCCGAGTTCCGCCGCAACGACCAGTCCCCGTTCGACGCCACCGGGACGGCCTTCTCCGGCATCATGCTCGGCGAGCTCGCCATCATCGTCTTCGGCGTGCTGGCCATCGGCAACGAGTACAGCACCGGCATGATCCGGGTCACCCTGGCCGCCGTCCCGCAGCGCGGCACGCTGCTCACCGGCAAGGCCGCGGTGCTCGGCGCGATGGCCCTCGGAGTCTCGGTGGTGACGGCCTTCGTCACCTTCTTCGTCGGCCAGGCGCTGCTCGGCTCGCACTCCACCGGCATCGGCGAACCGCACGTCCTGCGCGCGGTCTTCGGCGCCGCGCTGTACCTGACGATGCTCTGCCTGTTCTCGGCGGGCGTCACCACGATGCTGCACAACCAGACGCTCGCGCTCGGCGTGCTGGTGCCGTTCTTCTTCCTGCTCTCGCCGATCCTCTCGGCGGTGCCGAAGGTCAAGACCCTGGCCCACTACTTCCCCGACTACGCGGGCTCGCGGATGCTGCTGGTGTACGAGCAGCACGGCCAGCCGTACGGGCCGTGGCCCGGCTTCCTGATCTGCCTCGCCTGGACGGCCGCGGCCCTGACCGGCGGCGCGCTGGTGCTCAAGAAGCGGGACGCGTAAGGCGGTTCGGCCCCCGTACGGGGGCTCAGTAGCGCGGAGCGCCGCGGCCTCGCAGGACGTTGGAGGCCCGGCGCTCCCGTGCTCCCCAGCACGCCCGGTGCCAGTGCCGCCGGTCGTCCACGCCCGCGCCGTGCATCGGCCAGGCCACCACGTGGCCCGTCCTCGGCGGGATCTCCTGGTCACAGCCCGGGCAGCGGTAGAACCGCCCGGCCGTCCCGGCCACCGTCTGGACCACCCAGTCGTCGCCCTGGTAGCTCTCGGTGCGGCGCAGCGAGCCACCGAGTGGGGCGGCCGTCTCGGCGCTCTCGTGGGGGGCGGCGGCGCTCTTGATCCGGTTGCGGCGCGGCGACACGGCGGACTGCCTCTCTTCCGGGGCTGTGGGCCGTTCCAGCCTACGGCCGGCCGGCCTCCTGAACGGCCTCTATCACGGCTCCCCCCGGTGCTCCGGCGTTTTTGCCGAGATCCACCCGATCATCGGGGAAATTCGGGGTTCCGCGTGCCATTGGCACATGACATCGGATACCCACAAGGGGAAGAGGCGGGGCCCGCAGACCCTGCGCGCACCCGAGGAGGCCCAAGGATGACCAAGACCAGCACCCGCGCCGAGACCCGTCGGCCGGTCGGGGTCCGACCGCCCGCACCCGGTCCGACGCTGACCGCCGTCCCCCCGGTGACGGCCGCCGCCGGCGAGCCGCTGCCCGCGGCCCAGCGCGCGGGGGCGCGGCCGGCGGACACCGCGCCGGTGCGGGTCGGCCTGTTCATGCTGTCCGCGCAGTTCCCCGGGCAGAGCCACGGCGAGGCGCTGGAGCGCACCGTCCGGTCCGCCGTCGAAGGCGAGCGCGCGGGCCTGGACAGCGTCTGGCTGGCCGAGCACCACTTCGTGCCGTACGGGGTCTGCCCGGACGCCGCCACACTGGCCGCGCTGCTCCTCGGGCGGACCCGCCGGATCGGCGTCGGCACGGCGGTCAGCGTGCTCTCCACCCGGCACCCGGTCGCGCTCGGCGAGCAGGCCGCGCTGCTGCACCTGACCTCCGGCGGGCGCTTCACGCTAGGGGTCGGCCGGGGCGGGCCGTGGATCGACCTGGACGTGTTCGGCGACGGCGTGGCCGCCTTCGAGAACGGCTTCCCGGAACGGCTGGACCTGCTGCTGCGCTGGCTGCGCGGCTCCCGGGTGGGCGCGGACGGCCCGCAGTTCGAGTTCCCCGAGGTGGCGGTGGTGCCGCGGGCCACCGAACCGGTGCGGCGGCCCGGCCTGAGCAGCTGGCTCGGCCTCGGCGAGCAGTCCGGCCCGGTGCGCCTCCCGCGCCAGCGCCAGGACGAGGAGGGTCTCGGCGAGGAACTCACCGCCTCCGGCCGGCCGAAGGCCGGTCCGCCCGTGGTGGTCGCCTGCACCTCGCCGGGCGGGGTGCGGATGGCCGCCGAGCGCGGCCTGCCGATGCTGCTCGGCATGCACTCCGGGGACGAGGACAAGCTGCGGATGCTGGAGCTGTACCGCACCGCCTGGCTGGCCGCCGGGCGCAGCGAGGAGCAGCTGCGCCGGGTGGGCCGCCGTCACGTCGCGGCCGGGGTCGCCCAGGTCGACGACCGGACGGCGGCGGCCCGGTCCACCCTGCTGAACGCGATGCCCGGCTGGTTCGAGTACGGGCTCGGCGCCCACCGGACCGTGGACGGCCGCGAGCGCAAGATGCGCGACCCGCGCCAGTACACCGAACTCCTCTGCGACCTGCACGCGGTGGGCACCCCGCGGCAGTGCGCCGACCGGCTGCTGGCCACCGCCGAACGGACCGGCATCCGCCGGTTCGCCCTGCTCGCCGAGGGCAGCGGCGACCAGGAGGCGACGCTGCACAACATCGCCCGGCTCGGCTCCGAGGTGCTGCCGCAGCTGGGCTGAGGCCCGGGCCGCCGCCCCTCCCCCCGCACCGGGGGACGGGGCGGCCGGCACCGTGCCGGTCGAGATCGGGCGCTCAGCAGTCCCGCAGTTCCTCGGACTGGTTGAGCAGCTGCTCCCGGACGGAGGTGAAGCGCGTGAACCGCGCCTCATTGGCCTCCGACGGCACGAACACCGCGACCCGGTGACAGTTCTGGAAGGCCAGCCGGACGCCGAAGTGGCGCTGCAGGGCGCCCCGGATGGCATCGCTGGCGAGGGCGCGCAGCAGCTGGCCGCGGGCCTGCTCACTGGGCGGGGGTACGTGGTTGTCGGCGAAGTCGGTGCCGTCGACCTTCGCCTGGGCGACCAGCGAACTGATCAGGTCCCAGGCGTACGGCAGGGAGACGCGGACGCAGTCGACGAATTCCCGCTCGTCGACCTCGCCCCGCTCGGCCTTCTCCAGCAGGGCCGGTGAGACGTCGAGCGACATGGATTCTCCTCTCACGGTCCACCCGCGCGGCGCCCGGGTGGTCATGCGTAGTCCAAGCTCAGATGAGGTGGGCGTATCGCGCGTGGTGTCCGGAACACCGTGGAGCGGGCGTTTCCGGCACCTTCGCGACCAGTGGCGACGGGCACGGGACGTGACGTCCCGAACACCGACCGCGCTCAGGACAGCGTGTCAGTGAACAGCGGAGCAGGCCGGTCATTCCTGCGGATTGCTCCGGAAACCCGCCTCGGTGCACCAGATTGGCCGGATCCTGTCGGATCGTTCATCGGAAGTCTCCATCCCCGTTGACAGCGATCCCGCAAGCGTGCCGTCACACACCGTAGCGACCCCAGGGGATGGGCGCCAGACCACGAACGGACGGGAGCGGGAACCGCTGACCCTCCATGTTCGCGGGGTTCGCGCTTTCTTCACCCCGTCGTCGTGGAATCGCATCAACTGGCCCCGGTGGGCTAGCGTGGTCGACCGTGCGTCTCGTAATTGCCCGCTGCTCAGTCGACTATGCCGGTCGGCTCTCCGCCCATCTGCCCTCCGCCACCAGGCTCATCCTGGTCAAGGCCGACGGCAGCGTCAGCATCCACGCCGACGACCGCGCCTACAAGCCGCTCAACTGGATGTCCCCGCCGTGCGTCCTCAAGGAGGCCGACGGGGTCTGGACGGTGGAGAACAAGGCCGGCGAGAAGCTCATCATCACGCTGGAGGAGGTGTTGCACGACTCGTCCCACGAGCTCGGGGTGGACCCGGGCCTGATCAAGGACGGCGTCGAGGCACACCTCCAGGAGCTGCTCGCGGACCGGATGGAGGTGCTCGGCACCGGCTGGTCGCTGATCCGCCGCGAGTACCCGACGGCGATCGGCCCGGTCGACATCCTCTGCCGCGACAGCGACGGCGCCACGGTGGCCGTCGAGATCAAGCGCCGCGGCGAGATCGACGGTGTCGAACAGCTCACCCGCTACCTCGAACTCCTCAACCGCGACCCGCTGTTGGCCCCGGTCAAGGGCGTCTTCGCCGCGCAGGAGATCAAGCCCCAGGCCCGCGTGCTGGCCACCGACCGGGGCATCGGCTGCGTGGTCCTGGACTACGACGAGCTGCGCGGCATCGACGACGACAAGCTCAAGCTGTTCTGACCGCTCAGCGCGTCCCGGTCGGGGCGCCCGTCCCGCTCGGGGCCGTCGGCGACATGGACGACGTCGGCGACGTGCTGCTCGGGGTGGGCGCCGGGGGCGTCGAGGTGGTGCTGGGTACCGGATTCGTCGACGGCGCCCCGGTCGGCTGGGGCGGCTGGGACTGCCCCGGCTGCGGCACCGGCGGCTGCGGCTGGCCCGGCGCGGGCGACTGCGACTGCTGCGGGGCCTGCGACCCGGTCGCCCCCGGCGAGGAGCTCGGCTTCTTCGACGCCGACGGGCTCGGCGAGCGCGACGCGCCGGCACTACCCGACGGCTCCGGGCTGCCGCCGGGCTGCCCCGTCGCCGCGCCCGGCGCGGTGCCGACCGTGCTCGGGCCGGTGCTGCCGGAGGGCAGCGGGAACGGCGGGTCCTGGACGCCGCCGCCGTCGTCCAGCCGGCCGCTGTGCGGGTCGTTGCCCTGGTGGCCGTCCGGCCCGGCGAAGCTCATCGCCACCGCCGTCCCGAGCACGCCCAGGGTCAGGACGGCCGCGGAGACCACAGCCACCCGACGCCGCCTGCTGGACTTCAGACGGGCCGGCACCCGGGCCGCGATCTTGCGGATGACCGGGCCCCGGCTGGACACCGCGGCGGGCGGCCCGGCGGGCAGCTGCCGCCCGTCGGCGTGCAGCAGGTCGAGCATCCGGCGGGCGGAGGCCACACCGCGCTGCTCCCCCGCGGCCGCCCGCAGGGTGAGCGCGGTCTCCAGTTCGGCGACGGCCCGGGACGGCTGCTGGAGACAGATCGCGTGCACGCCCGCCTCGTGGTGGAACCAGGCCTGGTCGACCGCCGAGCCGCTGCGCCGGGCCGCCTCCAGGCCGAGCTGCAGCACCCGCTCCCAGGCGCCCCAGCGCAGCGCCAGCGCCAGCGCGGGCGCCGCCGCCCGGGCGAGCTTGACCACCGCTTCGTGCCGTCCGGCGGTCCGGTCGGCGAGCAGGACGCCGATCAGCACCTCGGCCTCGGCGGCGATCTGTTCCAGCGTCACCGAGCTGTGCCCGACCCACCAGGCGAAGTGCTGGGCGGCCCCGTCGACGCAGCCGAGGGGCGGCCAGTGCGGGGCGAGCAGGTCGAGTGCTCCGGCGGTCAGCCGGTGGTGCCCGCCGATGGACACCGCCAGTCCGGCGTCGGCGAGTTCGGCGAGGGCGGCCTCGCCCTGGCCGACGTCGATCAGCGCGGGCAGGTGCGGGGCGGTGGGGCACTCGCCGCCGAGCGCGACGGCGAGCCGCAGCACGGCCTGCGCGGGCTCGCTCAGCCCCTCGGCGAGCCGCACGGCGGGCGAGGCCGTCTCGGCGACCGAGGGCAGCGGGACGGTGCGGCGCAGCGCGTTCTCCCGGACCGCCGGGTCGGCGTCGCGGACGGGCCCCTCGACGGCGCCGAAGACGTCCAGCCGGTCGTCCTCGGCGGCGACCAGCGCGTCCACCGCGACGTCCCGCTGGCGCAGCAGCGCGGCGGCCTGGACGAAGCGCAGCGGCAGGCCCTCGGACTCGAACCAGAGGTCCACCGCCCAGGCCTTCTCGGCGACGTCCATGGGCCGCCCGGCCAGCCGGGCGGTGAGGGTGAGGCAGGCGGAGCGGGAGAGCCCGGCGACGAGGTGGTCCCGCATCCGGGAGTCGGCCGGCAGCGGCGGGCTCTCCGGCGCGACCGAGACCAGGAAGGCGCAGCCTGGCGCGGCGGCCAGCAGTTGCTCCAGTTCGGCGCCGGAGGGCTCGGCGGCGTCGATCACGACGACCGCGGCGAGCTCGGCGAGGTGGACGGCGAGCCGGCCCGGGTCGGGCCGGTAGCCGGGGGCGTGGTGGGTGGCGGCGAACAGGTCCTGGAGCAGGTCCGCGACGGTGCGGCGGTGGCCGCACAGCTGGACGACGCCGCCGGGGGCGAGGTCGGCGGCGGCCTCGGCGACGGCCGACAGCAGGGAGCTGCGGCCCGAGCCGGCCTGGCCGACCAGGCGTATCGAGCGGCCTTCGGCGAGCAGGCCGAGCAGTTCGGCGATGTCGGCCTCGCGGTCCAGCAGCGGCAGGTCGGCGGGGCCCGCGCCGAGCGCGAGCGGGCCGACCGCGCGGCCGACGCCGCCGACCGGGCCGCGGGCGGGCTCGCTGCGTTCGATCCGGCGCGGGCGCGGGCGCCACTCCTCGGGGCAGGGCCGCGCCTCGGAACCGTCCGGGGCGCCGACTCCCACCAGCAGTCCGCCGGAGACCAGTTCGCCGCCGCGGGTGCGGACGGCCTCCTGCCGGAACTCCCCGGATGGCTGTGCCACGTTCTGCTCCGCATCGTGCTCGGCCGCCGGCGCCGCGCGCCGGCCGGCGGACGCCCCGGTCATGGCCGCGGACGTCCCGGTCGTGGCCGCGGGCGGTCTGGGGCAGCCCCGGCGGCCGTCTTCTGACGGGCAGACTCTCGCACATCCGGGCCCGCCCGTGCAGGGCGGTCCCGGGGCGGGGCCGGTGGAGGGCGCTGACCAGGCGCGTTACAGGGCGATCCCGTGCGCTTCGGCGATGCCGCCGTCGACGGCGAGGATGCGGTGCAGCTTGGTGGCCACCAGCAGTCGTTGGAGCTGCGCGGGGACGGAGCGCAGCACCAGGCGGCGGCCGATCCGGCCGGCCCGCCGGTGGGTGCCCATGATCACTCCGAGGCCGGTGGCGTCCCAGAACTCCAGTCGGGCGAGGTCGAGCACGAGGTCGCCGAGGCCGCCGTCCACGGCCCGGTGCAGCTGGGCCCGCGCGTCGGCGGCGGTGCGCACGTCGAGGCGGCCCTCGATGGCCAGCGCCGCGTGGTCGCCGGTGATGCGCATGCTCTCCTCCTTCGCCTGGAAGGCCTGGTGCGGGGCGGGTCCACCCCGGCCGTACCGGGTGCGGGAGTGAGGGGCCGTTCCGGGCGGGTTCGTTCCGGGCGGGCCGCGGCCCCACACCCGGACCCGGTCGGAATGCCGGGTTCCCTCATCTGACGGTGAACCGGCTCCGCAGGTTGCTGGTTCCGGCCGGATCTGAAGCAACTTCACTCGTCCGAGGGAATATACGCAGGAAGTCTCCACACCTACGCTCGATTACCGCCCAAATCACCCGTCTGCGGCACCCGGCGTGAGGAAACTCACCCGCGCCCCGCGGGGCGGGCCGAACGATGCTTCGCCCGTACGGCCCACCCGGTCGTTCGACCCCGTCGGCTCACTTGCCTTCGTACGGGTAGAAGCCGCGGCCGCTCTTGCGGCCCAGGTCCCCGGCGGTGACCATGCGGGCCATGATCTCCGGGGCGGCGAACTTCTCGTCCTTGGTCTCGGTGTAGATGTTCTGGGCGGCGTGCAGCAGGATGTCGACGCCGGTCAGGTCGGCGGTCTGCAGCGGGCCCATGGCGTGGCCGAAGCCCAGGCGGCAGGCGGTGTCGATGTCCTCGGCGGTGGCGACGCCCGACTCGTACAGCTTGGCGGCCTCGACGACCAGCGCGGTGATCAGGCGGGTGGTGACGAAGCCGGCCACGTCGCGGTTGACCACCACGACCTCCTTGCCGACGCCCTCGGCGTAGGCGCGGACGGTGGCCAGCGTCTCGTCGCTGGTCTTGTAGCCGCGCACCAGCTCGACCAGCTTCATCATCGGGACCGGCGAGAAGAAGTGGACGCCGACGACCGACTCGGGGCGCCGGGTGGCGGCGGCGATCCGGGTGATCGGGATGGCGGAGGTGTTGGAGGCCAGCACGGCGCCGTCCTTGGCGAGCTTGTCGAGCTCGCGGAACACGGCCTCCTTGACGTCCAGTTGCTCGAACACGGCCTCGACCACGATGTCGGCCTCGGCGACGGCGCCCAGGTCGGTGGTGGTGGTGATCCGGCCCAGTGCGGCCTCGGCGTCCTCGGCGCTCAGCCTGCCCTTGGCGACGAACTTCCCGTAGGAGGCGCGGATGCCCGCGAGGCCGCGCTGCAGCGCCTCCTCGGTGACGTCCCGCAGGACCACCGGGTGGCCGGCCTGCGCGGAGACCTGGGCGATGCCGGCGCCCATCAGGCCGGCGCCGATCACGGCGATCTGCTTGCTGGACGCATTGCTCATGGCTGGGTCTCCCGATGCCGTCGCCGCCCCGCGGGCGGGCCCTGAAGGCGGCTCAGGGCAGGGGTGACCGCCTTCACGAGCCGCATCGCTCACGCGGACTCTAGTGCCCGAACCCCGCGCGCAATAGCAATCGGGAGTGTGATCTGCAACCGGCCTGGTCAGGTGATCAGATGGTCAGTCCGAGGTCCTGGGCCAGGATCGCCGCCTGCACCCGGCTGCGCAGCCGCAGCTTCGCCAGGATCCGGCTGACGTGCGTCTTCGTGGTCGCCTCGGCCATCTCCAGCCGGGCCGCGATCTCCCCGTTGGACAGCCCCGCCCCGATGCAGGCCAGCACCTCCCGCTCACGGCCGGTCAGCCCGCCCACCGCCGCCCGGGCCTCCGGCCCGACCTGCCGCTCCGAGCGGGCGAAGGACCCGATCAGCCGTCGGGTGACCGACGGCGCCAGCATGCCGTCCCCGCGCGCCACCGTCCGTATCCCCTCGACCAGGGTGTCCGCCTCCAGGTCCTTGAGCAGGAACCCGGCCGCGCCGGCCCGCAGCGCGCCGTAGACGTACTCGTCCAGGTCGAAGGTGGTCAGCACGAGCACCTGGGCGGCACCGGCGGCGACCACCTCGCGGGTCGCCGAGACGCCGTCCAGCCGAGGCATCTGCACGTCCATCAGCACCACGTCCGGCCGCAGCTCCAGGGCCAGCCGGACGGCCTCCTCGCCGTCGGCGGCCTGCCCGACCACCTCGAAGTCCGGCTCGGCGCGCAGGATCATCACCAGCGCCGCCCGTACCGCCGCCTGGTCCTCCGCCACCAGCACCCGGATCGTCATGCCCGCCCCTCGCTCTCCTGTGCCCGCGGCAGCACCGCGCGCACGCTCCAGTACCCGTCCTTCGGCCCCGCCTCGAAACTCCCGCCGAGCAGCCCGGCCCGCTCCGCCATGCCCACCAGCCCGGCCCGGGCCCCGGGGAGTCCGCGGCCCGGCTCGCCGCGGTACGGGCTGTCGACGGCGATCCGCAGCTCCTCGGGCCCGAACTCCAGCCGCAGCCGGACCAGTCCGGGGCCGGCGTGCTTGAGCGCGTTGGTCAGCGACTCCTGGACGATCCGGTACGCGGCCAGCCCGACCGGCACCGGCACCTGGCCGCGCTCGCCGTGCTCGGCGAGCTCGAAGTCCAGCCCGACGTCCAGGCCGGCCGCCCGGGCCTTGGCCAGCAGGGCGTCCACCGCGGCCAGGTCCGGCGCCGCGTACGACTCGTCGACCTCTCCCCCGCCGCTGTCCCGGAGCAGTCCGATCATGCGACGCATTTCGGCCAATCCCTGGACGCTGTTCTCCCGGATCACCGCCAGCACCTCCACCAGCGGGTCGTCCGAGGGCAGGCTCCGGCGCCTCGCCACGGACTGCGCACCGGTGGCGTGGATCGCGATCGCCGACAGATGGTTGGCCACCACGTCGTGCAACTCCCGTGCCATCCGCGCCCGTTCCGCGCCGACCGCCTCGCGCCGGTCCATCTCCGAGAGCAGCGCGGTCTGTTCGGCCCGCAGCCGCTCGGTGTCCGCCTCCTGCCGGTGCTTGCGCACCACGTCGCCGGTCCACACCGGCGCCAGGAAGACCAGCGCGCTGAGCACCGCGATCAGCAGCCCGGTCGAGGTGCCGTTGGCGTACCAGGCCAGGCCCGCGAGCACCAGCACGGTGGACCCGCCGGTCAGGTGCAGCACCCGCGACATCCGGCGGCCGCCGTAGATCACCGCCGCGTACAGCAGATCGGTGTACATGATCAGCGTCGCCAGCAGGCTGCCGGTGAGCAGGCCGGCCGCGAAGGCGAGCCCGCCGACCGACACCGCGAGCACCGGCCTGGTCCGCCGGCCCAGCTCCAGCCCGGCCATCACCAGCATCGGCAGCGCCACCGCCCAGACCGGCACGTGGTCGGCGTTGTCGTACACCCGGAAGACGATCAGCACCGTGCCGCCGAGCAGGCCGCACAGCGCGATCAGCCGGTCCAGCCGGCGCGGGGAGAGGGACGGAACGAGCACACCCCATCTCACCATCCCCGGCAGCCCGCCCGGCTCCGGTCCACGGACGAGCCCGCTACATCGAAAGATGCAGGCCCGGACGGCACCGCACGACGACGACACGGCCGCACCCGCCCCCGAGGCTGGACCCACCGCCGAACGCCCGGGAGCACAACGTGATCATCACCCTCATCGTCGCCGCCGAGATCTCCTGGTGGATCGTGCTCGGCCTCGCCCTCTCCACCCGCTACCTGCTGCGGTGGCGCCGCACCAGCACCGTGCTGCTGCTCGGCCTCCCGGCCGTCGACCTCGCCCTGTACGCGCTCACCGTGCTCGACCTGCGCGGCGGCGCCGAGGCGAGCTGGACGCACGCGCTCGCCGCGAGCTACGCAGGCTTCTCGGTCGGCTACGGCCCCTCGCTGGTCCGCTGGGCCGACCGGCACTTCCTGCACCGCTTCGCCGGCGGCCCCAAGCCGCTGCCCTCGCCGAAGTACGGCCCGGAGCGGACCAGGTACGAGTGGCAGATCGCCGGTCGCACCGTCGTCTCCGCGGCGATCACGCTCAGCCTGATCACCCTGCTCGTCCCGCTCTCCGGGGGCACCGCCCACTACGGCACCTTCGCCCAGTGGTACTGGCGCCTCGGCATCACGGCCGTGGTCAACGTGGTCGTGGCCGCCTGCTACTCGCGGTGGCCCAAGGAGGCGCCGGCGGGCGTGCCGGTCGAGAACGGCCGGGTCGTCGAGGTCGAGAAGGTCGAGAAGGCCGAGGATGCCCGGAGTGCCGAGGGCACCGAGACGGTCGGACGGCGCTCCTAGCGGTTCTCGCCCGGAACCCAGAGCACGTCGCCGCGCTCCTTGTTGGCCACCCGGGCCAGGATGAACAGCAGGTCGGAGAGCCGGTTGAGGTACTTCGCGGTCAGCGGGTTGACGGTGTCGCCGTGCTCCGCGATCGCCGCCCAGGTGGAGCGCTCGGCCCGCCGCACCACCGTGCAGGCCAGGTGCAGGTGGGCCGCGCCGGTCGTGCCGCCGGGCAGGATGAAGCTGCGCAGCTTCTCCACCTGCTCCAGGTAGTGGTCGCAGTCCCCCTCCAGCCGGTCGACGTAGGACTGCAGCACCCGCAGCGGCGGGTACTTCGGGTCCTCGACCACCGGGGTCGACAGGTCCGCGCCGACGTCGAACAGGTCGTTCTGGACCCGGACGAGCACCGCCGCCACGTCCTCGGGCAGGGCCCCGACCGCGAGGGCCACCCCGATCGCCGCGTTCGCCTCGTTGGCGTCGGCGTAGGCGATCAGCCGCGGGTCGGTCTTGGTGGTCCGGCTCATGTCACCGAGCGCGGTGGTGCCGTCGTCGCCGGTACGGGTGTAGATGCGCGTCAGATTGACCATGCGGCCACCCTAGCCGGGCACCGTCAGGCGACGTTGACCCTCTGCCCGGGCGGGGCCGCCTCCAGCCATGCGAGGAAGCCGGTGAGCGCGTCGTCGCTCATCGCCAGCTCCAGCGGCGCCCCGTTGTGCAGGCAGCGCAGCACCACCGAGCCGGAGAGCAGGGCCAACTCCTCCTGGCCCTCCGGGTAGCGCCGGCCGAGCACCTCGATCTCCCGGCGCGGCAGCACCCTGCGCGGGCGCGGGGCGTACGAGAACACCCGGAACCACTCGATCGAGTCGCCGCTGTACCGGCCGATACCGAAAACCCACCCCTTGCCGTCGGTCGGGGGGACCGGGGCGGAGGTGGGTTTGCCGTTCTCGTCGAGGTCGGGCTGGGTCGAGGCGTCGGCGGGCATTTTGAGCCGGTAGCTGCAGTCGAACGTGCCGCCCACCCGTTGGATCAGGCGGCGGCGCACGGCGAAGGCCACCAGGCCGATCACACCGAGGGCCACGACCGCCGCACACACCACAAGCGCGAGGACCATGCTCACCTACCTCCTCGCTACCCGCGTTCCCCGTAGCGGTCGTATCAAGCGACCGCCCTGACCTACCAACTACGACGACAGTCCCGGGGTCACGCTCGCGCGTCCCCGGGACCGTCGGTCGACCCCGAAGCCGGGGTCCGGCACACTCAGGCGTGGGCCTTGAGGCCGCGCGCCGCGAACAGTCGGACCTCGGCACGCCGCTCGGCGTGCTCGTCCAGGCCCGACTTGGCCTTGTCCAGTGCGCGCTCGGCGCGCGCGACGTCGATCTCGTCCGCCAGCTCGGCGATCTCCGCGAGCAGAGACAGCTTGTTGTCGGCGAAGGAGATGAAGCCGCCGTGCACCGCGGCGATCACGGTGCCGCCGTCCACCGTGCGGATGGTGACCGGTCCGGTCTCCAGCACGCTCAGCACCGGGGTGTGCCCCGGCATGATGCCGGTGTCACCGGAGGCCGTACGGGCGACGACGATGGTGGCCGCACCGGACCACACCTTGCGGTCGGCTGCGACCAGCTCGACGTGCAGCTCAGCCAACGTGGGCTCCTAGGCTCATGCAACGCCCGATTACTCGGGAGTTTCGGTAAGAATAACGGCCCCGCGCCTCCGGCATGAAACCGGCGGCACGGATTTGACCGGAATCACAGCCGATGCGACGCGAGGGGCGGTCCCCAGGCTCGGGGGCCACCCCTCACGGTCACTCAGCTGCTACCGGCCGCGACTACTTCTTCGCCAGCTCGGCGGCGTTCTTCTCGAGGTCCTCGATGCCACCGCACATGAAGAAGGCCTGCTCCGGGACGGAGTCGTACTTGCCGTCCGCGATCGAGTTGAAGGCCTCGATGGTCTCCGACAGCGGCACGGTCGAGCCCTCGACACCGGTGAACTGCTTCGCCACGTAGGTGTTCTGCGAGAGGAAGCGCTCGATGCGACGGGCGCGGTGCACCGTGATCTTGTCCTCTTCGGACAGCTCGTCGATGCCGAGGATCGCGATGATGTCCTGGAGGTCCTTGTACTTCTGCAGGATCCCCTTGATACGGATGGCCGTCTCGTAGTGGGTGTGCGCGATGTACCGCGGGTCGAGGATGCGGGACGTGGAGTCCAGCGGGTCGACGGCCGGGTAGATGCCCTTCTCCGAGATCGGGCGCGACAGAACGGTCGTCGCGTCCAGGTGGGCGAAGGTGGTGGCCGGCGCCGGGTCGGTCAGGTCGTCCGCGGGGACGTAGATCGCCTGCATCGAGGTGATCGAGTGACCGCGGGTCGAGGTGATGCGCTCCTGCAGGAGGCCCATCTCGTCGGCCAGGTTCGGCTGGTAGCCCACCGCGGAGGGCATGCGGCCGAGCAGGGTCGACACCTCGGAACCGGCCTGGGTGAACCGGAAGATGTTGTCGATGAACAGGAGCACGTCCTGCTTCTCGACGTCACGGAAGTACTCCGCCATGGTCAGCGCGGAGAGCGCGACGCGCAGACGGGTGCCCGGCGGCTCGTCCATCTGGCCGAAGACCAGCGCGGTCTTGTCCAGGACGCCCGAGTCGACCATCTCGTCGATGAGGTCGTTGCCCTCACGGGTGCGCTCGCCGACGCCGGCGAACACCGACACACCACCGAAGTTCTCGGCGACGCGGTAGATCATCTCCTGGATCAGAACGGTCTTGCCGACACCGGCGCCACCGAACAGACCGATCTTGCCACCCGTGACGTACGGGGTGAGCAGGTCGATGACCTTGATGCCGGTCTCGAACATCTCGGTCTTGGACTCGAGGTCCTTGAACGCGGGGGCCTTGCGGTGGATCGGCCACCGGACCTGGACCTGCGACTCGAACTCGTCCTTGTCGACGTTCAGCACGTCGCCGAGGGCGTTGAAGACCTTGCCCTTGGTGATCTGGCCGACCGGCACGGAGATCGCGGCGCCGGTGTCGGTGACCTGCGAACCGCGGACCAGGCCGTCGGTCGGCTGCATCGAGATGCCGCGGATCACGCCGTCGCCGAGGTGCTGGGCGACCTCGAGGGTGAGGAGCTTCTTGCCCGTGCCGTCGGGGTTCTCGACCTCGACGTGCAGGGCGTTGAACATCTCCGGAATCGCGTCGACGGGGAACTCCACGTCGACGACCGGGCCGATGACCCGCGCGACGCGGCCCGTCGCCGTGGTCGGCTCAACAGTGGTGGTCATACTCATTCGCTCCCGCGGCTAGCGTCGGCCAGCGCGTTGGCGCCACCGACGATCTCGCTGATTTCCTGGGTGATCTCGGCCTGACGGGCCGAGTTGGCAAGCCGCGTGAGCGACTTGATGAGCTCGCCGGCGTTGTCCGTCGCGCTCTTCATCGCGCGACGACGGGCGGCGTGCTCGGAGGCAGCCGACTGCAGCATCGCGTTGTAGATCCGGCTCTCGACGTACCGCGGCAGCAGTGCGTCGAGGACGCCCTCCGCCGACGGCTCGAAGTCGTACAGCGGGAAGATCTCCGACTTGGCCGGCGTCTGGTCGCTGAGCTGGACCTCGTCCAGCTTCAGCGGCAGCAGCCGGGCCTCCACCGCGTTCTGCGTCAGCATCGACACGAACTCGGTCGAGACCAGGTGGAGTTCGTCCACGCCGCCCGTCTCGGCCGTGAAGGCCTCGATCAGGTCGGCCGCCACGGTCTTCGCGTCACCGTACGTCGGCTTGTCGGAGAATCCCGTCCACGAGCCCGCGATCGTGAGACCGCGGAACGTGTAGTACGAGACGCCCTTGCGGCCGACGATGTACGTCACCACGTCCTTGCCCTCGGCCTTCAGGCGCTCGGTGAGCACCTGGGCGGCCCTGAT
Source organism: Kitasatospora sp. NPDC023385 (assembly GCF_055664045.1). NCBI lineage: Bacteria > Bacillati > Actinomycetota > Actinomycetes > Kitasatosporales > Streptomycetaceae > Kitasatospora > Kitasatospora sp. NPDC023385. Next base: position 31,116 of record NZ_JBVOOL010000016.1, on the reverse strand, counting down.
GGCGTTGGTCGAGTAACCGCCCGCCAGACCGCGGTCCGCCGTGATCATCAGCACGGCGGCACGCGCGGCGTTCGGGTTCTCGGTGGTGAGCGGGTGCTTGGCGTTGGACCGGGTGGCCACCGCCGTCACCGCCCGGGTGAGCTCATCGGCGTACGGAGTGGAGGCGGCCACCGCGCGCTGCGCCTTGACGATGCGCGACGCGGAGATCATCTCCATCGCCTTGGTGATCTTCTTCGTCGCGGTGACAGAGCGGATCCGGCGCTTGTAGACCCGAAGCTGTGCTCCCATGGGTCGTTACGTCCTTTCCCTCGCTACCGGACTCAGGCCTGCTCGGAGAGCAGCTTGCCGTCAGCCGTCTGGTAACCCTGCTTGAAGGCCTCGATCGCGGTGGTCAGCGCGTCGACGGTGCCCTCGGCGAGCAGACCGGTCTCGACGATGCCGGCGAGCAGGTCCTTGTGCTGCAGGCGGACGTGGTCCAGGAACTCGCGCTCGAAGCGGCGGATCTCGGCGACCGGGACGTCGTCCAGCTTGCCGGTGGTACCGGCCCAGATGGAGACGACCTGCTCCTCGACCGGGAACGGCTGGTACTGGCCCTGCTTGAGCAGCTCGACCATGCGCGCACCGCGCTCCAGCTGGGCCTTGGAGGCCGCGTCCAGGTCGGAACCGAAGGCGGCGAAGGCCTCCAGCTCGCGGTACTGGGCGAGGTCCAGACGCAGGCGGCCGGCGACCGAGCGCATGGCCTTGATCTGGGCGGAGCCACCGACGCGGGAGACCGAGATGCCGACGTTCACGGCCGGGCGGATGCCGGCGTTGAACAGGTCGGACTCCAGGAAGCACTGGCCGTCGGTGATGGAGATGACGTTGGTCGGGATGTACGCCGAGACGTCGTTGGCCTTGGTCTCGATGATCGGCAGACCGGTCATCGAGCCGCCGCCCAGGGCGTCGTTGAGCTTGGCGCAGCGCTCCAGCAGACGGGAGTGCAGGTAGAACACGTCACCCGGGTACGCCTCGCGGCCCGGCGGGCGGCGCAGCAGCAGGGAGACGGAGCGGTAGGCCTCGGCCTGCTTCGACAGGTCGTCGAAGATGATCAGGACGTGCTTGCCGTCGTACATCCACTCCTGGCCGATGGCCGAACCGGTGTACGGGGCGAGGTACTTGAAGCCGGCCGGGTCGGAGGCGGGAGCGGCCACGATGGTGGTGTACTCCAGCGCGCCGGCCTCCTCCAGGGCGCCGCGGACGGACGCGATGGTGGAGCCCTTCTGGCCCACGGCGACGTAGATGCAGCGGACCTGCTTCTCCGGGTCGCCCGAGCGCCAGTTGTCGCGCTGGTTGATGATCGTGTCGACGGCCACCGCGGTCTTGCCGGTCTGGCGGTCGCCGATGATCAGCTGACGCTGGCCGCGGCCGATCGGGGTCATCGCGTCGATGGCCTTGATGCCGGTCTGCAGCGGCTGCTTGACCGACTTGCGGGCCATGACGCCGGGGGCCTGCAGCTCGAGGGCACGACGGCCGGTGGCCGCGATGTCGCCCAGGCCGTCGATCGGGTTGCCCAGGGGGTCCACGACGCGGCCGAGGTAGCCGTCACCGACCGGAACCGAGAGGACCTCGCCCGTGCGGCGCACGGTCTGGCCCTCCTCGATGCCGCCGAACTCACCGAGGACGACGACACCGATCTCGCGGGTGTCGAGGTTCAGCGCGAGGCCGAGCGTGCCGTCCTCGAACTTCAGCAGCTCGTTCGCCATGACCGAGGGCAGGCCCTCGACATGCGCGATGCCGTCCGCCGCGTCAGTGACCGTACCGACCTCTTCCACAGAAGCGGCGTCCGGCTGGTACGACTGGACAAAGTCGGCCAGCGCGTCCCGGATCTCCTCCGGACGGATCGTAAGCTCCGCCATCAGGCTTCCCTGCTCTCCTAGTTTGCGATCCTCGGCCCGCCATTGAGGGCCGCAAGTACTCGACTCTCGGCCGGGTCGTATGAACCGGCCGTACGATGTACCGGCTCCTTGGGGAACCGGTTTCCCGACCGAGGGTCGGATGTGCTGCTTCGGTGCTCAGCCTTCGAGCGACTGGCGAGCGCCTTCGAGGCGGCTCGACACGGTGCCGTCGATGATCTCGTCGCCGATCTGCACCCGGACGCCGCCGACGACCTCGGGGTCGACGTCGATGTTCAGGTGGACCTGGCGGCCGTACATCCGGCCCAGAGCGCCGGACAGGCGCTCCCGCTGGGCGTCCGACAGCGGCACCGAGGTGGTGACCAGGGCCACCATGCGGTCACGGCGCGCAGCGGCGAGCTTGGAGTAGGACTCCAGGCCCTGCTCCAGGCTACGGCCACGCGGTGCGTTGACCAGGGCGGTGACCAGTCGGACGGTGCCGGCGTTGGCGCGGCCGCCGAGCAGCTTCCTGATCAGCTCGGCCTTCGCGACGGCGCCGGCCTTCGGCTCGGTCAGCGCGGCGCGCAGCTCGTGCGAGCCGCTCACCACCCGGCCGAAGCGGAACAGCTCGTCCTCGACGTCGTCCAGGACGCCGACCCGGTCCGCGGCGATGATCTCGGCGTACGCGGCGAGCTCCTCGATCGCGTCCACCAGGTCACGCGCACCCGACCAGCGGGAACGGACCAGCCCGGAGACCAGGTCCACGGCCTCGCCGGAAACCTGACCGGTGAGCAGCGAGCTGACGAGCTGGGCCTTGTCCTGGCCGGACCGCGAGGGGTCGGTCAGGACTCGGCGCAGCGACACCTCGCGGTCCAGCACGGCCGTGACGGCGGTGAGCTCCTCGGCGAGCTTGGCCGGGTCCACCGCGGTGGAGTCGGTCAGGCTCTCCAGGTTCTGCCGGCCGGCGCCGAGGGCCTCACGGCTGGCGCCGATCACTTGGCCGCACCCTGAGCAACGGCGGCCTTGGCCTCCAGCTCGTCCAGGAAGCGGTCGACGACGCCGCTCTGGCGGGTGTGGTCCTCCAGGGACTCACCCACGATGCGGGACGCCAGCTGGGTGGCCAGCGAGCCCACGTCCTGACGCAGGGCGGCAGTCGCCTGCTTCTTGTCCGCCTCGATCTGGGCGTGACCGGCCGCGACGATGGCCTCGCGCTGGCGCTGGCCCTCCTCGCGCATCTCGGTGAGCTGGGCGGCGCCCTGCTCGCGAGCCTGCTCGACGATGCGGGCAGCCTCGTGGCGCGCCTCGGCGAGCTCGGCGCGGTACTGCTCAAGCACGGCCTGAGCCTCCGCCTGAGCGGCCTCGGCGCGCTCCATGCCGCCCTCGATGGCGTCCCGACGCTCCGACAGCACCTTCTCGATGCTGGGGAGGAGCTTCTTGCCGAGGAGACCGAAGACGATGAAGAAGCAGAGCAGGCCGATGACGATCTCGGGCCAGTTGGGGAGGAGAGGGTTCATCGTCTCCTCGGCCGCGAGCTGAGCCGCGATGCTCATATCTGGACCTTCCTCGAAAGGGTCTAACGGCGGGGAATTACTTGCCGGCGCCGAAGACGAACGGCATGACGATGCCGATGAGGGCGAGCGCCTCGGTCAGCGCGAAGCCGATGAACATGTTGGAGCGGATCAGGCCGGCAGCCTCGGGCTGACGGGCCATGGCCTGGACACCGTTACCGAAGATGAGACCAACACCGATGCCGGGGCCGATCGCGGCGAGGCCGTAACCGATCGAGGCGACGGAACCGTAGACCTCAGCGAGGTTCTGCATTTCAGCTTGTCCTTTGCGGGGTGGTGGACCGGTGGTGGTTGGCCACCGGGCGTTCGGGAGGGGAGGCAGCCGGAGCTGCGAGGCTCAGTGCGCTTCTTCCAGGGCACCGGCGATGTAGCTGCTGGCCAGCATCACGAAGATGTAGGCCTGCAGGAACTGGACCAGCAACTCGAAGGCGGTCAGGCCGACGGCGACCACGAAGGAGGCCGAGCCGTAGAGCGCGCCCAGGGTCGGGCTGAGCAGGTACCAGGAGGCGATGGAGAACATCACGATCAGCAGGTGGCCGGCGAACATGTTCGCGAAGGCTCGGACCGCGAGCGTGAAGGGGCGCACGAAGATGTTCGAGAAGAACTCGATCGGCACCAGGATGAACATGACCCAGCCGGGGATGCCCGAGGGCCAGCAGAGGTTCTTGAGACCGCCGACGAAGCCGTGCTTCTTGAAGGTCAGCGTCATGTAGGTGATCCACACGACCGCGGCCAGACCCGCCGGGAACGCGATCGACGCCGTCACCGGGAACTGGGCGAACGGGATGATCGACATGATGTTCATCAACCAGACGAAGAAGAACATCGAGACCAGCATCGGGACGTACTTCTCGCCCTTCTTGCCGATCGTCTCCATCACGATGGAACGCTTGACGAAGTCGTAGCCGATCTCACCGACCAGCTGCAGCTTGCCGGGGACCAGGCGCGGCTTGGCGAAGGCGGCCCAGAAGAACACGACCACCAGCAGCGCGACGATGATCGACAGCAGCATCGGCTTGTTGAAGTCGACGCCACCGACCGAGAAGATCGGCTTGAACTGGAACTCGTTCAGGCCCGGGGCCGGGAAGCCGCAGCCAGCGTCCCCGAAGTGGCAACTGCCTGAGGCGAGCGAGGACGTGAGTTCAGCACTCACCGCGGACTCCTTCGTCGTGACGCATGGTTACGGCAACCTCGGTGTGTCGGCGTGGCCTGCGACCACGGAGCGGCACTGGAACTTGATGGGTTTCTCGCCGACCCCGCGCGACGGCGTACTGCACGACCACGGGATCATCGAAGACTGCGCGGGTCCGGGGGGCGATCCGTCCACTGTCAGGACAGACCTGGCCTCTTCCCGTACTCCGTTGTTGCGACGGACGATAGCAGCCCGTCAGTGCGGCATAAACACCGCCCCCCTCGTTGGGGGGACAGTTGGCCCTCGTCACTGTTGACGACCCTTGTCGGAGGGCTTGTCACCCTTGCTTTCCGAGGCATTGGGGTCGACGTAGAAGGTCTTGGCCTTGAGCGCGCCGCGCACCTGGAAGCCGGTGAAGATCAGCACGCAGCCGATCAACGTGAAGGCGAAGGTCCGCCGGTCGAAGAGCTCGGTGTTCTTGAACACCGCCAGCACGATGCCGACCAGCAGGATCTGAGTGGTGTACACCAGCAGCGCCGCGGCCATCATGATCTGCGGGTTCGACCTGGTCAGCCGGTCGAGCGCGAACTGGCCCGAACTGAAGAAGGCCAGCACCAGGAGGGCGCCGAAGAGGGCGCCGAGCAGGCCCTTCCCGCCGGCGACGGCGAAGGAGATCGCCATGGCGATGATTCCGGCGGCCGCAGTGGGAATCGCGGCGCCTCGGAGGATCCGGGCGTCGGTGGACGGCATGTCGGCAGCTCCGGCGGCATGTCGATGTGGCGGGGGGACGGGCACAACGGTGACGGGTGACACCGGACCGAGCATCGCCGCCGGGCCGCCCGCGGGGACGGCGGGCCCGTCGAGGGAGACCAACAGGGACGGAAGTCATCCACCTGTCAGGTCTTTCGGCGTGTTCTCGGTACTCGTGAACGGTATCACAAACTATTTGATGAGAGCTTTACCATGAATGTGTGGCACCTGTCACACCGACGGCCCAGCGAACCCGCCGATCGGGTGAAGCCATCCGACGGATCGTCAACTCACCCGTCAGCGACGGCCGCCGGCCGGTCCGTGGTCGGCCCGCTCAGCGGAGTCCCGGCCGGCCTCACCGAGGAGTTGCTTGTCCTTCGCCGACAGTTCGGCCATCGGAGCGGAGGACTGCCGGCGGTACCGCGGCGGGACGAAGGACTGCACCGCCCGCGGGGCGCGCGGCCGGAACCGCGGGGTGAGCAGCACCACCAGGCCGACCAGGCAGAGCCCGGAGAGCGTCAGGGCCACCGTGCGGCCGGTGTTGGTCACCGAGAAGGCCACCGTGCCGAAGGCGATCAGCGCGGCCCAGAAGTACATGATCAGCACGGCCCGGCTGTGCGAGTGCCCGACCTGCAGCAGCCGGTGGTGCAGGTGGCGCTTGTCCGCGGCGAACGGCGACTGGCCGGCCCAGGTGCGGCGGACCACCGCGAGCAGCAGGTCGGCCAGCGGCAGCGCGATGACCGTCAGCGGCAGCAGCAGCGGGATGTAGATCGGCACCAGGGCGTGCACGGCGGCCCGCTCCGAGCCGGTCTCGTTGCTGATCAGGTCCGGGTCGACCCGGCCGGTGACGGAGATCGCGGCGACGGCCAGCATCAGGCCCAGCATCATCGAGCCGGAGTCGCCCATGAAGATCCGCGCGGGGTGCATGTTGTGCGCCAGGAAGCCCAGGCACATGCCGATCAGCAGCACGCTGAACAGCACGGCGGGCGCCGCGTCGGTGATCGCGTAGCCGTACCAGAGCCGGTAGCTGTACAGGAAGAAGGCCATCGCGGCGATGCAGACCATGCCGCCGGCCAGCCCGTCCAGGCCGTCGATGAAGTTCACCGCGTTGACCATGACGACGACCAGGGTGACCGAGATGACCATGCCCTGGGTGGGGCTCACCGCAACCGCGCCGACGCCGGGCACCGGGAGGGTGATCACCGTGACGCCCTGCCAGACCATCACACCGGCGGCGATCATCTGGCCGCCGAGCTTCACCAGCGCGTCCACGCCCCACTTGTCGTCGAGCACCCCGAGCAGCCACATGATCCCGGCGCCGGACAGCAGCGCGCGGATGTCGGTGCCCTGGGTGAACACCTTGCTCAGGTTGTCGAGTTGCGAGGCGACCAGGATGCCCGCGCACAGCCCGCCGAACATCGCGATGCCGCCGAGCCGCGGCGTGGGCTCGCGGTGCACGTCACGGGCGCGCACCGGCGGCATCGCGCCGGCCGCGATGGCGAACTTCCGGACCGGGCCGGTCAGCAGGTAGGTGACGGCGGCGGTGCAGAACAGCACCAGCAGATACTCACGCACCACTGGCCTCCTGCATGACTGTCGAACGGGGAAGTACCGAAGGTACTCCCCTGCCTTCCCGGGGTTCGAGGTGCGTCGCCACGGCACACACCTTATTGAGTCGGACGCCGGGGACGTGCATCGCGGTTCGCCCTCCCGGGTAGGAGATCGGGATGCCCGTGGCCGGTCAGCCCCGGGCCGGCCCGGCGAAGGCCGCCGCCAGCTCCCGGACCCGGGCCGCGGCCGGGGCGGTGGCGCCGCCGGCGACCACCCGCGCGATCAGCCCGGCGATCTCCGACAGCTCCGCCTCGCCCATCCCCTGGCTGGTCACCGTGCCGGTGCCCAGCCGGATCCCGGAGGTCTCCGCGGCCGGCGCCGGGTCGTACGGCAGCGCGCACTTGCCGAGCAGCAGCCCGGCCGCCGCGCAGCGCCGCTCGGCCTCCGCGCCGCTCACGCCCAGCGGGCTCACGTCGGCCGTCACCAGATGCGTGTCGGTACCGCCCGTCAGGGGGCGCAGGCCGGCCGCTGCGAGCCCCTCGGCCAGGGCCCGAGCCCCGGACACCGTCCGCTGCGCGTACGCCCGGTAGGCGGGCGTCGCGGCCTCCGCGAGGGCGACCGCCTTGCCGGCCACCTCGTTCATCGCCGCGCCGCCCTGGCTGAACGGGAACACCGCCCGGTCGACCCGGTCGGCCAGCTCGGCCGTGCACAGCAGCAGGCCGCCGCGCGGGCCGCGCAGCAGCTTGTGGGTGGCCGCCACCGTGACGTCCGCGTACGGCACCGGCGAGGGCGCCACCCCGGCCGCGACCAGGCCGGTGGTCTGCGCGACGGAGGCGATCAAGTAGGCGTCCACCTCCTCGGCGATCTCCCGGAAGGCCGCCCAGTCCGGGTGCCGGGGGTAGGAGATCGACCCCGCGACGATGGCCTTCGGGCGGTGCAGCCGGGCCAGTTCGCGCACCTGGTCGAGGTCGATCAGCCCGTCGTCCTCGCGCACGCCGTACCCGGTGAAGTCGAACCAGCGGCCGGAGAAGTTGGCGCGCGAGCCGCAGCTGAGGTGGCCGCCGTGCTCCAGCGACATCGCCAGCACCCCGTCGCCGGGCCGCAGCAGCGCCGCGTACGCCGCCAGCATCGCCGAAGTCGCCGACCGGGGCTGGACGTTGGCGTGCGGGGCGGCGAACAGCTCGCGGGCCCGGTCGATCGCCAGCAGCTCGGCGGCGTCCGCCAGCGCGCAGCCGGTGTGGTGCCGGCGGCCCGGATAGCCCTCGGCGTACTTGTCGATCAGCGGGCCGGTGAGGGCCGCCAGGACAGCGGGAGTGGTGAGGTTCTCCCCCGCCAGCAACTGGATCGTCTCGGCCCGCCGTTCGGCCTCCGCGGCCAGCAGGTCCGCGAGCTGCGGATCGGCGCGGTGCAGCGCCTCGGACGCCGACGGGCGCCCCTGGGTCGTGGTCGGTCCGGTCGCGGCATCGGTGACGGTCATGGCGGGGCTCCCGGTCGCTGCGAGTGGGGGCACCTCCCAGCCTGCGGCCGGGGGACGGTCCGACCAGCGTAGGACCGTTGCCGCCGCCAGGCCCGCCGGGACAGGGCCGTTCGGCCGTCAGCGGCGCGCCGCAACCCCCGTGAGCGCGGTGACCACCGGGTCGACCGCGTGGAATATCTCCTCGCCGCAGTTGCGGAACATGCCGATCGGTGCCCCGTACGGGTCGTCCAGCTCGTCCGACTCCGGAATGGCGGCCAGCAGCCAGCCGCGCAGCGCGGCGGCCGCCCGGACCAGCGCGCGGGCCCGTTCCGTGACGTCCGCGCCGCGCCGGGGATCGGGCAGCGTGCCCGGGTCGATCGTCCGCACCAGGCGGGTGAACTCCTTCAGCGTGAACGTGCGCAGCCCCGCCTCGTGGCCCATCGAGATCACCTGGGCGCGGTGGTCCAGGGTCGCGGTGAGCACCAGGTCGGCCTCGACCACGTGCTCGTCCAGCAGCTCGCGGCCGGTGAAGCCGCCGCTGTCCGCGCCGTACTCGTCCAGCACGGTCGCGGCGTGGTCCTCCATCGGCGCGCCCACGTGGCCCCAGGTGCCGGCGCTCTCCACCAGGATCCGCCCGGCCACCCGGGGGCTCAGCCGGGTGTCCAGCTCACGCCGGGTGAGCCGCTCGGCGATCGGCGAGCGGCAGATGTTGCCCGTGCAGACGAACAGGATCCGGAAGTGGTCCAGCGGCCTGGGGCCCACACTCAGGTACGGCGCTATGCCGGGCCCGGAGTGGAGCGAGGCGGTCGGCGTCAACTGCCGGCCTCCAGGTCGGGGACGACCTCCCTCAGCTGCTCGACGCTGATCGCGCCCGCCCGCAGCAGGACCGGGACCTTGCCGGTGACGTCGACGATGGACGAGGCGGCGGTGTGGTCCGCCGACCCGCCGTCCAGGTAGACCGAGACGGCGTCGCCGAGCTGCGCCTGCGCCTCGTCACAGGTCACCGGCGACGCCCCGCCGATCCGGTTGGCACTGGAGACGGCCATCGGGCCGGTCGCGTTCAGCAGCTCGATCGCCACCGGGTGCAGCGGCATCCGGACGGCGACGGTGCCGCGGGTCTCGCCGAGGTCCCAGCGCAGCGAGGGCTGGTGCCGGGCGACCAGGGTGAGCCCGCCGGGCCAGAAGGCGTCGACCAGCTCCCAGGCCTGCTCGGAGAAGTCCGTCACCAGGCCGTGCAGGGTGGTCGGCGAGCCGACCAGCACGGGCGAGGGCGTGGCGCGGCCACGGCCCCGGGCCGTCATCAGCTCGCCGACGGCCTCCGGGGAGAAGGCGTCCGCACCGACCCCGTACAGGGTGTCGGTGGGCAGCACGACGAGTTCGCCGCGGCGGACCGCCGAGGCGGCCTCGCGCAGGCCGGTGGCGCGGTCCCCGGCATCGGCACAGTCGTAGCGGCGGCTCATCGGTGCGGTCCCCTTCCGGAGTGGCTCATGGCAGTCACGGCGATCGTCACAGCGCGGCCGTGCGCGCACTGGTGCTGCGCTTGCTGGTCAGGACGACGCCACCCTCCGGGCGGTCGTACTGTGCCTGACCCTTCACGACGCCACCCTCCGGGCGGTCGTACCGTGCCTGACCCTTCACGACGCCACCCTCCGGGCGGTCGTGAAGCGGGGCCGGTTGTTCAGGTCGCGGTGGTCGGCGGTGTCCGTCCAGCCGTGTTCCTCGTTGAAGATCCACGGCACCTGGCCGCCCTGCTGGTCGGCGTGCTCGATGACCACCGCGCCGCCCGGGCGCAGCAGCCGGGCGGCCACCCGCTCGATGCCGCGGATGGTGTCGAGGCCGTCCTCGCCGGAGAACAGCGCCATCTGCGGGTCGTGGTCGCGGGCTTCGGGCGCGACGTACTCCCACTCGGCGAGCGGGATGTACGGCGGGTTGGAGATGACCAGGTCGAAGCGGCCGTCCCAGGAGTGGTCGTCCTCGAAGGCCCGGGTGGCGTCCCCGGCGTGCAGGGTGACGCGGGCGCGGTCCGGGCTGGCGTCGATGTTGCGCCGGGTGTACTGCAGCGCGCCCTCGTCCAGTTCGAAGGCGTGCACGGTCGAGCGCGGCAGTTCCTGGGCCAGGGCGAGGGCGATCGCGCCGGAGCCGGAGCACAGGTCCACCACCAGCGGCTCGGCCACGTCCATGTCGCGCACCGCGTCTATGGCCCACTCGACGACCGTCTCGGTCTCCGGCCGGGGCACGAACACCCCGGGGCCGACGGCGAGTTCGAGGTAGCGGAAGAACGCCCGCCCGGTGATGTGCTGGAGCGGCTCGCGCGCTTCCCGGCGCGAGACCGCCTCCCAGTAGCGGGCGTCGAAGTCGGCGTCCTTCACCGTGTGCAGCTGGCTGCGCTTGACGTTGTGGACGTAGGCGGCGAGTTCCTCCGCGTCGAAGCGCGGCGACGGCACGCCGGCCGCGGCCAACCGCTGGGTGGCCTGGGCCACCTCGGCGAGCAGCAGGTTCATCCGTACGACCTCGTTTCTGCGCTCCGGCTCGCGGACTGCGCGTGGGCTGGGGCGCGCCGGTCTCAGTTCTCTTGGGCCGCGGCGAGCTTGACCGCCGCGTCCTTGTCCACGCAGGACTGGATCACCGGGTTCAGGTCGCCGTCCAGGACCTGGTCCAGGTTGTACGCCTTGAATCCCGTGCGGTGGTCCGAGATGCGGTTCTCGGGGTAGTTGTACGTCCGGATCCGCTCGGAGCGGTCCACGGTGCGGACCTGGCTGCGGCGCGCGTCCGAGGCCTCGCGCTCGGCCTCCTCCTGCGCGGCGGCCAGCAGCCGCGAACGCAGGATGCGCATCGCCTGCTCCTTGTTCTGCAGCTGGCTCTTCTCGTTCTGGCAGGACGCCACGATACCGGTCGGCAGGTGGGTGATCCGGACGGCGGAGTCAGTGGTGTTGACCGACTGGCCGCCGGGGCCCGAGGAGCGGTAGACGTCGATCCGCAGGTCGTTGGCGACGATCTCGACCTCGACCTCCTCCGCCTCGGGGGTGACCAGCACGCCCGCCGCGGAGGTGTGGATGCGGCCCTGGGACTCGGTGGCGGGGACACGCTGCACGCGGTGCACGCCGCCCTCGTACTTCAGCCGGGCCCAGACGCCCTGGCCGGGCTCCGTGCTGTTGCCCTTGGTCTTCACGGCCACCGAGACGTCCTTGTAGCCGCCGAGGTCGGACTCGTTGGCGTCGATGATCTCGGTCTTCCAGCCGATCCGCTCCGCGTAGCGCAGGTACATCCGGAGCAGGTCGCCGGCGAACAGCGCGGACTCCTCGCCGCCCTCGCCCGCCTTGATCTCCAGGATGACGTCCTTGTCGTCGCTCGGGTCGCGCGGCACCAGCAGCAGCCGCAGCTGCTCGGTGAGCTCGTCGCGGCGCGCCTCGGAGTCCTTCACCTCGGAGATGAACTCCGGGTCCTCGAGGGCGAGTTCGCGGGCGGCCTCGATGTCCTCGCCGGCCTGCCGCCACTCCCGGTAGATCCGGGTGATCGGGGTCAGCTCGGCGTAGCGCTTGGCCAGCTTGCGCGCGTTGTTCTGGTCGGCGTGGACGGACGGGTCGGCCAGCCTCTTCTCGAGGTCGGCGTGCTCGACGAGGAGCTCTTCGACTGCCTCGAACATGGGGTGGCCTTCTTCCCGGGGGTTCGGATGGTGCGGTGTGGGCGGTGCGTGGGGGGACGCGAACGGCGCCGGTCCCCGGCGCCCCCGACAACGAGTACGGGGGCGCCGCGAACCGGCGCCGAGGGAGCGCTAGGCCTTCGCGCTGTGCTGCTTGCCGAAGCGGGCCTCGAAGCGGGCCACACGGCCACCGGTGTCGAGGATCTTCTGCTTGCCGGTGTAGAACGGGTGGCACTGCGAGCAGACCTCGGCGCGGATCTCGCCACTGGTCTCGGTCGAGCGGGTGGTGAACTCGGCACCGCAGGTGCAGGTCACGTGCGTGAGCACATACTCGGGGTGAACGTTGGACTTCAAGGGATGCTCCTAGGTTTCGGGAGGGCACCGGGTCGGCGGCTGGAGCGCCGCACGTGAACCGGGACCGACGGACCAGTCTGCCAGGACCGGCCGCATCTTCCCAAACCGGGGCCCGTTCCGGGATATTCCGGGCCCCGCTCAGCGCGCGGTGGCCGGGTTCGTCCCGGTCTTCGGGGTGGCGTGCGCGGTGGCCTTCGGGGAGGGCTTCCCCCCGGCACCTGCGGTACCTGCGGCTGCGGAGGCCCCGGCGGCTCCGGAGGTCCTCGCGGACGTCGACGGGGTGGCCGCGGGGTCGGCCTGGGCGGGGTTCTCCGGCTGCGCGGAGACGACCGCCTGCGGGAACGGCTGGTCAGCCTTGAGGGCGGCCCAGACCTGGTCGGCCTGCGGCTGCTGCTCGACCACCCGGTTCGGGTCGCCGGGGGCGGCCGCCACCGGCAGGGTGACCATGCCGAGCTGCTCCGGCCCGATCCCCTTGAGTTCCTGGGCGAGCCCGACCAGCGCGTTCACCGAGCCGAGCGCGGAGTCGGTGGTGACGCTCCTGGTCACCGTGTCGCCGATCGACCACGCCTTGACCGGGTCGGTGAACAGTCCCGCCCCGCCGGCCTGCCGGAGCAGCGACTTCACCATCTGCTTCTGCAGCTCGATCCGGCCGAGGTCGCTGCCGTCGCCGACGCCGTGCCGGGTGCGGACGAAGGCGAGCGCCTGCTGCCCGTCCAGGTGGTGCTCCCCGGCCGGCAGGTCGAGGCCGCTGTCCTTGTCGTGGATGGCCACCGTGGTGGTCACGGTGGCCCCGCCTATCGCGTCCACGACCCGGGCGAAGCCGGCGAAGTCGACCTGCAGGTAGTGGTCCATCCGCAGTCCGGTGAGCTGCTCGGTGGTCTTGACCGCGCAGGCCGCGCCGCCGGTCTCGAAGGCGCTGTTGTACATCGCGCGTTTGGCCCCGGCGACGGTCCTGCCGCTCGCGTCGGTGCAGTCGGGGCGGGTGACCAGGGTGTCGCGCGGTATCGAGACGATCTGCGCGCCCGAGTGGGCCTGGTTGATGTGCACCACCATCGCGGTGTCCGAGCGGGCGGTGTCGCCGGTGTCCCCGCCGGCCAGGGAGCCGTTGTCGCCGTTCCGCGAGTCGGAGCCCAGCACCAGGATGTTGAAGGAGCCGTCGGTGGCGGCCGGCGGCCGGGCGCCGCCGAGGCGGCCGTCGATGTCGACGCTCTTGATGTTGCCGTTGAGCTTGACGTACGCGTAGACGGCCGCGCCGGCGCCGAGGACGACGAACGCGACCAACGCGCAGGCGGCCGTCCGCAGGACCTTGCGGCGGCGACTCAGGACCCTCTTGTGCTCGGCCATACGGTCCAGAGTAAATCGGACAAGATGATCCAGACGCCCCCAAGATGTCCCGACTCTGGAACAAAGCGGGCCTGGACGCACGGAACCCCGGACCGCTCGCGCGATCCGGGGTTCCGTGCTGTGACAACCGTCCGGCTACGGTCAGTCGTTGGAGCCGGGGGTGGTCTTGGCGATCTGCATCAGGAACTCGGCGTTGCTCTTGGTCTGCTTCATCTTGTCCAGGAGCAGCTCGATCGCCTGCTGCGAGTCGAGCGCGTGCAGCACCCGGCGCAGCTTCCAGACGATGGCCAACTCCTCGCTGCCGAGCAGGATCTCCTCCTTGCGGGTGCTGGAGGCGTCCACGTCGACGGCCGGGAAGATGCGCTTGTCCGAGAGCTTCCGGTCGAGCTTGAGCTCCATGTTGCCGGTGCCCTTGAACTCCTCGAAGATCACCTCGTCCATCCGCGAGCCGGTCTCGACCAGCGCGGTGGCCAGGATGGTCAGCGAGCCGCCGTTCTCGATGTTGCGCGCGGCACCGAAGAACTTCTTCGGCGGGTACAGCGCGGTCGAGTCGACACCACCGGACAGGATGCGGCCGGAGGCCGGCGCCGCCAGGTTGTAGGCGCGGCCCAGGCGGGTGATCGAGTCCAGCAGGATGACCACGTCGTGGCCCAGCTCGACCAGGCGCTTGGCGCGCTCGATGGCCAGCTCGGCGACGGTGGTGTGGTCCTCGGCCGGGCGGTCGAAGGTCGAGGAGATGACCTCGCCCTTCACCGACCGCTGCATGTCGGTGACCTCTTCCGGACGCTCGTCGACCAGGACGACCATCAGGTGGCACTCGGGGTTGTTGTGGGTGATCGCGTTGGCGACCGCCTGCAGCACCATCGTCTTGCCGGTCTTCGGCGGCGCGACGATCAGACCGCGCTGGCCCTTGCCGATCGGCGACACGAGGTCGATGATCCGGGTGGTCAGCACGCCCGGGTCGGTCTCCAGGCGCAGCCGGTCCTGCGGGTACAGCGGGGTGAGCTTGTTGAACTCGGGGCGGCCCCGGCCGCTCTCCGGGTCCATGCCGTTGACGGAGTCCAGCCGCACCATGGCGTTGAACTTCTCGCGGCGCTCACCGTCGCGCGGCTGGCGCACCGCACCGGTGATGGCGTCGCCCTTGCGCAGGCCGTTCTTGCGGACCTGGGCGAGCGAGACGTAGACGTCGTTCTGGCCCGGCAGGTAGCCGGAGGTGCGCACGAACGCGTAGTTGTCGAGGATGTCGAGGATGCCGGCGACCGGGATCAGGACGTCGTCCTCGCCGACCACGGGCTCGGCCGGGCCGGCCTCGAAGCCCTCGCGGCCGCGACGGCCCCGGCGGTCGCGGTAGCGGCCACGACGGCCGCGACGGCCCTCGCCGAACTCGTCGTCGTCGTAACCGCCCTGCTGAGCCTGGGGCTGCTGCTGGGTCTGCGGGGCCTGGCGGCCCTGCTGGTCGCCCTGGCTGCTCTGGCCGCCGCTCTGCGGCTGGCCCTGCTGGCCCTGGCGGTCGGTGCGCTCACGACGGTTGCGGCGGTCGCGGCGCGACTCGCGCGAGTCGGCGTCCTGGGCCTCGGCGGACTCCGGACGCTCGGCGCGCTCGGTCCGCTCCGTGCGGTCAGCGCGGTCAGTGCGCTCGGTGCGCTCGCCGGAGTCGCGGCGGTCACGCCGCTCGCGGCGGTCGCGACGGCTCTCGCGGCTGTCCTCGCGGCTCTCGGCCGTGCGGGCCTCGCCCTGCTTCGGCTCGGCGACCGTCACGGCGGCGTCGGCCGAGCCCTCGGCGCCGACCGGCGCGGTGGGGGCGCCGGCGGCCGCGGTGGCGCGGCGGCGGGTGCGCTCGGCACGGGCGGGCGCGGCGGTCTCGGCGGCGGCCTGGACCGGGATCTCGATCTGGGCCTGCGGCTCGGCGGCGGCCGGGGCCTCGGCGGCGGCAGCAGCGGCCGCGGCGGCCTTGGTACGGCGGGCCGGCTTCTCCGCCGGGGCCTCGGCCTCCGCCTTCGCGGCGGTGCGCTTGGCGGCCGGGGCGCCACCGGCGGCGAGCAGCGGGTCTCCGCCGCTCTTCTCCTTGATGGTCTCGATCAGCTGGCTCTTGCGCATGCGTCCGGTACCGGTGATGCCAAGGTCCCCGGCGAGCTTCTGCAGCTCGGCCAGGACCATGCCGTCCAGGCCCGCGGCGGCGCTGCGGCGGCGGCGCGCCGGGGCAGCGGGGGCGGCTGCGTCCGACGCTTCGGCGTCCGGGCGCGCGCCCATCAGATCGGTGGAGTCGCTCACTAAGGGTCCTTCCCTGGAGCGGACGTCGGCCTGTCTGGCTCGGCGACCGGTTGTGCTGTCCTGACCGACGCTCGACTGCGTCGGTCCGAGGCGGTGATCCCTCGAACGGCGGGAGCCTGTCGAGGGAGGGCTGCGAGGTGCGGTGCGTGAAGCACGGTGGTGCTGAGTGGCGCGTGGGCCGGTCGTGTGTCGACCTCCCCTGAGGGCGTAACCCCCACGCTGCCTGCGAATCCCGGGCCCCCGTCGCGTGACGGTGGCCCGCGCTCCGCCCGTCCTGGCCTCAAGGTGGGAGGCCGCGGGTGGGAGTCAGGTGCCGTCACGGCTTCGGGATGCGGCCGCGTGTCGCGCAGGCAGGCTGCGTACGCGCTGCGGTGGGCTCCCGGAGAATCGTCGCCCCGTGCATCGCCGGGACTCCACGGCAGTGGAGTGCTGGGATCGGGACGCGGCGCACCGGGCCCCGGAGGGCACCTGGTGCAGCAATGAGGTTAACACTACCGACCCCCTCAGACATTCCCCAGCCTGGTGCTTGCCAATCGTGTCCGTGGGCCCGGCTCGGCGCGGTGCCGGGGCCGGGCCCGTACGGGCAGCTCAGACGTCCAGCGGGAGCACCACGGCCCCGGCGCGGTCGACGTCCAGCCGGTGCGCGGCGAACCCCGGATCGCCGCCGTGGCCGTGGTGCCCGGCGAAGGAGAGCACCTTGTCGACGCCCGCCTCGTCGGTGAGCGCCAGGACGGTCGGGCCGGCCCCGGAGATGACCGCGGGGACGCCCTCCGCGCGCAGCGCGCCGACCAGTCCGGCGCTGTCCGGCATGGCGGAGGCGCGGTAGTCCTGGTGCAAGCGGTCCTCGGTGGCGGGGAAGAGCAGTTCGGGCCGCCGGGTCAGGGCCTCCACCAGCAGCGCGGAGCGGCCGGCGTTGATGGCGGCGTCGGCCAGCGGGACGGTCCTGGGGAGCAGGCCGCGGGCGGTCTCGGTGAGCACCGCGCCGGCCGGGACGAACACGACCGGGACGACCAGCTCGGAGGGTTCCAGGGAGACCGCCTTGGCCGACTCCTCGTCGGTCCACGCGATGGTGAAGTTGCCGCGCAGGCAGGCCGCGACGTTGTCCGGGTGGCCCTCCAGCTCGGAGGCGAGGGCCAGCAGCGCGTCGTCGTCCAGCGCCGACGGGCCGCCGATGGTGACCGCGCGGGCGGCCACGATGCCGGCGCAGATGGCGGCGGAGGAGGAGCCGAGGCCCCGGCCGTGCGGTATCCGGTTGGCGCAGACCACTTCGAGGCCGCGCGGCTGGCCGCCGAGCCGGTCGAAGGCGGCGCGCATCGAGCGGACCAGCAGGTGGCGCTCGTCGCGCGGCAGCGTCTCGGCGCCCTCGCCGGCGATGTCGACGGCGAGGCCGGAGTCGGAGACCCGGACGACCACGTCGTCGTACAGACCCAGCGCGAGTCCGAAGGCGTCGAAGCCGGGGCCGAGGTTGGCACTGGTCGCGGGAACCCGGACCCGGACGGCGGCGGCACGGAACGCAGGACCGGCCATGCGGTGGACTCTCCTGGGGAAATCGGGCGGCGCGGAGCGCGTCGTCGGTGCGAGGTGGGGGAAAGGGCCGCGGGCCCCGGTCGGGGCGGGTGGCCGCGGTCGTCGGCGCGGCCCGGACGGCGCCGGGCCCGGGGCATGTGCCACACGGCCGAAGCCAGAGTATCGAAGAGAGGTTCCCCAGCGGTACACCCCGTGGGGCTTCGATCTGGTGTGTTGCCGGTTCTGGCCGGAATGCGTGCCGGAATCGGATCGGAATGCGAAGCGGAATTGACACAAAAGTGTCAGTGGAGAGCTTTGACGGGCCGACCCCCGAAAGGGTCAGCCCGTCGAAGTGTCAGACTCCGCTACCGGTCGAGCAGTCCGAGCTGCCGGGCCGCCGCCTGCGGGTCGACCGGGACGATCTGCGGCTGCGGCGCGCCGGCCACCGCCCAGTCCGGGTCCTTGAGGCCGTTGCCGGTCACGGTGCAGACGATCCGCTGGCCCGGGTCGACCAGGCCGGCCTCCGCCTTGGCCAGCAGGCCGGCCACCGAGGCGGCCGAGGCGGGCTCCACGAAGACGCCCTCCTGAGAGGCCAACAGCCGGTAGGCGGCCAGGATCTGACGGTCTGTCACCTTGTCGATGAGGCCGCCGGACTCGTCCCTCGCGGCGAGCGCGAAGTCCCAGGAGGCCGGGTTGCCGATCCGGATCGCGGTGGCGATGGTCTGCGGCTTGAGCACCGGCGCGCCGTCCACGATCGGGGCCGAGCCGGAGGCCTGGAAGCCCCACATCCGCGGGGTGCGCGAGGAGAGGCCGTCCGCGCGGTACTCGCGGTAGCCCTTCCAGTACGCGGTGATGTTGCCCGCGTTGCCGACCGGCAGGACGTGGATGTCCGGGGCGTCGCCGAGCATGTCGACGATCTCGAAGGCCGCGGTCTTCTGGCCCTCGATGCGCACCGGGTTCACCGAGTTGACCAGGGCCACCGGATACTTCTCGGACAGTTCACGCGCAAGGGTGAGGCAGTCGTCGAAGTTCCCGTCGACCTGCAGGATCCGGGCGCCGTGCACCAGCGCCTGGCCCATCTTCCCGAGGGCGATCTTGCCCTGCGGGACGAGCACCGCGGAGACCATCCCGGCCCGCACCGCGTACGCGGCGGCGGAGGCCGAGGTGTTGCCGGTGGACGCGCAGATGACCGCCTGCGCGCCCTCCTCCTTGGCCTTGGAGATGGCCATCGTCATCCCGCGGTCCTTGAAGGAGCCGGTCGGGTTGGCGCCCTCGACCTTGAGGTAGACCTCGCAGCCGGTGCGCTCGGACAGCACCTGGGCGGGGACCAGGGGCGTGCCGCCCTCCAGCAGGGTGACCACCGGGGTGGCCGCGGTGACCGGCAGGCGGTCCCGGTACTCCTCGATCAGGCCGCGCCACTGGTGGGTGTGCGCGCCTCGGACGACGTTCTCGGCAACGGCGTTCATGGCAGTTCCTTATTCCCCTTCGACCCGCATGATGCTGGCCACGTCCCGCACGCTGTCCAGCGCGCGGAGCTTGTCGACCGTCGCCGACAGCGCGGCGTCGGTGGCACGGTGGGTGACCACGACGAGCGAGGCGTCGCCGTCGCGGCCCTGCTGGCGCACGGTGTCGATGGAGACGCCGTGCTCGGCGAAGACGGACGCCACCTGGGCGAGCACACCCGCGCGGTCGTCCACGTCCAGGCTGACGTGGTAGCGGGTGACCACCTCGTCCATCGGCTTGGCGGGCAGCTGCGTGTACACCGAGTCGCCGGGGCCGGTGGCGCCGGCCAGCTTGTTGCGGCAGACCGCGACCAGGTCGCCGAGCACCGCGGAGGCGGTCGGCGCGCCGCCCGCGCCGGGGCCGTAGAACATCAGCCGGCCGGCCGCCTCGGCCTCGACGAAGACCGCGTTGTACGCCTCGCGGACGGAGGCCAGCGGGTGCGAGAGCGGGATCATCGCCGGGTGGACCCGCGCGGTGACGGACTCGCCGTCGGCGGCCCGCTCGCAGATCGCGAGCAGCTTGACCACGCAGCCCATCTCCTTGGCGGAGGCGATGTCGGCCGCGGTCACCTCGGTGATGCCCTCGCGGTAGACGTCCGCCGCGGTCACCTCGGTGTGGAAGGCGATGCCGGCCAGGATCGCGGCCTTGGCGGCGGCGTCGAAGCCCTCGACGTCGGCCGTCGGGTCGGCCTCGGCGTAGCCCAGCGCGGTGGCCTCCTCCAGCGCCTCCGAGTAGCCGGCGCCGGTGGTGTCCATCTTGTCGAGGATGAAGTTGGTGGTGCCGTTGACGATGCCCAGCACCCGGTTGACCTTGTCGCCCGCGAGGGACTCGCGCAGCGGGCGCAGCAGCGGGATCGCGCCCGCCACCGCCGCCTCGTAGTACAGGTCCACCCCGGCCCCGGCGGCCGCCGCGTGCAGCGCGGTGCCGTCCTGGGCGAGCAGCGCCTTGTTGGCGCTGACCACCGAGGCGCCCTGCTCGAAGGCCGACAGGATCAGGGATTTGGACGGCTCGATGCCGCCCACCACCTCGACCACCACGTCGATGTCGCCGCGGCCGACCAGGGCCTCGGCGTCGGTGGTGATGAGGTGCTCGGGCACGCCCGGGCGCACCCGCCCGGCCCGGCGGACCGCGATCCCGGCCAGCTCCACCGGGGCACCGATGCGAGCGGCGAGGTCGTCGGCCGTCGTCGTCATGATGCGCGCCACCTCGGAGCCCACCACACCACAACCCAGCAACGCCACCTTCAGCGGGCGCGTACGCATCATCCGACTCCGCTCTGCATTCATCTGCTTCGGTATTTCCGGCGGTTTTCCCGCCCGCCGGGAACTTCGGTCCGTACCAGTCTCCGGGACTTTCCGCACGGATCTACGGTCGTTCCATGATCTGAGACAAGGATTTCGTCATCCGATATCGAGACGCAGGAGATCCTCCTCCGTCTCGCGCCGGACGATCACCCGGGCCGCACCGCCCTCGACGGCCACCACCGGCGGCTTGAGGGCGTGGTTGTAGTTGCTCGCCATCGAACGGCAGTAGGCGCCGGTGGCGGGCACCGCGATCAGGTCCCCCGAGGCCAGGTCGGCCGGCAGGAAGGCGTCCCGGACGACGATGTCGCCGGACTCGCAGTGCTTGCCGACCACCCTGACCAGCATCGGCTCGGCCTCGCTGGTGCGCGAGACCAGGGCCACCGAGTACTCGGCGTCGTACAGCGCGGTACGGATGTTGTCGGACATCCCGCCGTCCACGCTGACATAGGTGCGCAGGCCCGCCACCGGCTTGACGGTGCCGACCTCGTACAGCGTGAACGCCGTCGGGCCGACGATCGCCCGGCCCGGCTCCACGCTCAGCCGGGGCGCGTCCAGCTGCGCGGCGGCGCACTCGCGGCGGACGATGTCGGCCAGCGCGGCCGCGATCTCGGCCGGCTCGCGCGGGTCGTCGTCGCTGGTGTAGGCGATGCCGAGGCCGCCGCCGAGGTCGATCTCGGGCAGCTGCACGCCGTGCTCGTCGCGGATCTCGGCCAGCAGGCCGACCACCCGGCGGGCCGCCACCTCGAAGCCGGCCGTGTCGAAGATCTGCGAGCCGATGTGCGAGTGGATGCCGCGCAGCTCCAGGCTGCCGTGGCCGAGCACCCGGCGCACCGCCTCGGCGGCCGCTCCCCCACCCAGCGACAGCCCGAACTTCTGGTCCTCGTGCGCGGTGGCGATGAACTCGTGGGTGTGCGCCTCGACGCCGACGGTGACCCGGATCAGCACCTGCTGGCGCACGCCCTGGCGGGCGGCGATCGCGGCCAGCCGCTCGATCTCCTCGTACGAGTCGACCACGATGTGCCCGACCCCGGTCTTCACCGCGTTCTCGAGCTCGTCCACCGACTTGTTGTTGCCGTGCAGCGCGATCCGCTGCGGCGGCATCCCGGCGGCCAGCGCGACGGCCAACTCGCCCGCGCTGCACACGTCGAGGTTGAGGCCCTCCTCGTGCAGCCAGCGCACGACCGCCTTGGAGAGGAACGCCTTGCCGGCGTAGTAGACGTCCGCCCCGGCGCCGAAGGCGTCCCGCCAGGCGCGCGCCCGGGCCCGGAAGTCCTCCTCGTCGAGCACGTACGCCGGGGTGCCGAACTCGGCCGCCAGCTGCCTGACACCGATCCCGCCGACGGTGGCCTCGCCGTCGGCGCCGCGGGCGACGGTGCGCGACCAGACCTTGGGGTCGAGCGCGTTCAGGTCGGCCGGCGGGGCCTGGTAGTGGCCCTCGGGCAGCACATCGCCGTGCCGGGGGCCTGCGGGGTGTGCGGAGCGACTCATGTCTCTCGGTTTCCTTGACCTATGGCGAGGGGCGGCGACGGTCCCCGTTGACCGTCAGCCGCCCCCGCTGTGCGCTTGGGGGTGGTTCCTACATCCGCTCGGGCGCCGTCACGCCCAGGAGCGTCAGGCCGTTGGCGAGCACGGTGCGCGTCGCCTCGACCAGCCAGAGGCGGGCGTGCGTGAGGTCCGTGACCTCGTCGTCACCCTTGGGCAGGACCGGGCAGTTGTCCCAGAAGCGGTGGTACGCGCCGGCCAGACCCTCCAGGTACACGGCGACCCGGTGCGGCTGGCGGAACTCGCCGGCCTCGGCCAGCACGCCGGGGAACTCGGCGAGCCGGCCGAGCAGTTCGTTCTCCCACTCGGTGGCCAGCAGCTCCGGTTTGAAGTCGGCCGAGCGCGTGATGCCCAGGTCCGCCGCCTTGCGCTGCAGCGAGGACATCCGGGCGTGCGCGTACTGGACGTAGAAGACCCGGTTCTCGTTGGTCTGGCTGGTCAGGATGTTGATGTCCAGCGTGATCGTCGAGTCCGTGGAGGAGCGCGCCAGGGTGTAGCGGGCGGCGTCCACGCCGATCCACTCGACCACGTCGTCGATCGTGATGATGTTGCCCGCACGCTTGGACATGCGGACCTCTTCGCCGTCGCGAAGCATCTTCACGAACTGGCCGATCTTCACCTCGATGTTGCGGTTCATGTCGTCGCCCGCGCAGGCCGAGATGGCCTTGAGGCGGTTGACGTAGCCGTGGTGGTCGGCGCCCAGCATGTAGAGCGCGACCTCGGCGCCGCGGTCCCGCTTGGACAGGTAGTAGGCGGCGTCGGCGGCGAAGTAGGTCTTGTCGCCGTCGGCCTTGATCAGGACGCGGTCCTTGTCGTCGCCGAAGTCGGTGGTGCGCAGGAAGACCGCGCCGTCCGCCTCGAAGACGTGGCCCTGCTCGCGCAGCCGGTCGATGGCCTTCTCGACGGCGCCGGAGTCGTGCAGCGACTTCTCCGAGAACCACACGTCGAAGTGGGTGCCGAACTCCTCCATGGAGCGCTTGATCTCGGCCACCATGAGCTTCAGGCCCTCGGTGCGGAAGACCTCCAGCTGCTCGGCCTCGGGCAGGTCGAGGACGCCCGGGATCGCGTCGGTGAGCGCCTTGGCGATGTCGCCGATGTACTCGCCGACGTACCCGTCGGCCGGCACCTCGCGGCCGTTCGCGGCGGCCTGCAGCGAGGCGGCGAACTTGGAGATCTGCACGCCCGCGTCGTTGAGGTAGTACTCGGTG
Organism: Kitasatospora sp. NPDC023385; assembly: GCF_055664045.1. Classification (NCBI taxonomy): domain Bacteria; kingdom Bacillati; phylum Actinomycetota; class Actinomycetes; order Kitasatosporales; family Streptomycetaceae; genus Kitasatospora; species Kitasatospora sp. NPDC023385. The sequence continues at coordinate 8,116 of NZ_JBVOOL010000016.1, read as the reverse complement.
GTGACGTCGGCGCCGGAGGCCCGCAGCACGCGTGCCAGCGAGTCGCCGACGGCGGCCCAGCGGACGCCGCCGATGTGGATCGGGCCGGTGGGGTTGGCGGAGACGAACTCCAGGTTGATCCTGAGGCCCTTGAGCGCCTCGTTGCGGCCGTAGGCCTCGCCCGCCTCGACGATGGTGCGCGCCAGCGCACCGGCGGTGGCGGTGTCCAGGGTGATGTTCAGGAAGCCCGGACCGGCGATGTCGACCTGAGCGACGCCGGTGATCCCTCGCAGCCGCTCGGCCAGCACCTCGGCAATGGCTCGCGGCGGCCTGCCGGCCGCCTTGGCGAGCTGGAGGGCCACGTTGGTCGCGTAGTCGCCGTGGTCCCTGTTCTTGGGCCGCTCGACCGTCACGTGCTCGGGCACGGCGACGGCCAGCTCGCCCGCCTCGACGGCGGCGCGCACTGCGGCCTGGACTGCCTGGGAAAGCTCTGCGGGGGTCACGACGCCAAGCGTAGGCGAGACGGGGTGCCCGCCCGCCACCCGGTTTACCGGTTGAGACGCCGCCGCACCGTCCCTCCAGGGGTGTCAGCCGCGATCCGTCCGCTCTGTTCGCTCAGGGCGAAACGCGGCCGACGGTCCGCCCGCCATCAGCCGGCGCACCAGCGCCACCAGGTCCGCCGGGTCGAAGGGCTTGCCCAGGTAGCCGTCCACGCCGACGGTCTCCCCCAGGTCCAGGTCCGCCGGACTGCAGGCGCTCACGATCGCGATCGGGAGCCGGCTGGTGGCCGGCGTCGCGCGCAGCCGGGCCGCCGTCCGCAGGCCGTCCAGCCGCGGCATCACCACGTCCAGCGTCACCACGTCGGGCTGCACCCGGCGGATGACCTCCAGGCACTCGGCGCCGTCGGCGGCGGTCACCACCTCGAAGCCCTCGAGCTCCAGGTTGACCCTGATCAGCTGGCGGATCACCTCGCTGTCGTCCACCACGAGGACCCGCCCGGACACTCCCGACACCTCACCGAGGGTATCCGCGGGCCCGCCGCGCCGTCCGGCCTTTGGGCACTTCCGCGGCCGCCCGCCCGCGGCCGCCCCCGCCCGGCTCCCGGAAAACCCGTGCACGGACCGCGGCCCGGGCCTGGTAGTGTTCTCCACGTCGGAAGCGCGAGCGCCCGACAGGCCGATAGGCCCCCGTAGCTCAGGGGATAGAGCACCGCCCTCCGGAGGCGGGTGCGTAGGTTCGAATCCTACCGGGGGCACTCACGCAGTGAGTGCGAGAGTGCAATCGAGGCCCAGACCAGTGGAGTTGTCCACGGATCTGGGCCTTCGTCATGTTCCGGGCCGGTCGCCGGGGCCTGCCCGCCCGGACGGTGCGGGCCGGGCGGGGCCGGGTCAGGAGGCGGCGACTTCGGCCTGGGCGTAGAGCGTCGCGATGGTGTGGTCGAAGTAGGCGCTGTACGAGACGTCGTCGGTGTCGCCGCCCTGCTGGTAGCCGCCGATGGCGCCGACCACGTCGCCGGTGGCGGCGTTGATCCACGGGCCGCCGCTGGTGCCCGCCGGGTAGGCGGGGCACTGGATGACCCGCTGGTAGGCGCTCTGTTGGCCGCTCGTGTTGGTGCACAGGTTGGGCACCTCGGAGCCGGCGGGGTAGCCGTAGAGGCGGACGGTGGCGTCGAAGGGCTCGTCGGCGCCCAGGCGGTTGCCGCCGACCACGTCCTCGACCTTGCGGCCGTTGCTGGGGGCCGTCTCCAGGATCGCGAAGTCCTCGTCCACGTCGCCCTTCTGGGCCCAGCCGGCGGTGGTGTGGATCGCGGTCACCTTCCAGGTGCCGTACGGGGCGGAGCCGTTGCGGTAGCCGGGGACGAAGGTGACGCCGTCGGTGCTGTCGAGGCAGTGCGCGGCGGTCAGCAGCAGGTTGCCGGTGGGGCTGTGCAGCACGCTGGCGGTGCAGAAGTGGTTGCCGGCCGCCACCGATCCGCTGAACAGCGCGCCCACGGTGGCGGTTTCGTGGGCGTCGGCGGGGGCGGGCGCGGTGGTGCCGGGCGCGGCGCCGTGGGTGGCGGGGGCGGCCGACGGGGTGTCGGCCGGGGCGGCGCTCGCGGTCGGGCCGTCGGTCGCACTGCCGGTCGGGCCGTCGGTCGGGGCCGGGCTCTCGGTCGGGGCCGGGCTCTCGGTCGGCGTGGGGGCCACCGCCGGGACGGCCGCCGACGCGGCGCCGGTCGGGGCGGGTGCGGCGGCGACGCGGGTGCTGCGGGCGGACTTGCCGGCGGCCGTCGCGTCGGAGAGGTCCAGCCCGTGCGTCCCGGCGACCACGGCGGCCACGACGACGGCGGACAGCGCGGTGAACAGGGACGGGCCCAGGAGACGGCGTCGGGATCTCCGGCGGCTGTGCTGACCCATGCCTTGTCTCCTGCCGGGTTCGGGGGCGGCGTCCGATCAACGACTATGACGCCTCAGCCTGGAAAGGTCGTTACCGGAGGCTGGGATCCTGATGAGAAAAACCTCACCCCGCGGCGAGTAAGCGGTCCAGCTCCCCCGCGGTGAGGAACGCGGTGTGCGTCCCGGCCGCCGTGCACGCGAACGCCCCGGCCGCCGAGCCGGCCCGGGCGCAGTCCAGCGGCGGGCGGCCCCGGAACCACGCGTACAGGAAGCCGGAGACGAAGGCGTCCCCGGCGCCGTTGGTGTCCACCACCGGGCGGCCCGGGTCGACGGCCGGCAGGTGGCGCGGTGCGCGGTCGCCGCGGGTGAGCAGGTGGCAGCCCTCGGCGCCCGCGGTGGCGACGACCAGCTGTGCGCGGCCCTCGGCGAGGATGGCCCGCATCACCTGCTCGTGCCGTCCGCGGCAGCCGGCCACCGAGAGGAAGACCAGGTCGGAGCGGAGCGCGTAATCGCGGTGGTGCGGGTCGGCGCCGTCCCAGTCGTGCAGGTCGGTGGAGGTGGTGCGGCCGAGCCGGTGGAGGTCGCCGTACATGTCGCGGTTGACGCCGGTGATGGAGAGGTGGACGTGCCGGCTGCGTTCGGCGTACGGCAGGTAGAAGGCGCGCGACAGTCGGAGGCCGGCGGGGTGGCGGCCGTCGTAGAAGGAGAAGCGGCGGCCTGCGGCGTCGACCAGGTTGACCCCGCGCGGGGTGCCGTGCGGGCTCACCAGGTGGGCGAAGTGCAGGCCGTGGCGCTCGTAGGCGGCGCGAACCAGCGCGCCTTGCGGGTCGTCGCCCAGGAAGTCGAGGAAGGCGGTGCGCAGGCCGAGGTGGTGGGCGCCGAGGGCGACGCCGTTGCCGGTGTGGCCGACGTAGTCGCGCACCGGCTCGACGTACTGCGAGTCGCCGGGCGGGATCTCCAGCCGGTCGACCCGGACGATGGTGTCCACGCCCGCGCCGCCGACGACCAGCAGGTCGAACTCGGGCGGTGCGGGGGCGGCCCCGGCGGTTGCGGCCTCGATGCTCGCGGTCTCGGCGCTCGCGGGCGTGGTCTCCGGCTGCACGACGGCGCCTCCTTGATCCCTGGACGGTGTCCAGGAGTCAAGCAGGCGCCGGAGGTTGACTGCAAGACCTTGCTGCAATTTTCAATCGGCAGGTGGCCGCTCCACCCCCGCTTCGGTACGCGCCTCGTCGCCGACCCGGACGTTGGCCCGGACGTTGGCCCGGACGTTGGCCCGGACGTCGGCCATGGCGGCGGCCCGCGGACTCGGCCGCCCGTCCACGTCCCGCCCGGCGGACGCCGTGGCCGCGGCGGCCTCCGGTTCGGCCCCGCCCGTCACGGCGGTGGCCTCACCGGGCTCCGGCCGGTGGTCGATCATCAGGAAGGCGACCAGCGCGGCCAGCAGCAGGATGCCCATCGCCACCCAGGTCGCGATCACGTAGCCGTGCACCGCGCCCTGGGCGCGGACCGCCGGGCTAGACGCGATCCGGGTGGCCAGGAAGCTCGCGGTGGCGCTCGCGGCGACCGTGTTCAGCAGCGCCGTACCGAACGAACCACCCACCTGCTGGGCCGAGTTGATGGTGGCCGCGGCCGCTCCGGCCTCGTTCGGGGCGACCCCGAGGGTGGCCAGGCTCATCGACGGCATGAACACCAGGCCCATGCCGAAGCCGAGCAGCAGTTCGGCGGGCAGCACCATGCCGGCCCACGGGCTGTCCACCCGCATCTGGGTCAGCCAGGCCATGCCGCCCGCGGCGAGCAGCAGGCCGGGGCCGATCAGGTTGCGGGACGGCACCCTGGTCATCAGCCGGGCCGCGAAGCCCGTCGAACTCACCACGATGGCGGCCGTCATGGGCAGGAAGGACAGGCCGGAGACCACCGGCGAGAAGTGCTTGATGGCCTGCAGGTAGTAGGTGAGGAACAGGAACAGGCCGAACATGCCGACCATGGCCAGGCCGACCGAGAGCGCGCCGCCGCCGCGGTTGCGGTCGGCGACGATGTGCACCGGCAGCAGCGGGTGCGCGCTGCGCCGCTCGACCAGGACGAACACCACGAGCAGGGCCGCGCCCAGGACCAGCGAGCCGAGCACCAGGCCGTCGACCCAGCCGCGGGTCACCGCCTCGGAGGTGCCGAAGACGATCGCCAGCAGGCCGCCGCAGCCGAGCAGCGCGCCCGGCAGGTCCAGCCTGACCCGGCGCCCCTTGGCGACGTGGTCGCGCTTCAGCACCGAGAACGCGGCGAAGGCGGTGGCGACGGCGATCGGGGCGTTGACGAACAGGCACCAGCGCCAGTTCAGGTACTCGGTCAGCAGCCCGCCGGCGATGAAGCCGATCGCGGCGCCGCCGCCGGCGATCGCGCCGAAGATGCCGAAGGCCGTACTGCGTTCCCTCGGGTCGGAGAAGGTGGTGGAGAGCAGCCCCAGCGCGGAGGGGGCGAGCAGGGCACCGAACGCGCCCTGGAGGGCGCGGGCGGCGAAGAGCATGGTCGGGTCGACCGCGGCGCCGCCGAGGGCGGAGGCGAGGGCGAAGCCGAGCAGGCCGATGGTGAAGACGCGCTTGCGGCCGAAGAGGTCGCCCAGCCGTCCGCCGAGCAGCAGCAGGCCGCCGAAGGCGAGCGTGTAGGCGGTGATCACCCACTGCCGGTCGGCGTCGGAGATGCCCAGGTCCCGCTGGGCGGACGGCAGTGCGATGTTCACGATGGTGATGTCGAGGACGATCATGAGTTGGGCGATGGCGATGACCGCCAGCGCCCACCAGCGGCGGCTGTCCGCGTCCTCATGACCGGTGGCAGGTTGGGCAGTCACTGGTCGAGCCTTCCGGAGTGGGTGCGGAGAGGTCACGCAGTCGCCTTCCAGCCAATACCCGGGCCCGACGGGATGGCAAGGAAAAACCTCACCAAATCGGACCTTTGGGACAAAAGAACCAGGGCCTTGGGACACCGGGACGAACCCCCCGGCCCTGGTTCCGTACGGCCGGCTAGAGCACCGAGAGCTCCTCGACCAGGTCGTCCAGGCCCAGCGAGCCCTGCGAGAGGGCCGCCATGTGCCAGGCCTTGAGGTCGAACTCCTCGCCGCGCGCCTCGTGCGCCGCCCGCGCCGCCGCCCGGCCGCGCAGCCAGGCGCGCTCGCCGAGCTTGTAGCCGATCGCCTGGCCGGGCATGCCCAGGTAGCGGACCAGTTCGCTGTCCAGGAAGTCGGCGGACATGCCGCAGTACTGCCCGAAGAACTCGCGCGCGTGCTCCGGGCTCACCGGCTCGCCCGGCTTGTACGGGGAGTCGGCCGGGAAGTCCAGGCCCGCGTGCATGCCGATGTCGACGATCACCCGCAGCGCCCGCATCATCTGCGCGTTGAGGTAGCCGAGGCGCTGGCCCGGGTCGGTGAGGTAGCCGAGCTCGTCCATCAGGCGCTCGGCGTACAGCGCCCAGCCCTCCAGGTTGGCGCTGACCCCGCCCAGGCTGACCTGGTAGGTGGAGAGGCGGTCGGCGACGTGGTTCCACTGGGCGAGCTGCAGGTGGTGGCCCGGGACGCCCTCGTGGTACCAGATCGAGACCAGGTCCCAGAGCGGGAAGCGCTCCCGGCCGAGCAGCGGCAGCCAGGTCCGCCCCGGGCGGTTGAAGTCCAGCGACGGCGGGGTGTAGTACGGCGCGGCGGCGCTGCCGGCCGGCGCGATCCTCGACTCGACCCGGGTGACGCGCTCGGCCAGGTCGAAGTGGATGCCCTGGAGGTCCCGGATCGCCTGGTCCATCAGGCCCTGCAGGTGCTCCCGGATGCCCTCGGCGCCCTCGACGGCGGGGCCGTCGGTGCCCAGCCAGGCCATCGCCGCCATCGGGTCGGCGCCCGGAAGGACCTTCTCGGCCTCGGCCCGCATCTGGGCGAGCAGGTCGTGGAACTCGGTCCAGGCCCACGCGTAGGCCTCGTCCAGGTCCAGGTCCGCGCCGGACCAATAGCGCACCCACCGGCGGTAGCGCTCGCGGCCCACCTCGTCCGGGGTGCCGGCCGCGGCCGGGCCGTACACGTCCCGCAGCCAGTCGCGCAGCGCGGCCAGCGCCTCGGCGGCGGCCACCGCGTGCCCGGACAGCTCGGCGCGCAGGGGCTCCGGCGCGTCCTGGGCGAACTGCCCGAACCAGCCGCCGGGCACGTCGCCCGCCAGCCACTCGGCGATCTGCCCGACCACCGTCGTCACCTGGCGCGGGCCCGCCAGCAGGCCGCGCTCGATGCCCGCGGCCAGGGTCTGCCGGTACTGCTCCAGCGCGACCGGGACCTTCGCCAGCCGGCGGCCGACCACCTGCCACTCGGCCTCGGTGCCGGTGGCCATCAGGGTGAAGGACTCCCGCAGGTCGTGCACCGGGGAGGCCAGGTTGCGCACCGCGCGGAAGTGCTCCCCCGCGTCGTGGACGGCGAGTTCGGCGGTCAGCCGCTCGCGCAGCAGCCGGGCGCAGCGGCGCTCGGCCTCGTTCTCGGCGGCGCCGGCCCGCTCGGCCTCGTCGAGCTGCGCGAGGGTGCGGCGGGCGAGGTCGGCGATCGCGGCGGGGCCCGCCGGGGAGAGGTCGGGCAGCCGGTCGTCCTCGGGGTTCAGGCCGAGGTAGACCGCGGTCAGCGGGTCGAGCTCGGCGAGCGCGTGGACGTAGCCGTCGGCGATGCGGCGCGGGGTGGTGCCGTCGGCGGTGATCAGTTCTTCAACCATCCGGACATCATGGCGTGGTGCGGCCGGTTTGCAACCCCTTTGCGGACCCCGGCCGACCCGTCCGCCCCGGGGCCGGCCCGCGGGAATCCGTTCGCCCGCGACAGGATCCGATCCGTCCGGCGCCCATTACGCTGGCCGCCATGGAAGCCCGCCCCACCCCGGCAGCCGATCAGGTGCCCGCCCCGGCCGTACCCGACGTGCGCCCGCGCCGCACCGGATACCGGCGGCTGCCGGTGCAGCAGCGGCGCGAGCAGCTGATCGCGGTCGCCCTGGAGCTGTTCGCCTCCCGGCCGCCCGAGGAGGTGGGCCTGGACGACGTCGCCGAAGCCGCCGGGGCCTCCCGCCCGCTGGTCTACCGCTACTTCGCGGGCGGCAAGCAGCAGTTGTACGAGGCCGCGCTGCGCACCGCCGCCGACGAGCTGACCAGCCGCTTCGCCGTACCCCTGGCCGGGACGCCGTCCGAGCAGCTGGCGGCCGTGCTGGACGGCTACTTCGCCTTCGTGGCCGAGCACGACGCGGGCTACTCGGCGCTGCTGCGCGGCGGTTCGGTGGTGGAGACGGCCCGCACCTCGGCGATCGTGGACGACGTCCGGCGGGCGGCGCTGCGGCGCACGCTGCGCCACCTGGGCGTGCGGGAGGCCGGGCCGCGGCTGACGCTGCTGGTGCGCTCGTGGATCGCGGTGGTCGAGGGCGCATCGCTGAGCTGGCTGGACGAGGGGCGCGCGCTGCCGGTGACCGAGCTGCGCGACTGGCTGGTGGACCAGTTCACCGCGATGGCGGCGGCGACGGCGCTGCGCGATCCGCAGACGGCGCAGGTGCTGGCGGGACTGCTCGCGCTGGAGGGGCCGGACGCCCCGCGGGCGGAGCGGCTGCGCGAGGTGCTGGCGGCCCGGTAGGGCCCGACCCCCGTGCCAAGGGTCGGGGCTGTGCCGACTAGATGACTGATGCCAAGGGGTTCAGTGGTCGTACGCGGTCAGCGAGCGCATGACGGGCTGGCCAGTGTGGTCGTTGTGCCAGATCGCGGCGGTCAGCGCGAGGATCCGC